>JBQCIY010000187.1:0-72411 GCA_051953275.1 Devosia sp. | reverse complement strand
CCCCAACGCGTCGGCGGGACGAAGGTCCCATAAGTTGCCGACTACCGGCTTGGACCCTAGTCCCGCCGAGGCCGCTACAAATACCAGCGGCCAGCTCTTTGACATCGCCGGACGGGCCGGCGGACGCTTCCGCTCGCCCTGGAATCTTGTTCTGGGACCGAAGCGACTCTACTGCTCCCCCACTCCGTCGTCCTCGACGCTCGGCGCGTAGATCAGGCCGCCATTGCTCCACAGTGCATTCTGGCCGCGCGGAATTCCCGCGCCCGTGTTCGGTCCGAAATTGCGGTCGAACAGCTCGCCGTAGTTGCCGACGGCCAGCACCACCTTCTTCATGAAGTCCGGCGCGAGCCCGAGGGGCGCTCCGAAATCGCCCTCGAGGCCGAGGATGCGCCGGATGCGATGCGTCTTGGCTGCGCTCAGCGAGTCGACGTTGAGCGAGGTGATCCCCGCTTCTTCCGCGTCGATCAGACCGAACGCAACCCACTGCACGATCTTGAACCATTGATCGTCGCCCTGCCGCACCACCGGCCCGAACACCGACTTGCTGATCCGCTCCGGCAGGATGCGCTGGCTGCCCGGATCGTCCATGCCGCGGCGAATGGCGTTGAGCCAGCTCGCCGGGGCCGACACTGCGTCGCAGAGCCCCTTCTTGTAGGCGACCGCGAGGTCCTCGCGATCCTCGTACAGCACCTCGCTGTACGTCGCCTGGTTGACGAAGGCGAACTCCTGCAGGTTCGCGAGCTGGTCGCTCTGGTCCAGCACGCACAGGCGCAGATTGTCGAGCTGGTACGCCGACACGATGTTGCGCGACGTCGGCACCATGAACCCCTGCCCGTCGTAGAAGATCGAGGCGACGTAGCTCACCCCGTAGCGGGTGTCGCGCCGCATGGTCCAGTCGGCGTCCCGCGCCACCAGATCGATGTCACCGGTTTGCAGTTCTGCAAAGCGCGCGTCGCCCGACAGCGCCCGGAACTCGAGCTTGCTTGGATCGCCGAAGATCGCCGCCGCTACGGCGCGGCAGAAGTCGACGTCGAACCCGGTCCAGATGCCCTTGGCATCGACCTGTGCGAAGCCCGGCAGCGGATCGCTGCCGGCGCAGATCAGGTGCCCGCGCGCGCGGATGGTCTTGAGCGTCGGTCCATCGGGGGCCGGCACCTGCGCCGCCACCGGCCCGGCCAGCAGCAACAGCGCCGCAGCCGCAAGGGCCATACGCCTAAGCAAACTCACGCGGCCGCTCCTTCCTGCCCCGGCGGCATCTTCACCACCGATCCCGTCCGGTCAAGCGCAGCGGCGTCGCGGGCTCAGTGCAGGATCTGGCTCAGGAACAGTTTCGTTCGCTCGTGCCGCGGATGGAGGAAGAACTCCTCGGGCTCGTTCTGCTCGATGATCTGGCCCTGGTCCATGAAGATCACGCGGTTCGCCACCTGCCGCGCAAAACCCATCTCGTGCGTGACGCACAGCATCGTCATGCCGCTCTCGGCAAGCCCGATCATCACCTCGAGCACTTCCTTGACCATCTCGGGATCGAGTGCCGAGGTCGGTTCGTCGAACAGCATGATGTGCGGGTTCATGCATAGCGATCGGGCGATCGCCACGCGCTGCTGCTGCCCGCCCGACAACTGGCCCGGATACTTGTTGGCCTGCTCCGGAATCTTCACGCGCTCGAGATAGTGCATGGCGACCTCTTCGGCCTTGGCCTTGGGCATCTTGCGCACCCAGATCGGGCCGAGCGTGCAGTTCTGCAGGATCGTCAGGTGCGGGAACAGGTTGAAATGCTGGAACACCATTCCGACTTCGCGCCGCACCTCGTCGACCTTCTTGAGGTCGTTGGTGAGTTCAATGCCGTCGACGATGATCTTGCCCTTCTGGTGCTCTTCGAGCGCGTTGATGCATCGGATCATCGTCGATTTGCCCGACCCCGATGGCCCGGCGATGACGATACGCTCGCCCTTCAACACCCTTAGGTTGATGTCCTTGAGCACGTGGAACTCGGCATACCACTTGTTGACGCCGATGAGATCCACTGCAACCTCGTCGGACACCCTCATCTTGCTGGTGTCGATCTTCTGGTCGGTCGCGGCGTCTGGCAGGGTCATGGCGAGGATCCTAACGTTTGTAGCCGACGCGCAGCCGGTCTTCGGTGAATTTGGAGTAGCGGCTCATCGTGAAGCAGAAGACCCAGAACACCAGCGCCGCGAAGGTGAGGCCCGAGGCCGGCGTCGACGGTGTCGACCAGTTCGGATCGGTGAAGCTGTTGCGCACCGTGCTCAACAGTTCGAAGATCGCGATGATGTACACCAGGCTCGTATCCTTGAAGAGCCCGATAAACGTGTTGACGATGCCTGGGATCACGATGGTGATGGCCTGCGGCAGGATGATCAGCCGGGTCATCGTCCAATAGTTGAGACCGAGGGACTTGGCGCCCTCGTACTGCCCCTTGGGCACCGCCTGCAGGCCGCCGCGCACCACCTCGGCCATGTAGCATGAGGCGAACAAGGACACCCCGAACAGCGCCCGCAGCAGCTTGTCGAAGTTGACCCCGGTCGGCAGGAACAGCGGCAGCAGGATGCCCGCCATGAACAGTACGGTGATCAGCGGGATGCCGCGGCAGATTTCGATGATCGCCACGCATAAATAGTGGACGATCGGCATTTTCGAGCGCCGGCCGAGCGCTAGGAGGATGCCGAACGGCAGCGACGCCGCCATGCCGACATAGGACACCACCAGCGTCAGGAACAGCCCGCCCCAGACCTGCGTATCCACCTCGGGCAATCCAAGGACGCCGCCCACCAGCAGGAAGCTCGAAACGAGCGGGAAGATGATGATCGCGGCAATCAGGTTGAACCGCTTGAACGGCGCCGACGGGATCGCCAGCGGGATGACCGTCAACGCCATGAGCAGGAAGAAAACGTTGACGCGCCAGCGCTCCGGATCCGGATAGCGGCCGTAGATGAACTGCCCCATGTTGGCCTTCACGAAGGCCCAGCAGGCAACGTCGGGATTGGCGGCGCAGGTGTCGCGTGTGGGCGCGTCCCAGATCGCACCAAAGATGCCCCATTGTGCCAGCGGCACGATGATCAGGAGGCCGAGGACGACGCCGACGATGGTCAGGATGGTATCGAATACGCTGCCGAACAGATTGGCGCGCATCCAGGGCCAGACGCCGCGCACCCGCACCGGCGGCGGCGACTCCGCCACCATTTCCTGGCGGACAAAGAAGAGGTCGTCTTGCGACTGCATGTCGCTCATGTCGCCCTACCTCTCCGTGAGCGCAATGCGCGCGTTGAACCAGTTCATCAGCACCGAAATGATGATGCTGAGGCCGAGGTAGAACACCATCCAGATTTCGACGACCTCGATCGACTGGCCGGTCGGGTTGAGCACGTTGTTGCCCACCGCCACGAGATCGGCAAAGCCCACGGCCAGGGCCAGCGACGTGTTCTTGGTGATATTGAGGTATTCGCTTGCCAGCGGCGGGATGATCACCCGCAGGGCCTGCGGCAGCACGACCAGCCGCAGCACCTGCCCGCTCCTTAGCCCGATGGCGCTCGCCGCTTCGGTTTGCCCGTGGCTTACCGCCATGATGCCGGAGCGCACGATCTCGCCGATGAACGAGGCGGTATAGACGCCAAGCGACAGGAACATCGTCGCGAACTCAGGCGAGATGGTCCACCCGCCATTGATATTGAAGCGCGTCTTGACCGGCAGTTCGAAAGACAGCGGATCACCGGTCGCAACGAAGGTGCCCGCCGTGATCACGACCACGATGGCGAGGCCTGTCCAGCCGGACGGGAAGCCCTGCCCCGTCCGCATCCGCCGCGCATAGGCCCACCAGCGCACCAGCCATGCCGCGACGAGCGAGACGACAAAGGCAATCAGCACGATATGGAAGTTCGGCCCCAGCACCGGCCGGGGCATGAAGAAGCCGCGGTTGGAAAGCGATATCTCCGGTCCGAGCTGGATGGCGTCGCGAATGTTGGGCAGCGCCGCGATAACCGCGAGGTACCAGAACAGGATGACGATGAGCGGCGGGATATTGCGGAAGAATTCGACATAGATCGTCGCGATGGTCCGGATCAGCCAGTTGCTCGACAGCCGCGAAATTCCAACGATGAGGCCGAGGATCGTGGCGATGACGATCGACAGCAGCGACACCACGATCGTATCCAGCAGACCGGCGAGCAGCATGTAGCCATACGTGCTGTCCGAGGTGGTCGGCAGGAACGTCGAGATGTCGAAGCCGGACCTCTGGCCCAGAAAGCCGAAGCCGGTGGCAATGCCGCGATCATGCAGGTTTGTCGTGGTGTTGTGGTAGATCCAGCCGACAAAAGCGACCACCGCCACCACAAGGACGATCTGGATCGTTATGCTGCGGATCAGTGGATTATTGTACCAACGATCCCGCGATCCGGCGACCCGGCCCGCATCTATCGCCGCCATTATGTACTGCCCCCCGAACTCGTCGACCTGCCTGCGACGCTAAAGCGAGAGGCCGGGTGCTTTGACGCCCGGCCTCCGCAAGTCTTAGACGATCGGAATGCCGTACTGCAGGCCGCCCTTGTCCCACTGGGCGTTCAAACCGCGATCGAGCCCCATCGGCGTTTTGGGTCCGAGGTTGCGGTCGTAGATGTCGCCGTAGTTTCCGACATCCTTGATCACGTAATATGCCCACTTGGCGTCAAGGCCGATCGACTTGCCGAAATCGTTGTCGCCCAGACCCAGCAGACGCTGGATCGCCGGCTGGTCCGACTTCGTCATGTCATCGACGTTGGCCTGCGTGACACCCAGATACTCCGCATCAAGCAAGGCGTTCGACACCCATTTGACGATGTTGAACCACTGCACGTCGTTATTGCGAACGACCGGGCCGAGCGGCTCCTGCGACATGATCTCGGGCAGGATGACATGGTCCGCCGGGTTCTTGAGCTGCAGGCGCGTACCGGCGAGGCCCGAGCGGTCCGTCGTGAGCGCGTCGCAACGACCAGCGTCGTAGGCGGCGTTGGTATCGGCCAGCTTGTCGATGACGAGCGGCGTGTACTTCAGGTTGTTGTTCTTGAAGTAGTCGGACAGCGCATTGACCGTGTCGGTGCCGCCCTGCACGCAGATGGTGGCGCCATCCAGATCCTTGATGTGCGCGATGTTCTCGCTCTTGCGCACCATGATCCCCGCGCCGTCATAGTAGTTGACGCCTGCGAAGGTGAAGCCGAGCGTGGTGTCGCGCGACATGGTCCAAGTGGTGTTGCGGGCCAGCATATCGACTTCGCCCGACTGCAGAGCTGGGAAGCGCTCGGTCGCGTCGAGCGGGGTGTACTTCACCTTGCCCGGATCGTTGAAGATGGCAGCGGCGACCGCGCGGCAATAGTCGACGTCGAACCCGGTGTAATTACCACTGGAGTCGGGATTGCCGAAGCCCGGCAGGCCCTGGTTCACGCCGCATTGGACGAAACCCTTTTTCTTCACATCGTCGAGTGTGCCGGCTTGCGCCGCCACGCTCAGACCAACGCTCACAGTAACCGCGAGCGCAAGACCAATGAGCAGTTTTTGCATATTAGTCGCCCTATGTTTCCTGACCCTGTTGTCCCGAACGTCGTTTGGTGGCGCCCGGCGGCCCCTGCCGACCATCTGGTTGATCAGGGTGCTGTCAGACATGGAAGCGGCAAGTGACGTGCACGTCAAGGCTTTGCCGGGAAAGGGACGGCGAAAAGGTCCGTTCGCTTAGTAAACGCGCATCGAGGCGTGTGCTTGGGCAGTATTGTTGGCGAGATGCCGACAAATTCGCCAGATCAGCGGATTGGCGGGGCGTACTGGATGCCGCCATCCTTCCACAGCGCGTTCAGTCCGGGCTGCAAACCCAGCGGTGTATTCGGCCCGACGTTGCGGTCGAACAGTTCACCATAGTTCCCGACCCCTTTGATCACACGGTAGGCCCAGTCCTTGGTCAGCCCGATCGGCGTACCGAAATCATCGTCGCCGACCCCGAGCAGCCGCTTCACCTCCGGGTTGTCCGAGCCGAGCATTTCGTCGACGTTCTTCTGCGTTACGCCCAACTCGTCCGCATCGAGGAGCGCGAAATAGACCCAGCGCGCGACCTTGAACCATCCATCGTCACCTTGCGCGACGGCTACTGCCAGGGGCTCCTTGGAGATGCTCTCGGGCAGGATTGTATAGTCACCGGGATCGGTGAACTGCGAGCGGTCGGCGGCCAGCGCTGAGGAGTCAGTAGTGTACGCGGTGCACTTGCCATCGACGAACGCCTTTACCGCTTCGTCATGGCTCCCGAAGGCCTGCTCCTGATAGGTGAGCTTGTTGATGGCGAAATAGTCCGCCGCGTTGGCTTCGGTGGTCGTTCCCTGCTCCATGCAGATGGTCGCGCCGTTGAGGTCGTGGATGCCGGTCGCGCCCGAGCTCTTCTTCACCATGAACGCTTGCCCGTCATAAAACAGCGTGCCGACAAACGTGATGCCGAGCTGTGTATCGCGACCCATCGTCCAGGTACTGGTGCGGGCGAGCACGTCGACTTTGCCGGAACTGAGCGCCACCCAACGATCCGTGGTGGTGGTGGTAGTGAATCGGACGGCGCCGGGATCATTGAAGATCGCCGCCGCCAGAGCGCGGCAATAGTCGACCTCGATGCCAGCCCAGTTGTTGTTGGCATCGAGCTGCGAGAAGCCGGCCACCCCTTCCGTCACGCCGCACTGCACAAAGCCGCGGGCCTTGATGTCGTCAAGGCGAGCCGCGAAGGCGGGCAAAACGGTCAAAAGCAACGTGCAGGTCGCGGCAACGAACGCCCGGACCAATCGGACCTCCCCAGGATGCTGGTTGAACCGAACCGGCTCTTGAAGGATACGTCAAGCCGCATAGGATCGAACCATGACCGAAAAACACCATCCGGCGCTCAAGCCGGATACTGTCCTGACCCATGCCGGGCGCGACCCCGGCGCGAACCGCGGCTATGTGAATACCCCCGTCTATCGCGGCTCGACCATCGTCTTTCCCACCCTCGACGCTCTCGAAGATCCCACGCCGCGCTACGACTACGGCCGCACCGGGAACCCGTCGTCAGCCGCGGTCGAGGACATCGTCACCGAGTTGGAAGGAGCCGCCGGCACCCTCCTTGCACCATCGGGGCTTTCCGCCATCTCGCTTGCCCTGATGACTGTGCTCAAGGCCGGCGACGAGCTGCTGGTCAGCGACAGCGCCTACCAACCGACCCGCCGCGTCTCCGATGGCGTCCTCTCACGCTTCGGCGTGGCGGTCCGCTACTACGACCCGCGCCTGGGGGCGCGCATCGCCGATCTCTTCACTGACAAGACCAGAGCGATCTTTGCCGAAAGTCCCGGGTCTCTGACCTTTGAAGTCCAGGATTTGCCGGCTATTGCCGCCGCCGCGAGACCGCGCGGCATCGCCGTTGTCGTCGACAATTCCTGGGCGACCCCCCTCTTCTATCGACCGCTGGCGCTCGGTGCCGACATCGTCGTCCACGCTGGGACCAAGATGTTCGTTGGCCACTCCGACACGATGATCGGAACGGCGTCCGCAACCCCTCAGTGGATGAAGGCGCTCAAGGACACCCATCTGCGCCTGGGCCTCTGCGCCTCGCCCGACGATTGCTTCATCACCGCCCGCGGCCTGCGAACTCTCGGCGTGCGGATGCGCGAGCATTCGGCCCACTCGACTGAAATCGCCGCCTGGCTCGAAAAGCAGCCGGGCGTTGCGCGGGTGATCCATCCCGCTCTGCTCAGCCATCCTGACCACGCGATCTGGAAGCGCGATTTCACCGGAGCTGGCAGCGTGTTCTCGATCGAACTCGAACCCAAGACGCGTACCGCCCTTGCCGCGATGGTCGACCACCTCGAGCTCTTCGGGATGGGCTGGTCATGGGGTGGCTACGAGAGCCTCGCCTTGCCGATCCATCCGGAAAAGGCCCGTTCGGCCACCAAGTGGAGCGCCGCCGGGCCGATGCTCCGGCTGCACATCGGCCTCGAGGCCGTCGAGGACATCAAGGCCGATCTGGCTGCCGGGCTGGCGCGATACCGCGCCGTTTGAGCGACAGGTAACGCTTGAGCGCTGCGAGCGGGCGTTCGCGAATGCGACCGCCCGCGTCCACCTGGAACATCCACCTACGCGCCGCAAACATCATGCGGGTCGCATAGGCGCCGAGAAGTCCGACGATCGCTCCGGCCAGCACGTCGGTGGGATAATGAACGCCCAAGGAAACGCGAGACACTGCAATGACGGCCGCCAACACCAGCGCCGGATAGAACCAGCGCCGTGAGAGGAAACCCAATACAGTCGCGAGCGCGAAGGCTGTGGTTGAGTGGCCCGAAGGAAAACTCTGATAGGTCCAGTCGGTCAGGTTGGCATGAAACCCCAGGATGCCCGTATCCGCGAAGTGCATCGGTCGGCCGCGCCCGATCAGCCGTTTGACGACGGTGGTGAACAAACTTGGCAAGCCGACGCCGACGAAGATGAACGCGTACAGCGCAGCGAATTGCCAGAGCATCGTCCGCATCAGCTTCCAGCGCGTAACCAGGGCGACCAATGCCGTGACGACATAGAGGACGGCAGCCGGGATCAGGATCCAGGCCGACTCGCCATAGTTGGTGATCTCTGCCAGCAGTTGGCGAACCGCGGTTGGCCAGCTTTGCACCCAGAGCGAGATCATTCGGTCGAACGGCAAGGCGATCGCCAGCAGCGCCAGCACGGCAAGCGCGGCGAGCCACCCGGTTTTCCCGCTTATGCCCAGGGGCCACGGTCGCGAGAGATCGTTCATATAGGATGGTCCAAAGTGGTGTCGGCCTTGCCCTTTTGCCCCCGCTCCGGTAACGGATCAAAGCGAAATTCGGGGTATAGCTCAGCCTGGTAGAGCACCGGTTTTGGGAACCGGGGGTCGAGTGTTCGAATCACTTTGCCCCGACCAGTTTCAGAGGAAGCGATGACGGCTCGCATCTATCGCCCGGCACCCAACGCGATGCAATCGGGTAAGGGCAAATCGAAAACGTGGGTGCTGGTATACGAGCCGGCCAGTCCGCGCGAAATCGAGCCGTTGATGGGCTATACCTCCAGTTCGGATACGCAGACCCAGGTTCGACTGAGCTTCGAAACGCTCGAGGAAGCCGAAGCATACGCTCGCGATAACGGCATCCCCTATTCGGTGCAGCTGCCACATATTCCGGCACCGAAGCGCTCGAGCTACCCGGACAATTTCCGGGCCGACCGGAAGACGCCGTGGACGCACTAAGCTCCGGTTGACCACGTCTTCGTGCGGCTGTTGTCGCCGACTGAACTCCCAGCGAAGCTGGGGCATGCGCCTTCGCACCGTTTTCGCCGCACTTTGCCTTTTGGCCACCTCGACTTGGGCGCAGGCGGCGCCGGCCCTTTGGCAGGTGAGCGATGCGGACAGCAAGATCTGGCTTTTCGGCTCGATCCACGTCCTCCCCAAGGATGTCGTCTGGCGCACGCCAGCGTTCGACAGCCTCCTCAAGCAGGCCGATCAGGTCTATTTTGAAGCCGACATCGGCCCGCTGGGACAGGTCGGCCTGATCCTCGCGAGTCTCAAGATGGGCATCACCCAGCATCAGGACTGGCTGGGGACGCTGAGCCCCGATCAATCCGCCAAGCTGACCGCGGCGATCACTCCGCTCGGGATGACGCCTCAGCAGCTCGGCAGCTACGCCCCCTGGCTCGCCGAAGCCATGGTCGAGAACGCCGTCCTGCAAAAGCTCGGCTATCAGGCCGATCTCGGCGTCGATGAGACGCTGCAGGCCGAATTGCCCAAGGAGAAGAAGGGCTATTTCGAGACGGCCGCCGGCCAGATGCAGATGCTTGCCAGTGCCCCCCAGGAGCAGCAGATCACGAGGCTCATGACGACAGTGACCGACGTCCCGAACTTGCCAAAGGAAATCGGGGACATGGCCACTGCATGGTCGTCGGGCGACGCGGACTCGCTGGCGAAATCCGTGACCGACGATCCCACGATGGACAAAGGCTTTACCGAGACCATGGTGCTCGACCGCAATGCCCGCTGGGTGCCGGTGATCGAGCAAATGCTGGCGCAGAACCACCAGAACCTGATCGTCGTCGGCGCCGGCCACCTTGTCGGCGCCGGCAGCGTTGTCGACCTGCTGACCAAAGCCGGCTTCACGGTGCAGCGGATTCAGTGATACCGGCGTTCACACCGAACGCCAGGAAACCGCCGATGTCCGTTGCCTCCGAACTCACCCGCCTCAAGCGCGACATCGACTCGCTGAGCGAGGAGATCGCCGTAAACTCCGGCCCGCGCGCCAAAACCCCGCTCTCGGCCAATGAGCGGCGATCGCTCAAGGCCGAGATGCAGGCACTGATCCAGCGCCTCGACGAGCTGAGCGGCAAGCTCAGCGGGTAGGTTCAGACGTCACCGAACTTGGTCCACTTGCCGTCGGCTTTGCTCGACGCGATGGAGGCGGCAATAAACTGCATGCCCTCGACGCCGTCGGCCAGAGTCGGCAGCAGCGGCGCAAACTCCTTGCCCTGCCCCCGGATGACCGCCGCGAACTGGCTGTAGAGCGTGGCAAAAGCTTCGAGATAACCTTCCGGATGGCCACTTGGGATGCGCACGTTCATCGATGCGGCCGGCGGCTGGCTGATGGCACCGCCGCGGGTAAGCAGCTGCGCCGGTTTGCCGAGCTCACTGAACCACATGTAATTTGGGTTGTCCTGCCGCCAGCTCAGCCCCGCCTTTTCGCCATAGACGCGAAGCTGCAGGCCGTTTTCGTTGCCCGGCGCCACCTGGCTCGCCCAGAGCATGCCGCGCGCCCCGCCCTGGAAACGCAGCAGGATATGGACGTTGTCGTCGACCTTGCGGCCTTTGACAAAACTCTGCAGGTCGGCACTGACCGCGTCCGTCTTGAGGCCCGTGACGAAGCGGAGCAGGTTGTAGGCGTGTGTTCCGATATCGCCGATGGCGCCGCCGGCGCCGGAGCGCTTTGGATCGGTCCGCCACGCCGCCTGCTTGTTGTTGGGATCGGCGGGCTCGCTGAGCCAGTCCTGGGGATATTCGGCCTGCACCACCCGGATTTTGCCAAGCGCGCCGGACTTCACGAGCTCGCGCGCCTGCCGCACCAGCGGGTAGCCGGTATAGTTGTGGGTGAGCAGAAACTTCGCGCCGCCCTTGGGTTTGATGGCCGCGAGAGCCCGCGCATCGTCCAAAGTCGAGGTCAGCGGCTTGTCGCAGATCACGTGGATTCCGGCTTCGAGAAATGCCTTTGCCGGACCGAAATGCACGTTGTTCGGCGTCACGATCGACACCGCTTCGATGCCGTCGGGACGGGCGGCTTCCTTCTTCGCCATCTCCTCGTAGGAGGTGTAGATACGGTCGGGTGCGAGCCCGATATTCTTGCCGCTTTCGCGCGCCACCTCCGGCCGGGAGCTCAGCGCCCCCGCCACCAGTTCGTAGTCACCGTCGAGCCGCGAGGCGATGCGGTGTACGTAGCCGATGAAGGCTCCCGTGCCGCCGCCGACCATGCCCAGACGAATCTTGCGGGCGCCGTTCTCCGCCATTTTTTGTCCCCTTAGCGATCGAGCCCGAGAATCTTGCGATTGGCTGCGAGGTCCGTCCCCGAAGCCGCGAAATCGTCGAACGCCTTCTCGGTCACGTTGATGATGTGCGCGGCGATGAACGGCGCGCCCTCTGCTGCACCCTGCTCCGCCGACTTGATGGCGCATTCCCATTCGAGCACGGCCCAACCGTCGAAACCGTACTGGCTGAGCTTCGAGAAGATCGCGCCGAAATCGACCTGCCCGTCGCCGAGCGACCGGAAGCGACCCGCCCGGTTCACCCAGCTCTGGTAGCCCCCATAAACGCCCTGCCGCCCGGTCGGATTGAACTCGGCGTCCTTCACATGGAACATCCGAATCCGGTCGTGATAGATGTCGATGTAGTCGAGATAATCGAGCTGCTGCAGGATGAAGTGGCTCGGATCGTAGAGTAGGTTCGCGCGTGGGTGGTTCTTCACCCGCTCGAGGAACATCTCGTAGGTCGCGCCGTCGTGCAGGTCCTCGGACGGATGGATCTCATAGGCGACGTCCACGCCCTGCCGGTCGAACTCGTCCAGGATCGGCGTCCAGCGGCGGGCCAATTCGTCGAACGCTTCTTCGACCAACCCGGCCGGACGCTGCGGGAACGGATAGAGGAACGGCCAGGCCAGCGCCCCTGAGAAGGTCGCGTGCGCCTTGATGCCGAGGTTCTTCGAGGCGCCGGCGCACCATTTGAGGTGCTGCACCGCCCATTCTTGCCGCTTCTTGGGATTGCCCTGCACGGCCGGAATGGCGAAGCCGTCAGACAGCGTGTCGTAGACGGGATGCACGGCCACGAGCTGACCGATAATGTGGCTCGCGAGCTCTGTGATGACAATGCCGTGCTTGGCCGCCACCGCATTCAGATCGTCGGCATAGGCCTTGCTGGTCGCCGCCTTTTCCACATCGATGAAGGCCGAAACCCAGGTCGGAATCTGCACGCCCTTGTATCCGAGGCCCGCCGCCCAGGCGCAGATGTGATCGAGCGTGTCGAAGGGCGCTTTGTCGCCCGCGAACTGCGCGAGGAAAATCGCCGGGCCTTTGATCGTCTTCATGGATGGTTCTCCCTGGTGGGCGGTCTTGCGCCGCTCTGAGGTACGTAGCTTCGGCGGGAACGTTTACGCTCCGGCTGCAACTGTCAAGCGCCGCCTGCGCGCATAGAACGGGCTTCCGGAAATTCGGGGCATGGGCATGCCTCCATCGGCTGTGAGCCTCCGGTTTCGAGGGACAGGCGGAGCCCGCGGGACGCATCCGTCCCTTGGTATAATTTGCGAGACGCATGCGTCCCACGGGCGGCAGGACTTCTGAACCGATCCGCCGAGCGAAGCCAAGAGCTCCGGCAACGAACCGCGTCCCACGGGAGGGACGAACCTCCCGCGCCTGCCTGTCCGACCTGCCATCGTTCGTCATCGATGTCCGCCCGGGCGGATCGGATGGGGGCCATTATGCACCCGGTCTGAGGGGACCCGGATAGAGATGCCGGCAAGATTCGTGCAAGCGCCTGCGGCGGCTCGGCTATTTCGGCTGGATTCCGGCAATAGACGTGCCGGTCGGAATGGCCGCCGGCCGGCGCTTCGCTCCCATTTGCGGGAAGAGCGCCGACCGAAGGCTTTGCAGGAGCGGCCCCGGCCCCGAGTCTACTTCAGCAGTGCCCTCGCCGCGTCCGGCGGCAGTGCCGCGGGCCGCTCGCAGGTGGTCGAAAGCGTAATCACCTGCCCCGTTTCACCCGCCTTGAGGATCGAGGTCATGACGTCGACCGCATGCAACGCCGTGTCGATGTCGCATCGGGCATGCCGCCCTGTCTCGAACGCGTCCATCATGTCCGCAAGGCCGGCGTTGCGGTAATTGGCACGCGGGGTGGGTGTGTCGAGGTTCTGGTTGGGAACGCCGAACGGGTGATCCCATGGCGTGACCTTTTCGCGCGCGGCGGTATGGTCGGCGACCACGACATCGCCGTTGAAGAAGTTCGGATCGGGAACGAAAATCGATCCTTCAGTGCCGTAGAGTTCGATGTTGTGGTGGCCGTGGCTGTGCACGTCCCAACTCGCGCCCAGCGTGATGATCGCCCCGTTGTGGAATTCGAGCACGGCATGAATGGTGGTGGGGGTGCCGACCTTGATGAAGGTGCCCTTGAACGGCCCCTCGGCCGTCACTTCACGCTCCGTTCTCGCCATGCCGGTAAAAGCGGTCACCCGCTTGATCGGCCCGATCAGGCTGATGAGGTCGGTGATGTAGTACGGGCCGAGATCGAGAATCGGTCCGCCACCGGGCTGGAAGAAGAAGTCGGGATTGGGGTGCCAGTGCTCCATGCCGCGGCTGAGCACGTGCATGGTCCCCGAAGCGATGCGGCCGATCTTGCCGCTGTCGATGATCGCGCGGGCCTGCTGGTGCGCCCCGCCCAGGAAGGTATCGGGTGCCGAACCGACCTTGAGCCTGCGCTCGTCGGCCATCTTCTTGATCGCCTTGCCTTCCTCGACCGAAAGCACAAACGGTTTTTCCGAATAGGCATGCTTGCCGGCCGACAGGATGTCGGTGGTCACCTTGTAATGAACCGCCGGCACCGTGAGGTTCACGATCACGTCGAGCTCGGAGTTCTTGAGAAGCTCGTCGGGCGTCTGCGCCTTCACCTTGTATTCCTCGGCGCGCTTCCTCGCGGCCTCGGGCAGGATGTCGGCGATGGCGCGGACCTCGAGATTGCGGAACAGCGGTGCGAGCCGCAGATACGCCTGCGAGATGTTGCCGGCACCCATGATGCCGACACCGTAGACCTTGCTCATGTCAGGCCATCCACTTCTTCACGGACTCGATCGAACGGCGGGCGAACCGCAGCGCATCGTTCGGCTTGTCGTGTTCGGCGACGAAATACTTCGCCTTGGTCTTGGCCCTGGCGGTCGCCAGCAGCGACTTCCAGTCAAGGGTGCCGTGGCCCACGTCGGCCCACCCGTCCTCATCGACGGCCTCGCCGGCCTTGGCGATGTCCTTGACGTGGATGGCGGTGATGCGGCTGCCGTATTTGTCCATCCAGACCACTGGGTCCTGGCCGCCCTTCACAACCCAGGCCAGGTCCATTTCCCATTCCAGTGCAGGGGCGGCAGCGAGCAACACGTCCATCGGGAACACGCCATCGGCGCCCTTTTTGAATTCCCAGTGATGGTTATGGTAACCGAAACCGATGCCGGCGGCGTTCAGCGCCTTGCCGATGCTGTTGAGCTTGTTGCCGAAATCGCGCCAGTCGCCCTTACCCTCGCGGAAATCTGCGGAGGGAGGCGCCGGACAGTAGATGGTCTTGATGCCAACCGCTTGAGCAATCTTGACCGCCGCAGCAGTGTCCTCGAGCTGGGCGAATCCGATGTGCGCAGTCGGCATCACCAGCCCGGCAGCCTTGAGGCTCGCCGCCAGCGCCGCCGGATCGGCGAACTGTCCGCCCCAGCCCTCGACCTGGGTGTAGCCGAAGCGCTTGACCTCCCTGAGCACCTCGTCCTGGGAGCCTTCGTTGCGGGTACTGTAAAGCTGGATGGAGAAATCCATGATGGCCTCTTTCTAGGCTGGCCGACCACGCTGCCGAATGGCGATCGGCGTAAAGGTACGGCCCCGTTGGGGGCCGCGGGAATCTGACGCGTCCTGCGTTAGAGGCGCGAACCCGATGCGGAATCGAACACGCTGCCGCGCGCCGGGTCGAACCCCAGCGTGATTTTCTGGCCGGTCGCAAGATGATTGTCGGAGGAAGTCCGGAATTTGATAGGCTGTCCACCAAGCTTCGCCCACCCCACCGTGTCCGATCCCATCGGTTCGACCAGCTCGATCTCGCTCTGGATCCGGAACGGCATCTTTTCTGCGTCCTCGCCGAGGAAAATGTGCTCCGGGCGAATGCCGAGGACCGCATCGGTCTGGGCCGACGGCGCCCTGCCGAATTCGTAGCCGCTCAGCGGCACCGACGTATCGCCCATCGCAAAGCCCGACCCACTGAGCTTGCCGTCGAGGAAGTTCATCGAGGGAGAGCCGATGAAGCCGGCGACGAACAGATTGACCGGCTTGTTGTAGATCGTGTGCGGATCGGCGAGCTGTTGAATGACCCCGTCGCGCATGATGGCGATGCGGTCGGCGAGCGTCATCGCTTCGATCTGGTCGTGGGTGACGTAGATCATCGTGTTCTTGAGCCGCTGATGCAGGCGTTTGATCTCGACGCGCAGGTCCGAGCGCAGCTTGGCATCGAGGTTCGACAGCGGCTCGTCGAACAGGAAGACATCGACGTCACGCACCAGCGCCCGGCCGATGGCGACACGCTGCCGCTGGCCGCCGGAGAGATTGGCTGGCTTGCGTTTGAGTAGCGGCTGGATCTGGAGGATTTCCGAGGCGCGCGCCACACGTGCCGCGATCTCTTCCTTCTTGACGCCGGCCACCTGCAATCCGAATGACAGGTTCTTTTCGACGCTCATCTGCGGGTAGAGCGCATAGGACTGAAACACCATGCCGATGCCGCGGTCCTTGGGCTCCTCCCAGGTGACGTTCTTGCCGCCGATGAAAATCTGCCCACCATTGATGTCGAGCAGGCCGGCAATCGCGTTGAGCAGCGTAGACTTGCCGCAGCCCGAGGGCCCGAGCAGGACGAGAAACTCGCCGTCGTCGGCTGTGACATTGAGCTTCTGCAGAACCTTGAGGGCGCCGAAACTGATGTCGAGGTCGCGGACGGATACTTGTGCCATGAATTCAGCCCTTCACTGCGCCGGCCGCGATACCACGCACGAACCAGCGGCCTGAGACGAAATAGATGATGAGGGGGACGGCGGCCGCTTCGATCGTTGCCGCCATGTTGATGTCGTAAGCCGGCACACCCTGCGTCGTGTGAACGATGTTCTGCAACTGCACCGTCATCGGCCAGTTGGCCCGGCCCGCGAAGATCACGCCGAACAGGAAATCGTTCCAGATGCCGGTGACCTGCAGGATCAGCGCCACCACGGTGATGGGGATCGACATTGGCAGCATGATGTAAAAGAAGGTCTGCCAGAAATTGGCGCCGTCGACACGCGATGCCTTGAACAGCTCGATCGGCAGTCCGGCATAGAAATTCCGGAACAGCAGCACCAGGACCGGCATGCCGAAGATAGTGTGGACCACGATGATGCCGGGCAGCGTCGAAAACAGGTGCACGGTCCTCAGGCCCAGGATGATCGGGTAGATCACCACCTGGTACGGCACGAACGCCCCGAACACGAGGAGGCCGAAGAAGAACCCGGCGCCCTTGTACTTCCAGAACGACAGCGCGTAGCCGGTGAGCGACGAGACCAGGATCGAAACGATCACGGCAGGCACCGTGATTTTCACCGAATTGAAGAAGCCCGGATGCAGGCCCGAGCAGTCGCCCCCCGTACAGGCGTGCAGCCAGGCGTCGATCCAGGGCTGGATCGTCGGGTGCTCGGGCGGCGACAGGATGTTGCTGGACAGCACCTCGGGCATCGCCTTGAGCGAGGTGATCACCATCACATAGACGGGGATCAGGAAGAACAGGGCCGAGATGATGAGGAATGCGTAGATGCCGATCCGGTCGATGGTCACCCGCCTGGGTCGGGCGCCCCACGGCTCGCTGTCGCTCCGGACGGCGGTCTCCATTGTCGTCGCAGTCATGCCGTCACCACCTTTCGTCCGGACAACAGCCGGTAGAGCCCCACGCCGCCGAGTACGACGACGACCGGGACCAGCATCATGGTCGCGGCCGCCATGCCTTGCGCAGCATTCTGGCGGTCGCTCAGCATCTGCAGCACATAGACGGCCGGCATCATGGTGGCATTGCCCGGGCCAGCCCCCGTCATCGAGACGATGATGTCGTAGATGCGCAGCGTGCCGATGCACTGCAGCACCAGCGTCGTCGCCACCGCGCCGCGCATCATCGGCAGCGCGATGAACAGGTAGGTCCGCCAGGCCGGGATGCCGTCGACGCGGGCCGCCTTCCAGATCTCGGCGTCGACGCCGCGCAGTCCGGCCAGCAGGATCGCCATCGTGACGCCCGCCCCCTGCCAGACACCCGCGACGACCAGGCCGTAAAGCGCGGTTTTGGCGTCGTTGAGCGGCGAGAAGTAAAAGTCCGTCCAGCCGAACGCGTGCATGGTGGCATTCAGCCCGTAGTTCGGATCGAGCACCCATTGCCAGACGAGGCCGGTGACGATCAACGACATCGCGAACGGATAGAGGAAGATCGTGCGCTGCAGGTCTTCCTGCTTGATGCGCTGATCCATGAAAACGGCCAGCAGGTAGCCGAACACCAGGTTGGCAATGATCGACAGGAAGCCGAACAACCAGATGTTCTTGACGGCGGTCAGCCAGATGTCGGTCGACCACAGGCGTTCATACTGGTGGAGGCCGATGAACTTGTAGTCGGGGAAGACGACCGTGTTGGTGAAGGAGAAATAGACCGAAAGGCCGATGCCGAAGATGTAGACACCCACCGAGACGATCATCAGGGGAATGGTCGCGATAATCGACGCGATCGGGAGCTTCTTTCTCGTCCGCTCTGCCATGTATACGCCTCTCCGGGCGCGGCAGTGAGATGCGTCTCGAGGAATGGCCGCGAACCACCGGACCGGTTCGCACTGCACCAGTGCCGTCGCGACCATCGTCGCTCTGGCTGCTCCCCCGAAACGAACGCACGACGCGCCGCCTGAAATAGAAGAGGCGCTGTCGGGTGACAGCGCCTCGCGCTTTTGCTCGCTTAGTTCGCGTTCTTGAGGATGTTCACGTAGTCGGCCTGGGCCTGATCGACCGTGTAGGACGGGTCGTTGAAGAACTTCGTGAACAGGTCATTCATCTGGTTGGTCGTGTCGTTCGACAGCCAGCGCTGTGCGTCGGTCACGATCTCATCCGGATGGTTGTTGAAGATGTCGAGCGCCTTCTGGAGGCAGGGATCAGCCGATCCCATATCGACATCCGAACGCACGGGCGAGGAGCCCTTGGCGTTGTTGAAGGCCAACTGCACGGCCGGCGAAATGATCAGGTTCGCCAGACGCTTCTGGGCAGCTTCCTTGTCCGGGTCCGTCTGCTTGGGGAACACGAACACGTCGCCGCTGGTGGTGGCCGTCGGATGGGCATCGTCGAAGCCGGCGATGCAACCGTAGTCCTTGGTGCCCACTTCACCCTTGGCCGCGAATTCACCGCGCTCCCAGTCGCCCATGATCTGCACGGCGGCCTTGCCGGAATCGACGAGCTTCCAGGTATCGTTCCAGTTGCGGTTCGCGTAGCCGTCGTCGGAGTAGTCGCGCAACGACTTGAAGTCGGTGAACAGCTTCTTCATCTCCGGCCCGCCAGCGAGGGCGAGGTCCTTGTCGCGCAGGATCTTGTCGCGCTTGTCCTTGCCCAGCTCTTCCGTCTGCAGCACGCCGAACGCACCGGCGATCTGCCAGCCGCCGCCGTCGCCGCCGATGGCGAACGGGATCACGCCGTTGGCCTTCAGCTTCGGCGCATCAGCCAGGAAGTCCTGGAAGTTGTGGGGTTCAGGCAGGCCGGCGTCCTTGAACACCTTCTTGTTGTACCAGGCCCAGTTCCACGAGTGGATGTTGACCGGCACGCACCACCAGTGACCGTCGACGAGGCAACCTTCCGACACTTCGTGCGGACGGATGATCTTCTCCCAGTTGCCCGCCTTGGCGAGATCGGTGAGGTCGAGGAGCTGGTTGTTCTTGATCAGCTCTTCATACTCGCGGCCCGGGTTGAACTGCGAAGCGCCCGGTGGGTCGCCGCCCTGGATGCGCTGCATGTCGGTCGTGCGCGCCGTGTTGCCGTCGGCAATCGCGTCATCGACCCACTTGTCGCCGGCGCCGTCATTGTTGAACGCGTCACGGAACGTGTGCACGGCCGCGGTCTCGCCCGGCGAGGTCCACCAGTGAATGACCTCCAGGTCGGTGGCACGCGACGCCGCCGACGTGGCCAGCACCGTAGCAGCCGCCGCGAGGGCGACCACCGAAAGTTTCTTCATAATGCAATCCTCCCAACGTTGACCGGAAGCGGATGCTTCCGATCCCCTGCCCTCACCGCCGGCAGCTTCCTCAAAGCCCCGTCGACGGACAGTGTGAAATCGATTACACGAAACCCTGATCGAGTTCAATGCAATCGATTTCAAAATCTTCAATCACTTCTTGCGTCGCTGTCAAGATCGAACTAGAGAGGCGAAACGCGAGGCGGCGAAAAGGGGCGCCGTCGTCCATGGACAGCTCCAGAAAACCACCGACAATTCAAGACGTTGCGCGCCACGCTAACGTTTCCGCTGCAACTGTCAGCCGCGTCCTCAGCACCCCCCACCGGGTGTCGGAAGCGACGCGCGCCCGGGTCACGAGCGCGGTTGTGGAAACCGGATACACCATCAACCAGGCGGCGCGCAGTCTGCGGCTGCAGCGCGCCCGGACCATCCTCACGGCAATGCCCGGAATCGGTAACCCATATTACTCGACGGTGCTCGAGGCGGTGGTCGCGACGGCGGCCTCGCGGGGCTATGGCGTACTGGTCACCGGCCGGCTGGGCGACGACCCCGCACGCTGGCTCTCGGACTACTATCTTTCCAACCGCGCCGACGGCCTGCTGCTGTTCGACGGCTTCCTCGACACCCGAAAGCTGCATGCGATCTCGGCCGACGGCAGCTCTATGCCGCTCGTTGCTGCCTATGACGAACTTCCGGACCCGCAGATCAATTCGGTCATCACCGACAACCTCCAGGCGGCCGAACGCGCTGTCCAGCACCTCTTCGAGCTCGGTCACCGCCGGATCGGGCACATCAGCGGTCCGTCGCGCAACACCTTTCCCAACGAGCGGCTCGTCGGCTTCCGCAAGGCGATGTTCGAACGCCGGCTGCAGGTCCGCGAGGATTGGATTTTCCCGGGCAACTACGCCATGCAGAGCGGCGAAGCCGCGGCGGCGCACTTTGCCGCCCTGTCGGAGCGTCCGACCGCCATCTTCGCCGCCAACGACGAGATGGCGATCGGGCTCATCTCAAGCTTTCGGCGCCACGGCATCGAGTGTCCGCGGGACGTTTCGGTGATGGGCTTTGACGATATCACCATTGCGCACAACTACTTCCCTGCCCTGACCACAATGCGCCAGCCACGCGAAGAGATCGGGCGCATCGCCACCGAGACCCTGGTCAACATCCTCGAGGGCAACCACCAGAGCCGGGAACCGGTGCGCGTCGTCCTGCAGTCCGAACTGATTGTGCGCGAAAGCACGACCAGCCCCGCCAGAGCGTGACGACGGCGGCGGAACCGGATACATCGGGCGCACGGCCCCGTAGCTCAGCGGATAGAGCAGCGGCCTTCTAAGCCGTTGGTCGCAGGTTCAATTCCTGCCGGGGTCGCCAATCCGCCATTATCCGCTCACAATTGGCCGATCTGAGCAAAATTAACGCTTTATTTGTATTCCGTCGCAGATAATCGGAGAGAATTACTTTTTGTCTTCCCGACAATACTTCATCGCCCGGGTAATATCGCCATGGACGACTTTTCAACTTCCACACCAGCGAGCCCACGGGCCAAGACCGCGTTTTCGGCGCCGGTCGACGTGCGATATGTCGGACCGCTGCTCGGTCGCTACAGCTTTGCCGCCACGGACGAGGATGGAAACAGCACGACGGCAATCTACGCTTGCCGCACCGCCGGCCTGTCGACCACCGTCGCATCCCTCGTGGCGCCCGTCCCGGTTCCGATCCGGGATCACACCCGCCTGCTGCTCGATTATGTCGGCCTGCTGCAAGGGCACGTGACCCGCGCGACCGACAGCGGCTTCGAGATGACCATCGAGTGCACCGGCTTCGAGCGCGAGGCTCTCGCCGCCAAGATCAACTGGCTGAAGCGCTACCGCCTGCACAAGACGGAGGAAAAGCGCAAGTCCGGTCGCTTCCTGCCGCGCCGGGCCGATGCCACGATCACCCTGAAGGACGGGACCAGCGCCCGTTGCCTCCTGATCGACGTTTCCACCTCCGGCGCCGCGATCTCGGCGCAGGTTTCCCCCAAAATCGGCGACCCCGTGCGGCTCGGCGCCCTCACCGGCCGGGTGGTCCGGACGATGGACGTTGGCTTCGCAATGCTGTTCGACGGACTCTGCAAGAAGGACGAAATCGAGGCCAGGATTCACACCGGAGGGGCGACACCCACCCAGGCGCCTCAGAGCAGCTTCAGGCCGTCGCCGGCGGAATAGGTCCCCAATAGCTTGCCGTCGGTGGCGTCGATGAGTTGCAGGGGCTGCGTGCCCTGTCCGCCGTTGTTCACATAGGCATAGGCGACGGCGATGAACTGCTGCTTCAAGGTCAGGTCGAGTCCCTTGAACAGCGGCGTCACGCCGATCTTCGGCGGCGACTCCAGGGCCTGCAGCCCGGTGAAGATGCCCTGCTTGATCAAGGTCAGCAGGAACGCCTTCCGTGCCCCCTGATCCATCGAATCGGGGTCGACCACGGAGACTGCCGACGGCGCTTCCGAGGTGACAGTCGACGGCGCTGCGGCGGTGGAGGACGGCGCGGCGCTCGAGGAGTCCGCCGGGCTCTCCGACGATGGCGGGAAAGCCGAGGCCGACGACGTGTCGGCGGTGTCCGCGGCGGACGATACCGACGCCACCTGCACCGGCGCGCCGCCCTGCAGGGCGCGCGTAATCAGGAAAAGTGCTATGACGACCACGACGGCAGCGGCGAGAACGCCCCATCCGACGAGCTTTTGTTGTCTGGTTCGCCGGGCCAAAGTCAGTTCCACGCAAGCCAAAAGGACATCTCAGCCGCGACGACGCGTTCGTCGCGGGACTGATTCCGCACTCTTATTTGAACTGGCGGCACTTGGCCACTTTGCCTGGACGCACAGGACAATTGCAAAAACACCAGTCATGGAGGTCCGTCAGGGCCGGAGTGCAACCCCGGGGAATTGAAGGTTCGTTCACGACGCCCGATGATTGTCGCCGACGTTAAGCCATATTCGTCCCGTTGCTGGCAGACTGAGGGCAAGGAGGAGTGCAAAGTGAAGAGCCCGGCCCACTACGCTGAGGTTCGCCCCTGGTGGCACAAGGCGCGGCCGTTTTCCGTGGCCGAGCTGGTTGCCGACGGGATCGTGCATGGCATCGGCATCGCCTTCGCCATCAGCCTGGGCACCGTACTCATCGTCTTTGCCGCAATCGGAACCGCCCGGCCGGAGCTGCCGGCCATCATTGTCTACCTGGTGACGCTGCTGCTGGTGCTCGGTGTTTCGCTCGCCTTCAACCTGGCGCCGATCTCCCGCTTCAAGAAAGTGATGGCCCGGCTCGATCAGGCGGCCATCTTCCTGTTCATCGCCGGCACCTACACGCCATTCCTCGCCATTCTCGCCGGAACGCGCGACGGGCAGCTGCTCACGGTCCTGGTGTGGGGCGCCGCCCTCGTCGGCGTCGCCCTGAAGCTCATCGTGCCACAGCGTTTCGGGCGTATGGCGCTGGTGCTTTATCTGGCCATCGGCTGGAGCGGCGTTCTCGTCTTCCAGACGCTGGCCACCGTATTGCCGCCCGTGAGCTTCTGGCTGCTGGTGGCCGGCGGCATCACCTATTCGGCGGGCATCATCTTCCACGTCTGGGAGCGGCTCAAATTCCAGAACGTGCTTTGGCACATCTTCGTGGTCGCCGGCTCGATCTGCCACCTTTGGGCGATTTTCGACTGCATGGTCCTGAGCCGCCTTTAGCTTCAACCCGAGCGCAGGCGACCCGACGCGGCGCTAGTTCGGGGTACCCACCCGGGAATTCTCGAACCGGTCGCCAACCTTGAGGCCGATCTCCTCCGACCGTCCGCCCGGAATTTCCATCACGAAACGGATCGGGCCGCCGGAGGGAATGGGCGTCGTATCCATCGGCCGCGCATTGACGTGGATCGATTTCACGACCCCCTTCGCCGAGATAAAGATCATGTCGAGCGGGATCAGCGTGTTCTGCATCCAGAACGCCGCCTCCTGTTCCTGGTGATAGTCGAACAGCATTCCAGCATCGGGCGCCAGCGAGGTGCGGAACATCAGTCCCTTTTCGCGCTCGGCCTCGGTATCGGCGATTTCGATCGTGAAACCGAAGTCGCCCTTGGCGGTGTGGAAGACTGCATGATTATCGGCACTACAGGCCGTCGCAACCGTCAGCAGGAGCAGCGTGACAGCCAGCCGAACGACCCGGAAGGCCGCGCGGACAGTCGACAAAATGCTCATGAAATCAGTCGCTTAATGCGAGGAAGGCGCATCGCCCCAGCCATCGGGGCGGATCTCCGCGACCATCAGGCCCTTGGGGCCGGTGCCATAGCGGACGAGCACGTATTGGCCGGGACGCAGCTCGGTGATGCCGAAGCGGCGCAGGGTCTCCATGTGCACGAAGACGTCGGGCGCCCCTTCGCCGGCCGAAAGAAATCCGAAGCCGCGAATGCGGTTGAACCATTTCACCTCGAGCCGCTCGAGCTTGCTGGTCGGCTCGACGGTGACATGGGTACGCGGCGCCGGCATCTGCGCCGGGTGGCGGGCCGTCGACTCGTCCATCGACAGGATGCGAAACGCCTGCAGGCCGCCCGGCCGGTTCAGCGCTTCAACAACAATACGCGCCCCTTCATAGGCAGTCTGATAGCCATCGCGCCGGAGACAGGTAACGTGTAGCAGCACGTCGGGACGACCATCGTCCGGAACGATGAAACCGAACCCCTTGGCGACGTCGAACCACTTGATCGCGCCTGCAATTTCGATGACGTCGAGATGAGCGGAGTCAGCGACAGGCGCCGCACTATCAAGCGGACGCACTCCGGGCTTGTCGCCACCGGCTGGAAGTTTAGCCGCCATGCCCCCCAACGCCTCTTTGCACTTGCCGGGACGCAACCCCGGTACGCAGTCAATAGACTCACCTTGGCCGATTCAGATTCAAAAGTTAAGGAGTCCTTGCGACTTTCTTGGGCGACGCCACTGCCAATTCACAGCACTGTTGCAACGATGGCGCAGCCCAGCGCCGGTCGATGGGCAAATGGAGAGAGACGATGAAGTATCTGCACACGATGGTGCGCGTCACCAACATCGACGCGAGCAAGCGCTTCTATTGTGACGGCCTCGGCCTGCGCGAAGTGCGCCGGAGCGACAATGAGAAGGGCCGCTACACCCTCGTCTTCCTCGCCGCACCCGGCGACGACGAAGCGCAGATCGAACTCACCTATAACTGGGACCCCGAGGTCTATACGGGCGGCCGCAACTTCGGGCACCTCGCCTATCGGACCGACGACATCTACGCCTTGTGCAAGCACTTGATGGACATGGGCGTCACCATCAACCGGCCACCGCGCGACGGCCACATGGCCTTCGTGCGCTCTCCCGACAACATCTCCGTCGAGCTGATCCAGAACGGCACTCTTCCACCGCAGGAACCGTGGGCCACGATGCCCAACACCGGTGTGTGGTGAGTTTCCCAACCCAGAGCACAACGAGACTTCGGTTGGCAGATCGCGCCGTCTTTGGATCGACCGGCCAGGCACGCACCTTAAGAGAGTGCTAACCAGCCGGCTTAGCCGCCGCTTCACCGTGAATGCCTAAGATTGCTCCGAACGCCGCCTCGTCCGCGGCCAAATTCGGAGCGCGGCATGCGGCGACTGTTGATGGGCCTGGTGTGCCTCGTGACCCTGAGCGCCTGTGCCATCTCGCCGGCCAATCTGTATGCCGGCTACCGGATCGACTTCGGTACCTATGTCGCCAACGCCGGCGTGAGCACGTTCTGCTTCGCGCCGAACCTGAGGCTCGCCATCTGGAGCATCGAGAGCCACTTCGGCCGGCACGTCGTCGTGACCTCGGGCTATCGTAATCCGTGGCACAATGCCGACGTCGGCGGCAAGGAAGACAGCTTTCACATGAAGTGCATGGCGGCTGACATCTTCATTCCGGGCGTCGACAAGGGCCGCATCATCGACTTCGCCTACCATGACCCATTGGTCGGAGGCATGGGCTGTTATCCCGGGCAGGGCTTCGTTCATATCGATGTGCGCCAGCGCCCGCCGGGCTGGACGCATCCGGTGACCTTCTCGGGCTGCTGAGCGGCCCGGCAAATCGCTTGCGCCACCGGGATCGACTCTCTATAGACCGCGGGCGCCGGAGGCGCCCATCGTCTATCGGTTAGGACGCCACCCTTTCACGGTGGAGAGAGGGGTTCGACTCCCCTTGGGCGCGCCAGTCCTCGGTTGACGGGCACCGGCGAAACTTATACTTGGACGTCCGTCTCCGCGCCCATCGTCTAGCGGTCAGGACACAGCCCTCTCACGGCTGGAACAGGGGTTCGATTCCCCTTGGGCGCGCCATTCCCCACATCGCCGCTGCATGAAAAAGCCCCGCCCTGAGGCGAGGCTCCGATGCGTGTGGCAAGCACTCAATAGCCCCACGGCGGCGGGCCGCCGGGACCGTGAGGACCCATCGGGCCGCCAGGTCCCATCGGGCCGCCACCCGGCCCGAACAGACGATGACGATCGAGGATGTCGCCGCTGCAGCTGTCCACGTCGAGCTCGTACCAGCGGAAGCCGCGCCGGGCATCGATGAAGAAGTCGTCGTCGCCGGTATCGTTGTAGTTGCGGAAATCCGAGTAGCCCTGCCGCAGCAGCACGCGGAAGATCTGCCTCGGGCTGAGGCAATCGTTCGGCGGCGGCGGGCCGCGGTGCATCCCCGGCGGCGGACCCGGCGGGGGCGGATTGCCGATGGTCAGCCCGAAGCTGAAGTTCGGCGGCGGCGGGCCGGCCGCGAAGGCGGAACTGGCGCCGAGGGCGAGAGCCGCTGCGAGCGCCAGGGCGCCGAGCGAAAGTCTGGTCATGGGTTCACCTCACATGGACCTCGCGAATCCGCGAGGCTGACGTGAAGAAAGCGCCGAGCTTCGTGGCGGTTCCATGACACATAGGATTCTAAGCGTTTGAATACCGTAAGGAATCCTTCAGGCAGCGGTGCGGTTACCGCTCACCGCGTGGGGAGTTCCAGAGCCGGAATTGCGGCTGTCCCAGACCACCCAGTATTTGCCGCTGCCATCGGGAACGAGGACTTCGCTGTGCCGGTCCATATGCGCCGAAAACTGTGCCTGGTTTCTGGCCTCGAGGGCCGCCGCCTCGCGGCTCGGATGCGGACCGTGGGCCCGCCCCTCGAAATCCACCCACCATTTGCCCTGGCTGAAAATGACGATGTAGAGAGCTCTTGCCATCCGCTGACCGCCGCCCCGGTCAAGAGCGACGCTAGCACCTTTGACTGTGGTCAAGGTGCGAAGCACGAGAGTTACGCACAAGAGCATTGGGTGTGGCTAAAGTCGCGCACAAGTCATTGGGCATGCTGCGGGCAGCTGCCCCGCGGCTTACCAACTCTTATGGTAGCTTACGGAAGCATAATGTTACTTTGCGCCGCACGGTCCCCATATTCGACCCTGGAGGGTTCCCGATGAGGGAGCCGGCAAAGCCTGGGTCGAACATGAAGCTGTTCACGCGCATTGCGATCGCGATCGTCCTGCTGGGCATCGCCGGGGTGGCCGGCTGGATGTACCTGGCGCCATCCGAAGCGCGGGTAGAACCGGCGACCCTGAAGGTGACCCGCGGCGACATCACCGAGACCGTGCTGGCAACCGGAGCGCTCGAAGCCAGCAGCGTCACGAGCATTGGCGCCCAGGTTTCGGGCACCATCCAGAACATCCCTGTCAAGCTCGGCGATGCGGTCAAGAAGGGCGACCTGATTGCCCAGATCGACTCGACCAACCAGCAGAACGCGGTGGCCCAGTCGCAGGCGGCGCTCGCGAACCTCGAGGCGCAGCTCCAGTCCAAGCAGGCCGACCTGACGGGCGCCCAGGCGGCGCTCGACCGCGCCACCACGCTGTCGGGCCAGAAGCTGATCTCGACCGCCGACCTGATGGCGGCCCAGTCGACGCTGGCCGCGGCCAAGGCCGCGGTCGCCTCGCTCAATGCTCAGATCAACCAGGCGAACCTCGCCGTCGACGACGCCAAGCTGGCGCTGTCGCGCACGACCATCACCTCGCCGGTCGACGGTACCGTGGTGGCGGTGCTGGTGACCGAGGGCGCGACAGTCAACGCCAACCAGACCAGCCCGACCATCGTCAAGGTCGCCAACCTCGACACCATGGTGATCAAGGCGCAGATCTCGGAAGCCGACGTGACCAAGGTCGCGCCGGGCCAGAAAGCCACATTCACGATCCTGGGCGACCCCAACACCAGAATCCCGGCGACGCTGACCTCGATCGAGCCCGCGCCGGACGCGATCACGACCTCGGACACCGGCCTCAGCAGCAGCGACAATGCGGTCTACTACAACGGCCTGTTCTCAGTCGCGAACGCCGACCATCGGCTGCGCATCGCCATGACCGCGCAGGTGACCATCACCATCAATTCCAAGACCAACGTCCTCACCCTGCCCGCTTCGGCGCTGGGCAACCAGACCTCGGACGGCGGCTATCGCGTTCTCGTCTACGACCCGGCGAGTGGCCGGGTGCACCCGACCGACGTCAAGGTCGGGCTCGACGACAACATCACCGCCGAGATCACGAGCGGCCTCAAGGAGGGCGACCTCGTGGTCATGCCACGCGGTTCAGCGACGCCGCCCGCGGCCAGCAACAACGGCCGCCGCGCACCGGGCGGTTTCGGCGGCGCCGGAGCGTTGTTCGGCGGCGGCGGACGCCGGGGCGGCTGAGATGGCCAACGCTCCGCTGATCTCGCTGCGCGGCATCACCCGGCGCTTTGCCGCCGGCAGCGAGAGCGTCACGGTCCTCGATCACATCGACCTCGACATCGAGGCGGGCGAGATGATCGCGATCGTCGGCCAGTCCGGCTCCGGCAAGTCGACCCTGATGAACCTGCTCGGCTGCCTCGATACCGCGAGCGAGGGGACCTACACCTTCGCCGGCCGCGACATCAGCAAGCTCGCGCCCGACGAGCTGGCGGAGCTGCGCCGCGAGCACTTCGGCTTCATCTTCCAGCGCTACCAGTTGCTCTCCGACCTCAGTGCCGTCGAGAACGCGGCGATGCCGGCGATCTATGCCGGCGTCGACACCGGCCTCCGCACCCGTCGCGCCACCGACCTGCTGGTGCGACTCGGCCTCGGCGACCGGCTGCGCAACCGGCCGGGCGCCCTCTCCGGCGGACAGCAGCAGCGCGTCAGCGTGGCGCGCGCGCTGATGAACGGCGGCGAGGTGATCCTCGCCGACGAGCCGACCGGCGCGCTCGATTCGCGCAGCGGCGCCGACCTCATGGCCCTGCTCAAGGAGCTTCATGGCGAGGGCCACACCATCATCATCGTGACGCACGACCGCGAGATCGCGGCGCAGACTGACCGGATGATCGAGATCAAGGACGGCAAGATCATTTCGGACACGCGGGCCGCAGGGACGAAACAAGCCTCCGCCGTGCAAATCGCCGCGAGGCGCAGGCGTTTCAATCCGCTGCAATGGCTCGATCGCGGCGTCGAGGCCATGCGCATGGCGGTGAAGGCCATGGCCTCGCACAAGCTCAGGACCTTCCTGACCATGCTCGGGATCATCATCGGCATCGCCTCGGTGGTGTCGGTGGTGGCGCTCGGCCAAGGCAGCCAGGAGACCGTGCTGCAGAACATTTCCGCCATCGGCACCAACACGATCAACGTCTATCCGGGCACCGGCTTCGGTGATCGCGGCCAAGGCCGCATCCGCACCCTCGTCGCCTCCGATGCCGACGCGCTTGCCAAGGAGCCTTATGCCGACAGCGTGACGCCGCGCGTCTCGACCAACCAGTCGGTGCTGTTCAACAATGTCGCCGTCAACGCCCAGGTGTCGGGCGTCGGCGTCGACTATTTCCGCGTCAGCGGCTCGACCCTGAGTGACGGCGCGAGCTTCGACAGCCGCGCGGTCGACCAGCGTGCCCAGGTGGCGGTGATCGACACCAACGCCCAGACCGCCATCTTCACCCATGGCGAGAACCCGATCGGCCAGGTGATCGTCGTGGGCAACGTGCCCATTCGGGTCATCGGCGTCGTGGCACCGGCCACCACGTTCGGCCCGGGCAGCTCGAACCCGAGCATCTACATGCCCTACACCACGGTGATGGACCGCATCCTGGGCCAGCACTATCTGAGCCAGATCACCATCCGGGTCGCCGACAGCGCCGACATGGACCAGGCGGAAACGCAGATCACCGCGCTGCTGACGCGGCTCCACGGCGGCAAGACCGACTTCTTCCTGCAGAACACCAACACCATCCGCGACACGATCCAGTCGACCAGCCAGACGCTGACCCTGCTGATCTCGGCCATCGCCGTCATCTCGCTGATCGTCGGCGGCATTGGCGTGATGAACATCATGCTGGTGTCAGTGAGCGAGCGGACACGCGAGATCGGCATCCGCATGGCCGTCGGCGCCCGGCGCGGCGACATCATGCAGCAATTTTTGACCGAAGCCGTGCTGGTCTGCATCGTCGGCGGCGCGGCGGGCGTTCTGCTGAGCTTTGCCCTCGGCTTCGGGCTCAGCCATTTCCTCTCCGGCGCGAAGGTCTCCTACTCGACAGCCTCGATTGTGGCGGCCCTCGCCTCCTCAACGCTGATCGGGGTGGTCTTCGGCTTCATGCCGGCCCGCTCGGCGGCCCGCCTCGACCCCGTTCAGGCGCTCGCCCGCGAATGACCTGTTCACCTGCGACGAAGTGATGGACCCGGACCCTTTGCGTCGCGGCAACTAACATGTCAGTGTCCGCCCGCTTTCGACGGAGGACGATGATGGCCGGCTTCAAGACGCGGCAGGTGGGCAAGACCGGGGTGCAGGTGACAGAGCTCGGCTTCGGCAGCGCCAGCATTGCGGGGATTTTTGCCGAGGTGCCGGACCAGCAGGCCCGCGATACGGTAATCGCGGCGGTCGATGCCGGCATCAATTTCGTCGACACCGCTCCGCAGTACGGCCTCGGCCGTGGTGAACACATGGTCGGCGACGCGCTGCGCTTCCGCCCTGAGGGCGTGGTGCTGTCGACCAAGGTGGGACGCCTGCTTGCACCCTATACCGGCGACCAGATCAATCGCGATGCATGGATCAAGCCGTTCCCGTTCCAGCTCGTCTACGACTACTCCTATGACGGGATCATGCGGTCGGTCGAAGACAGCCGGCAAAGGCTTGGCCTTCCCACGATCGACATGCTCTTTGTGCACGACATCGGCGTGATGACCCACGGCAAGGAGCTGAACGACATCTACTGGAAGCAGCTTGCAACGGGCGGCTACAAAGCGTTGCGGGAGCTCAAATCGTCCGGCGAGGTCAAGGCGATCGGCCTGGGCGTCAACGAGTGGCAGGTGCTGATGGACGCCCTCGCCCTCGGCGACTGGGACGTCTTCCTGCTCGCCGGCCGCTATACGATGCTCGAACAGACCTCGCTCGATCCGCTGCTCAACACCTGCCTCGAGCGCGGCACCTCGGTGATCGCCGCAGCCCCCTTCAACGGCGGTGCGCTGATGGGCATGGGCAAATGGAATTACGGCAACGCGCCCGAAAGCGTCATCAAGCGGGTCGGCGAACTCGAGGCGTTCTGCAAAGACCACAAGATTCCGATCGGCGCGGCGGCGCTGCAGTTCGCGCTGACCCATCCGGCCGTCTGCTCGGTGCTCACCGGACCGCGTTCGCCAGCCGAGATGAAATCCACGCTCGACTGGTGGAGCGTCGATATCCCGCACAGCTTCTGGCGCGACCTCGTCGCGGCCAAGCTGGTCGATCCGCGCACGCCGCTACCGACCGCCTGAGGCGACCGCTCATGCTCAAAGACAACAAACTCGGCCGAACGAACCTCAGCGTCGCCAACATCTGCTTCGGGACCGGCGGGCTCACCAGCGGCGCCGATGCCGACAGCCCGGAGCGGATTCAGCGGGCCCATGCGACGGTGCGGGCGATTTTCGACGGCCCCGCCCACTTCATCGACACCTCGCGCATCTACGGCCGTGGCCGCAGCGAACAGCGGATCGGCGACGTCATCCGGGAGCGTGGTGGCCTGCCGCGAGGCTTCATCATCGCCACCAAGCTCGATCTCGATTTCGAGACGCGCCGTTTCGATGGCGCCGCCGCCCGGCGCTCGCTGGAGGCCAGCATCAAGGCGCTCGGCATCGACCATTTCCATATCCTGCACCTGCACGATCCCGAGTTCGTGGCCGACCCCACCGACATCGGCGGGCCCCGCGGCGCGATGGTCGAGCTGATGAAGATGAAGGACGAAGGCTTCTGCGATGCCGTCGGCCTCGGCGCCGGCCGCGTCGATGTAATGATGCCGCTGATGCGGGACTGGGATTTCGACGTCATCCTCACCCACAACCGCCATACCCTGATCAACCGCAACGCCGAGGCGATGATCGACGACGCCGTAGCGCGTGGCGTGGCCGTTCTCAACGCCGCGCCCTATGGCGGCGGCGCGTTCGCGAAGGGCTCGGCCGCGATGCCCAAATATGCCTATCGCGACGCGCCGGCCGAGACCCTCGCGGCCATCCGGCAGGTCGAAGCCATCTGCGCCCGGCACGGGGTGCCACCCGGCGCCGCGGCACTGCAGTTTTCGCTGCGCGATCCACGGATCACCTCGACGGTCTGCGGCGTCAGCAGTCCAGGCCGCGTGGCAACGACGATCGAATGGGCCAACTGGCCGATCCCCGACGCGGTCTGGACGGACCTCGCCGCGGTGCCGCGCTCGGCCGCCGATCCGCAGGCGTCGCACGACTAGCGGGGACGGCGACCAATCGTCCAGTCGTGCGTTAGCAGCGCATGGCCGCGCAAAAGGGCAGCAATTTCGTCGTCTACGCCGCCCTCGCCGGCAATCTGCTGGTCGCCGCGACCAAGTTCGTCGCCGCCTGGCTCACCGGCAGTTCCGCGATGCTCAGCGAAGGGGTGCACTCGCTGGTCGACACGGTCAACGAGATCCTGCTGCTCTACGGCCTGCGGCGCTCCGGGCGGCCGCGCGACGCCACCCATCCCTTCGGCCACGGGCGTGAGCTCTACTTCTGGAGCTTCGTGGTCGCGCTGCTGATCTTTGCCATCGGCGCCGGCGTGTCATTCTACGAGGGCGTGATGCACATCCTTGCGCCCGAGCCGGTCGAAACGCCAGTCGCCAACTACATCGTTTTGGGGCTGTCGGCTATCTTCGAGGGGGTGAGCTGGTCGATCGCGCTGCGCGAGTTCAATGCCGAAAAAGGCGCGCTCGGCTATCTCGAAGCCATCCGCAAGAGCAAGGACCCGACGACCTACACCGTGCTGGTCGAGGATTCGGTGGCGTTGCTCGGCCTCGCCATCGCGTTTGTCGGCATCCTGCTCGCTCAACTCCTGGACGAGCCTCGCCTCGATGGTGTCGCGTCGGTACTGATCGCCCTGCTGCTGGGCGCCGTGGCCACCTTCCTCGCGCGCGAAAGCAAGAACCTCCTCATCGGAGAGCCGGCTCTCCCCGAGGTCCGCGATGCGATCCTCCGGCTCGCGCGGGCCGATGCAGCAATCCGCAAGGCCAATGGCGTGGTGACCACCCAGCTCGGACCCGACCAGGTCATCGCCTCGCTGAGCGTCGAGTTTGCCGACCACCTCACGGCCAACGACATCGAGCGCTGTGTCGAGCGGCTCGAAGCCGCAATCCAGAAAGACCATCCGGAGGTGACGACGCTGTTCGTCAAACCGCAGGCGCACGACACCTGGGAAGATCACGTCGAGGACATCATCGCCGAGGGCAACGGCTGACTTACTGCAGCGTCTGCGCGCCCTTGCCCAGCACTTCCTTGACCTTGGAGTTGATCTGGTCGAGCGAGTAAGGCTTGGCGAGGAACTCCACGGACTGGTCGTCGGCGATGTCCTGCCGCACGTTCTCCTCGGCGTAGCCCGACACGAAGATCACCTTGAGGTTCGGCAGCCGCTCGCGGACCTTGAGCAGCAGCGCCGGCCCGTCCATCTCGGGCATCACCACGTCCGACACCATGAGGTCGATCTGCCCCCCGATATCGGCGAGGACGTCGAGCGCTTCTTCCCCGCTATCGGCCTCGAACACCTCGTAGCCGGTGGCGCGCAGGGCGCGCGCCGAGAACGAGCGGACGTTGTCCTCATCCTCGACCAACAGGATGCGCTCGTGGCCGGTGAGGTCCTTGACCACCGCGGCGGCCTGCTTCGCGACCACCTCGCCTTCCGCCGGCACGTGCCGCGGCAGGAAGATCTTGAATACCGTTCCAACGCCGACCTGCGACTCCGGATAGATGAAGCCGCCGGTCTGCTTGATGATGCCGTAAACGGTGGAAAGGCCGAGGCCGGTGCCCTTGCCCAGCTCCTTGGTCGAAAAGAACGGCTCGAAGATCTTTTCCATGACCTCCGGCGTCATGCCGGTGCCGGTGTCCTCGACCTCGATCAGCACGTAGTCGGCGGCCGGCATGCCGGTATAGCTCATCGTCGCGGCCTCCGCCTCCGGCACGTTTCGCGTGCGGATGGTGATCGAGCCGCCGTTCGGCATCGCATCGCGGGCGTTGACCACGAGGTTCACCACCACCTGCTCGAGCTGCACGAGATCGGCCTTCACCGGCCAGACGCTCTGCGCATGGTCCACGTGCAGTGTGACCTGCTCGCCGATGAGGCGCTTGAGCAGCACCGTGAGATCGTCGACGTGCGTCGGGATTTCGAGGATCTGCGGCCTGAGCGTCTGGCGGCGCGAGAAGGCCAGCAGCTGGCGGGTAAGACCCGCCGCGCGATTGGCGCTCTGCTTGATCGACATCAGGTCGGCAAAGCTCGGATCGCCCGGTTTGTGCTTGAGCAGCAGCAGGTCGGAGAAGCCGATGATCGCGGTCAGCACGTTGTTGAAATCGTGCGCGACGCCACCGGCAAGCTGCCCCACCGCCTGCATCTTCTGGCCCTGCGCGAACTGCGCCTCGAGCTTGCGCTGCTCGGTCATGTCGAGCGCGTAGACATTGACCCTCTCCGGCGAGCCCGCACTCTCTTCCGACGCGGAAATATAGAGCCGGACCGCGTGGTCGCCTTCGCGCGACAGCTGAGCGTCGACCGGTTCGATTTCGGACTTGTCGGCGCCGGCCGCGGCCACCGCCGCGGCAAACCGCTCGCGACTGGCATCGGACAGCAGCTCGGACATGGCGACGCGATCGAGCGGGCGCTCGTTGCCCGACCAGCCGAAGATGCGGCTGAACGGCGCGTTGGTGCGGATGATGCGACCGTCCTTGTCGAGCGTCGCGATGGCGAACGGCGTGTCGTTGAAAAAGCGCGAGAAGCGAACTTCGGAGGCACGAAGCGCCTCTTCGCCGGCGGTGCCGCTGCGCCGGTCGAGCACGAGTGTGCGGGTCTCGCCCAGCTCGCCATCCGCCATCCGCGCGGCGCGGTGCAGCAGGCGCACCGGAATGGTCGTGCCGTTGCGCTTGACGAGGTCGATGTCGATGGTCTCGGTGCGGATCTCGCCGTCGGCCCGTCCGCGCATCAGCAGGCTTGCGCCGTCGCCGCGAATAATGTCCGAGAGGCGGACCGTGCCGGCCTCGAACTCGGCGAGGTCGTAGCCGAGCCAATCGGCCAGCGTCGAGTTGAGATACTGCACCCGTCCTTGCGGGTCGGCCGAGAAGAAGCCAGCCGGCGCATGGTCGAGGTAGTCGATGGCCCGCTGCAGCTCGAGGAAGGCATTGTCCTGCCGCTCGCGGTCGCGCGTGATGTCCTCGACGCTCCACAGCACCAACTGCTTGCCGGCGCCTTCGACCTCGGGCAGCGCCCGGACCGAAACGCGGTACCAGACCGGCTTGCTCGAGCCGCCGAGCGAACCGCCGAGGCCGCCGATCAGGCGCACGTCTTCGCTCGCCGGACGCGCATCGCGCGCCGCCCGCGACAGGCGGTAGATGGCTTCGCTGGCTTCCGGCTGGCCGGCAAAGAGCCGCGGCACGCCCACCGGCACGCCGTCGCTGACCCCGCCGGCAAGCTCGCCATACTGCGCGTTGACGTAGGAAATCTTGCCGTCCCGGTCGGCCACCACGGCGCCGAACGGCAGGCTGTCGACGATCGCGCGTGACATCGTCCGCGTTTCGTCGCTGGCGGCGAAGCGAAAAATGCCGGCGGTCAGCGCAAAAAGGCAGAAGACGCCGACCACCGCCAGCAGGCCGACGAACACCAGGATCAGGTCGGACGGGATGTATTCGCCCAACGCCGAAATCGCGACAGCGACGATGATGAAGGCGGCGGCGAGCGCTACGACGCGCCACAGGCTTGAGGCGCCGCGGGAGCGGGAAAGCAGCGGCGTCGGGTAGTTGTCCTCGTCAGCTGGCATGCTGGACATCCCGTTCGCCCCTCGACCCGCGCGAATCGCGCCCTAAAGCTCTAGCAAATGGCTGACTCAGGCTCTAGCGCAGAGCAGCAACGGCCGGGGGCTTCCCCGCAATTCCGCGTCAGGCGCGCCATGCCTTCTTCTCTTTCGTGCGCATGACGAAGCCGATCACCTGCGCCACCGCCTTGAAGTGCTCGGTCGGGATCACCTCGTCGACATCGACCGAGGCATAAAGGGCACGGGCCAGCGGCGGGTTCTCGACGATCGGCACATTGTGCTCCTTGGCCAGTTCGCGGATGCGGAAAGCGATATCGTCGGCGCCCTTGGCGAGGCACTGCGGCGCCTTCATCGTCCGGTCATATTTGAGCGCCACCGCGAAGTGCGTCGGGTTGGTGATCACCACGGTCGCCTTCGGCACATTGGCCATCATGCGCTTGCGGCTGCGCTCCATGCGGATCTTGCGGATGCGCCCCTTGATCTCGGGGTTGCCCTCCATCTGCTTGAACTCGTCGCGCACCTCCTGGACGGTCATCTTGAGGCGGGTCCACCAGCGCTGGCGCTGGTAGACGTAGTCGACGAGCGCGATGAGGGTGACCACCGCGAGCACCGCGCCGAAGACCTTGAGCCCCATCTGCTGGAACGCCGGCAACAGCGCCGCCGGATCGAGCGTCACCATCGTTTCCAGCCGGTCGCGTTCGGGCCACAGCACCGCGAACAGCACGCCGCCCACCACGCCGAGCTTGAACAGGCCCTTGGCGAAGTTCACCAGGGCATCGCGCGAGAACATGCGCTTGGCGCCGGTGAAGGGCGAAATCTTCGACAGCTTGGGCGTGATCGGCTCGAGCGACAGCAGCGGCCGGTGCTGCACCAGATTGGCGGCGATGCCGAAGGCCGCGAGGATCACCATCGGGATCAAGGCCACCGACAGGATGGTCAGCGCGAGATTGTTGAAGAAATTGCCGAGCATCGGACCGCCGACCTCGAACTCATCGGCATTGGCGATCAGCAGCTTCAGGCTGCCCGCGAGTCCGGTCGTCATCGGCCAGGCGAGCAGCGAGAACAGCAGCCCGGACCCGGCGATCATGAACCAGTTGTTGACCTCCTGGCTCTTGACCACATCGCCGCGCTTTTGTGCGTCGTTGAGACGCTTCTGCGACGGGTCTTCGGTCTTGGCTTCCTGGTCCGGGGCGTCGTCACTCATCTAGTGCGCCCGGAACTGGAGCAGCTCGTTCTGGTACGAGGTCAGGTACCAGCCCATCATCATGCTGAGCAGCAGCGCCACGAGGATGAGCCCGACCCAGATGGTCGCCGGCATGATCACGAAATACACCTGCAGCTGCGGCATCATCCGCGCCAGGAGTCCCATGCCGAGATAGAAGACGAGGCCGAGAACGATGAACGGCGCCGCCATCTGGATGCCGATGACAAACGCGGCGGCGACGGACTGCACCGCCATCTGCGCCGCGTCGCCGAACATCAGCGGGTCCTTCGGCGGAAACACCATGTAGCTGTCGCGCACCGCCATCAGGGCGACGTGGTGCAGGTCGGTGGCAAAAATCAGGGTGACCCCGAGCAGCGACAGGAACGCGCCGACCAGGGCGCCCTGCGGCCCGCCGTTGATCGGGTCGGCGCCCTGCACGCCGGAGAGCCCGGTCTGGAAGGCGATCACCGACCCGGCAATCGACGTCGCAAGGGTAACCAGCCGGGTGATCGCGCCGAGGATCAGGCCAATGGCGATTTCGTGCAGCAGATAGACCAGCACCTGTACCGGATCGTTCGGCAGCGCTGGAAGCTCAGACGATACCAGCGGATAGAGCACGAGCGAGAAGACCAGCGCGAAGCCGAGCCGCATGCGTGCCGGGATCGACGTTTCGCCGATCGCGGGCATCAGCATCAGGATACTGCCGACCCGCGCGAAAATGAGAATGTAGAAGTAGGCTGTCGCTGGCAGCCAGTTGAGCGAAATCATCCGCCAGTCACGATCATGTCGGCGAGCCGGGTCATGTAGCCCGATAGCGTCGCGCCCATGAACGGCAGAGCGATGAGCATGACAAGAAAGATGGCGATGATCTTGGGCACGAAGACCAGGGTCTGCTCCTGGATCTGCGTCAGCGCCTGGACCAGGGCGATGACGATGCCCACCACGAGCCCGACCACCATCATCGGCGCGGCGACCAGGATCATCACCCAGATGCCGTCACGGGCGATATCGAGAACCTGGGCTCCGCTCATCGTCTAAGTCCTAAATCGGCATGCGCATGATTTCCTCATAGGCGGAAATCACCTTGTCCCGCACCGCCACCATAGACTGCATGGCCAGCTCGGTCTGACTCAGCGCGGTCACGACGTCGACCACGTTCCCCTTTCCGTTGAGGAGATCAAGCTGCATCTGATCGGAGGCCTTGCCGGCGTCCATCACACCTTGCAGTTGGTCGGTGAGAAACTTGCCGAAATCAGGTGTTTGAGTGCCCTGCCCTAGCGCACCGGTTGAAGTCTTGCCGCTGTCCTGGACCAGGCGCGAAGCGTTGTTGTAGGCCGCGGCAACCGCGTTGAACGGCGTGGTCATGATCTGATTCTAGCCTTTCAGCGGGTTCTTCAGCTCTTGAGGATGTCGAGCGTGCGGCCGAGCATCTGGCGGGTCACGGTGACGACGTTGAGGTTGGCCTCATAGGTCCGCTGCGCCTCGCGCATGTCCATGGCTTCGATCAGTGGATCGACGTTCGGGTATTTGACGTAGCCGTTCTTGTCGGCGGCGGGGTTGCCCGGCTCGTACTTCTCCTGGAAGTCCGACATGTCCTGCGCGATCTGCCCGATCTTGACGATCTCGCCGCCGGCGTCCTGGTCCATCTGCGCCTCGAAGGTTGGAATCCGGCGCCGGTACGGCTGGTCGGTGGGAGTCTTGCCCGTCGAGTCGGCATTGGCGAGGTTTTCGGCAATCACCCGCATGCGCGCGTTCTGCGCGTGCAGACCCGTTGCCGCGATTTTGAGCGAAGAGAGGAAATCCGTCATGGCGCGCGCTCCTTATGCTCAGCCGCTGCCGAGCGCAGTTTTGAGGATGGCCATCGAACGCGTGTAAAGCGCGGTGACGGTCTGGTAGTCCATATCGTTGCCGGAGACCTTCATCATCTCGTCTTCGAGTGTCACGCCGTTGCCACTTGGCCGGATCTCGAACGGGGCCGACTGCGCTCCGAACGGACCGCTGCCGTCGTCGCTGGAAATGGCAATGTGCAGCGGGCTGGTGTTCGTCACGCTGACCATGGCCAGTGAGCGCGGCGTGTTGGCGTCGTCGACGCTGAACGGATCAAGGTCGCGCTCGATGTAGCCGGGAGTGTCGGCATTGGCGATGTTTTCGGCAAGGATGCCCTGGCGCTGCTGGTGCCATTTCATCTTGTCGGCGAACGCCTGGAATAGCTGTATGCCTGCGAGGGCCATCTTCAGACTCTGTTCACCACGATAGGCAAATCCTGCCCAGTGATGGTTAAGAGCTGGTTAACCCACCGCGGAACCGTCGGCATTTGCCTCGCATTTTGCATAATGTCCCGATACGAGTGGGCAAAATCTGCATAGGTTGGGCCGTAAGGGGGGACGGCGCACCATGGAGCGCAGCGGCATGCAATTCATGACGGCCCTCTTTGGAGGCACCGAAAATACCCTGCTGAACTCGGCGTTTGCGCTGGGGATCGTGCTCGTCCTCATCGTCCTCGGACTATGGGGGCTGAAGGTCCTGACCAGCGCCACGGGCAAGATGGCGGGGTCCCGCAAGCGTCTGCTGATCGTCGACAAGGCGCAGGTCGATGGCAAGCGGCAGGTCGTGATCATCCGCCGCGACGATGTCGAACACGTCATCATGACCGGTGGCCCGCAGGACCTCGTGATCGAGTCGGGGATCGCAGTACCACAGCCTGTCCCGCCGCTCCGGCGAGCGGCGCAACGTCCGACGCAGCCGGCACCACAGCCGGCCCGCGCCGAGGACATCGCGACGCCTGTCGCTCCGGAACGTGCGGTGCCGCGTGAAGCGGTCGACCGGCTGCACGATCTGGCGCGGCCAGCGCCGCTGAAGCCGCGGCCGTCGCTCCGCCACACCAACCTGCTCCGGCCGGTCGGCACGCCGGAAACGGTTATCCCCATTGCTCCGGGCCGCCGCGGCGATAATTCCGCGGGTTCGGCGGCCGACTCAGCTACATCCTCACCCGATGGACCAGGACCTACTCCCATCGGCGCCAGGAGCAGATTCTTCCGCATCCGCAGCCGCGACCAGAACTGACCACCGGCTGCGGCACGGTCTGGTTTTCGCGCTGATTGCCGCCGCCGTGCTCGTTCCAACGGCGGTGCTGGCGCAAGACATTTCGGTCAATTTCGGCGACAACACCACGCTGACTCAGCGGGCCGTCCAGCTCGTCGGCCTCATCACCATCCTGACGCTGGCCCCCTCCATCCTCGTGATGGTGACGAGCTTCACCCGCATCGTGGTGGTGCTGTCGCTGCTGCGGACGGCGATGGGTCTGCAGAGCGCGCCACCGAACTCCGTTATGGTCTCGCTGGCGTTGTTCCTGACCTTCTTCATCATGCAGCCGACGCTGCAGGCCTCCTACGACCAGGGCATCGCGCCGCTGCTGGCCGGCCAGATCCAGCTCCAGGAAGCGTTCGATCGCGGCAGCGTGCCGATCCACGATTTCATGGCGGCCAATGTCCGGCAGGAGGACGTACAGCTCTTTTACGACCTCAGCAACACGCCGCCGCCGGCCGACGCCAAGACCATCGATCTCAAGATCCTCATCCCGGCCTTCATGATCTCGGAGCTGAGGCGCGCCTTCGAGATCGGCTTCCTGCTGTTCCTGCCGTTCGTGATCATCGACATGGTCGTCGCCTCGGTGCTCATGTCGATGGGCATGATGATGCTGCCGCCGGTGATCATCTCACTGCCGTTCAAGCTGATCTTCTTCGTGCTGGTCGACGGCTGGCACCTGGTCGCCGGCTCGCTGGTCCGCAGCTTCAACGGCGGCTAGCCGGTAATCCTAGACTGCCGCCTTCTGGGTTGCGGTACTGGGCGCCAGTTGCTGGTCGACCGGATACATCTGCCGGTAGGCCTTGAGGAACGCATCGATGGAATCGACGTCGGCTACCGCCCGCGCGGCGGCCTTGAACTCCTTGCCAGTCACGTCGACATCTGGGCTTGTGATGTAGTCGAACATCCCCCATTCGGGTGTCTGCGCCAGGCGGTCCGAGAACTTGCTGCGCAACCGGCTGATTCCGAGATCGTCGCCGGCGAGGACGAGGCCCACCGCCGCCTTGACGATGTTCATCCGTGCGTCCTGGTTCAGCGCCTCGTTCGGATCGGCCGAGTAGATGTTCTCGATCATGTCGGACGCCGCCGAATAATTCTTGGTCTTCCAGTAACCGTCGACGCGCAGCAGGTCGGCGTCGCGGCCGGTGACGTTGGAGAGCAGATCGAGCGCGAGGTCCTCGCGATCGGCGTCGATCAGCGCCCGGGCCTCGAGGATGCGGCGCTCCCGGTCGAGGGTCGGCGTCAGATTGCTCATCTGCGTCTGGTTGATCGCCTTGAGCGCGCCTTCCGGGTCTCGGTTGGCGATGCGGATCAGCGCCAGGTCCGTCGCCACCTGTGCCTGCGCCACGCCCTTGAGGCGGCTGTCGATCTGGTATTGCAGGAGATCCGCCGCCTGCCCCAGGAGGTCGACCTTGACGAGCCGCCGGGCGAGATTGCGGATCATCTCGTCGCCCTTATTGCCGGCCGGCGTGAGCTCGCGGAAATCGTAGTAGAGGCTCAGCGCGTCGAGGTCGCCGAGCTGGTCGGCGCCGCCATTGAGGAACAGGTCGGTGAACTGCTGCTCGGTTTCGGCGATCAGGTCGTCGATCGGCTTGCTTTCCTTGCTGTGCGCCGCTGCATCGCGCGACGTCTCGAAGCCGCGCCGGTAGTCCTTGTTGGCGAAGTAGAGCTCGGCGAGGAGCTTGTCCATGTCGACTTCGAGCGGGTTGCCGCGCCAGAGCATCGCTTCGGCCGCCAAGGTCTGCGTCGCCTTGGTGAGGTCGATCTTGCCGGTCTGCCTGAGCAGCAGCATCGTGCGGTACACCGCCTCTGCGCGGGTCGGCCGGACATCGGCGGCGATGACCTGCCCATAGGTGTCGAGCGCCTCCTGCGTCTGCCCCAGCATCTCGGCGACCCGCCCCTGGAACAGCTGATACCAGGTGACATCCTCGGGCGAGAGCTGCGCGAAGGTGATGAGCTTCAGATATTTCTGCGCCGTCGCCACGTCGTTGGTTTCAACCGCGGCGCGGATCGCGGCGAACAGGAACTTCTGCTGCACCCAGACCGGATAGCTGTTGATGACGCTGTCGGAGGCCAGCGCATCGGTGCGCGCGCCGACATAGTCGTAGGCGTTGCTGCGGGCGATGGTTCGCCACAGCAGCGCATCGACTTCGTCGGAGAAGGCGGGGCTATTGAGGATGCCGAGCGCATCCTGCGGCCGCGCGGCGAGCACATCGGCGATCGCCGTAGTCAGCTTCACCTTCTTGCTGAGGTCGTCGGTCTTAAGGTCGGCGCTCAGCACCTTGAGCACGCCGATCGCTTCCTGGCCGAACTGGTTGCCGACATAGTACTGGGCCAGCGACAGGCGCGCGACCTCGCGGGCCTGGCCTTCCTTGACAGCGGCGTCGCTGCTGAGCTGGTCGAGCCGCTTGCTGAAGACCGCCGGGTTGTCTTCCTTGAGCGCGGCGAAATCGACGTAGCTGTCGCGGAATTGCGAGGCGTTGCCGCTGTCGAAGACGCGCGGTCCGTCCTGGTCCGAGAGATAGAGGCCGTCGGGCGACCGGATCAGCGCGTGGTCGTCGACCACGCTCACCTGCAGGCTGTCGTTGTCCGGACGAATGACGAGCCCTTGCACCGTCTGCAGCGAGTCGAAGTCGACATAACTGAGGTCGCGCACCGTTGCGCGCGACGGCGGGAACGCCGTCACGACATCCAGCACGTCGCCGACCTGCGGGTCACGGAAGCTGTGCTCCCTGAACGGCTTGCCCAGTACCGCGGTCATCTGGAAATGCCCGTTCTCGTCGCGGCTGCGCTTGAGCTCGAGCGGCTGGGTCGCGTTGAGCAGCACGTCTCCGATCGACAGCACCCACGAGCGGCCTTCCGACGCCAACGTCGCGAGCTTGGCGGTCGATAGGTCGATGCGCACGACCTGCGTATCCCCGGCACTGATCACGGTGAACGCCGAGGCGATCGACTTGAGGGCGTCCGACTCCGCCGGCTGCTTGATCTGGGTTGGGGTGTCGAACAGCATCCACAGCGTATCACCGCGCCGGAAGGCGGCGGACGCGGTGTCCTGATCGAACGGAAAGCTCACCCGCACGGTGCCGCCGTTGTCCTCGACCGTCGGCGTGATCGGCGTCCCCCGCACATAGTTGCTCGCCATGGCATTGCCGGTCCCCGCCATCGTCGTGCTCGAGCCTGCCGCAAGCTTGGCCGCCGCCTGCGCCTGCGCGAGCTGATCGGCCTTCTTGGCGAGGTCCGCTGCAGTAGTCTGGTTCTGCCCGATCTCGCTCGGGGTCAGGTCGACGTCGAAGGTGAAGTGCTGACTGTCGACCGCGTAAAAGCGCGGCGTCACGCCTGGAGCGAGCGTCATGATGATGTCGCTGCCCTTGCTCGACACCGAATTGGAGGCCGAGACGATCTCCGAGGGTAGGTTGGATTTGAGCTGGTAGAGATCGACGGCCACCGGCCAGTCGAAGCTGATCGTCGCGGTGGTCCCGTACTGGGTGTACTGCGCCTTGGTGTCGGTGCTCCAGTCGAACTCGGTGCGGAAGAACGTCGGGTTGCGGCCGACCTGCAGCGTCGCATGCGGGTTGAGGGCCTTGGCCTCCTCTTCCTTCTGTTTCTGTTCCGCCAGCACCTGCGCGTCCTTGGCCCGCTGCGCCAACTGCGCGACGACCTGCGGCGGCAACGACGGCGGCAGGCCCTGCCAGCCGACCGGCAACATGTCGATGAAAAGCTTCTCGCCCGCCTCCATGCTGTGGATGGAGACAGGATTGCGCAGGCCGAAGCGCACGCCGCGGCCATCCGGATCGACGCGGCCGATGGTGAGATAGGCCGGCAGCGTCATCGCCATGTCGGGCATGGCCATCGTCACCGTGTCGTCGAAGGTGATCGACAGCACGTTGTTGTCGTAGACGATCTTGTATTTGGGCAGATCCAGCCGGCCGTTGAATTCAAGCACGAGGCGGCCAAAGCCCTGCTCGGCGGTGGCGTGCAGCTGCACCTTGTCCTGCGCCATCGCGGCCAAGCCGAAGGCGAGCCAAAGCAGCGCGGCCAGCCACAGCCGCACCGGCAGTCCTGCCCGCCGTCCTAACGCACTCATCGCCGGCTGTGACTCAAACGCTTACGCAAACAAGCGTTAAGCATAGGATCGCCGGCTTAACGTCGGCTTACGAAAGCGCGGATTCTGAGCGGATTTCCGAGGCTTGCGGACTCAGTGGCCAACGATTTGCGGCAACGCGGCAAGCTTCTGGCCGCCGGCAGGAGTGGCCGCGGCAACGGCATTGCCATCGTCGGACTGCGTGAACGCAGTGGTCAGCCGCTGCGCCGTCTGTGGGCTCATCGCCGCCAGGATCGGCGACATTTTCCGCGGGTCCATCGCGCGGGCCACCTTGATCAGCACCTCGGCATCGAGCGTATCGAAGATCTTGGCCGCATCCTTGGGCTTCATCGTCTCGTACATCTGGACGATCGCCTTGAACGCCGCATCCTCGGCCGCCTGCTTCTGGTCGACCAGCGCGTTCACCTGGGCCTGCAGGTCCTCCAACTGCTTGGTGCGCTCGTCGAGCTTCTTTTCGGCTGCGGTAACGAGGCTCTCGCGCATCGCCAGATCCGCCTCCCGCTTGTCGAGCTCAGCCCGCCGCTCACCGAGCCGTTGCAGCAGGGCGGCCTGACTGTCATCCGCTGTCGGCAGCGGCACGACCTTGCCGTCCGCATTGAGCTTGCCCGGCAATGCGTCGCCGTGCTGATCGACCGGAATGCTCGGCGTCGCGCAGGGAGTTGACGGCTGCGAGGCTGAGGACGAGCCGGCGTCAGGACAGGCTTCGGCCGTGACCGCTGAAGCCGCGCTCGACGAGCCGTCCGCCGAAGACGATGACCTCTCGCCGCTGCTCGGCGGCTCCGATGCCGCTCCGGACGAGGACGCCGAGGCGCTCGCCGACGATGCTCCCGGCACGTCCGCTTTGGTCGCCAGCGTCGGCGCGGTATCGTTCATGGTCGGGCTCGCATCCGACGCCGTCGCTTCCGAGGGCATCGAAAGTGTCATGGTCGCGTCGGCGCTGCTGCTGCTCGATCCAGTGTCCTGCGCCACGACCTGCGTCGTGCCGGTCAGCACGTAGCCGCCGTTGGTGACGAGGCCGATCCCCTTGAAGACCAGCAGCGCCAGCGCGGCGAAGATGACGACCGGCAGGAGGCGGATCGATCTCACGCGGCCTTGCCTCCGATGCCCGGGCGCATCGCCAGCTGCTGTAGCGCCGAGTGCAACCGGCTCTGCGGCTCGAGCTTGTCGGCGATCTGCGCAACGGCCGCGGCTTCAACTGCCGCGTCGGCGACCGGAGCGGCCTGGTGTGCCTTCGCCGCCGCGGTGATGCGCGCGATCTTCTGGACGAGTTGCGAGCCGACGGCCACCTGTCCGGCGAGCTCGGTTTCGCACTTGCCCGCTTCGGCGATGCGCTCCTGCAGCGATGCGTCGGTTTCGAGCGCCGTCTTCTTGAGCTCGCCGACGGCCGTGTTGGCGAGGCTCGTCGCGGTCACCAGGTCGCCGATCATCTTGGCCAAGGTCTCGCGATCCGAATGCAGCCGCTTGAGGCGCTGGTTGAGGATAGCGCAGTAGCCGATGGTCACGATGAGCAGGATCGAGACCGATCCTTCGACGATCATTCCAAGGCTGAACCCCATCAGCGCCCCTCCGCCTGCTTGTCGATTGCTTCGAACGCCGCCATCGTCACCTTGGGCGGATTGAGTGGCCGGGTGACCCGGACCGAAACGTAGTTGCCGATGTGACCCATCAGCGCCTGCGTCAGCTCGACGTCGCCGCAGCGCAGCGTGATCGGCTCGCTCGGTGCGCGGTCGAACATGATGGTGTCGCCGGGCTTCAGGTCGAGCGTCCGGCTGAGCGGGAGATCGAACTCGTGCAGCACGGCCTCGATCGGCACCTCGGCGGCGTATATCTCGGTAGCGAGGTGGCCTTCCCAGATCGGGTCGCGGCCGAACTTCTCGCCCATGTACATCTGCAGGAGCTGCTCGCGGATCGGTTCGATCGTCGCGTAGGGCAGCAGAATCTCGATCTTGCCGCCGCGATCGTCCATCTCGATCCTGAGCTCGATCAGGATTGCGGCGTTGGCCGGTCGCGAGATCGCCGCAAAGCGCGGGTTGGTCTCGAGCCGTTCGAGCTTGAACGTCACCTCCGTCACCGGCGCGAAAGCGCGGCGCGTGTCTTCGAGGATCACCTCGATCATGCGGCGCGCGAGCGCCATTTCGATGGTGGTGTAGGGCCGGCCCTCGACCCGGATCTGCCCGCCGATGCGGCGGCCGCCGAGCAGCACGTCGATCATCGAATAGATGAGGTTGCTGTCGACCGTCAGCAGCCCGAAATTGTCCCACTCCTCCGCCTTGATCACCGACAGGATGGCCGGCAAGGGAATGGAGTTCAGGTAGTCGCCGAAGCGCACCGAGGAGATCGACTCCATCGACACTTCGACGTTGTCCGAAGTGAAATTGCGCAATGACGTCGTCGTCAGCCGGACCAGCCGATCGAAGACGATTTCGAGCATCGGCAGGCGCTCGTAGGAGACCAGCGCCGAGTTGATGAGCGCCTGGACACCGGTGAGTTCGACATTGCTCGCCATGCTGGCATCGAAGCCGAGCAGGCTGTCGATCTCGTCCTGGTTGAGCACGCGGTCGACGCCGTCGTCAGCCTCGGCCTTGCTGGCGTCGGCTTCGAGCATTGCCGCCCAGTCGGCGGAGATGCCGTCGCCCTCGCCCGATGTACCGGGGTTCCAGTTCTCGGCCAGCTTGTCCTGTTCGCTCGGTCCCGCCATTACTGCACCAGGATTTCCTTGAACAGGATGCCGTCGATCTGCGCCGGGAAGATCGCCACGTTGATGCGCCGGCGCAGCTCTTCCTTGAGCCGGTAGATGCCTTCGGAGCCCTGCAGGTCGCTCTTGCGCAGCTCGCGCAGATAGACCTGGAAGGCGTCGATCACTTTGGCCATGCGCGGCTGGATATCCTTCATCACGCCTTCGTTCGCCACCTCGAGCGCCACGGTGAGCTTCAGGAACTGGTCGCCCGTCGCGCCGTCGTCGTTGAGGTTCACGGTCATGGTCGGCAGGTTGAAGATGAAGGTATCGGGCGCCGCGGCGGCGGCATCGGCCTGCGCCTTGGCGGCTGCGTCGACGGCGTGTCCGGCAAAGACGAAGAAATAGAGTGCCGCTCCACCCGCCAGCATCACGATGAGCGCAGCGGCGGCGATGACGATCAGCCGGCGCGGGATGCCCTTCTTGGCCGGTGCCGCGGCAACTTCGCCTTCAGCGGCTTCGGTTTCGGCTTCGACGGCCATGAAAAACCCCGCATTCCCGGACGATTCCGGCAACACAGCCAGCTAAGCGCCCGATAGTTAACGATCCCTTACCAACTGTCCCAAAGCGGCAGTTTTTGCCGGGTCGATCCTGCCGCCCGGTGCGTTCGCCCCTGCGCCCAGGATCGGGCAAATCTGCGACGGCGCTGAAATCATTACAATTTTTGCTCTGGCACGGTTTCTGCAAAGTGAACGCCGAGGCGGGTCGCATGGGGATGCGGCAGGCTTCGGGGATTAGACCACGGGGATATGCGCCAATGGAAAATGCGCAGCTCATTACTCTGTCGCGCCAGATCGCGCTGCAGCGCCAGATGGATGTCGTGGCCAACAACATGGCCAACATCAACACCAACGGCTTCAAGTCCGAGGGCATGCTCTTCGAGGACTATCTGATGCCCAAGGCGCGCGACAACGACTTCGGCGGCACCGACGACCTGCTCCATTACACCGAGGACTGGTCGACCATCAACGACATGACCAACGGGCCGATCGAGCAGACCGGCAACACCACCGACGTTGCACTCGAGGGCAAGGGCCTCCTCTCCGTCCAGACACCTGCCGGAACGCTGTACACGCGCAACGGCTCGCTCGAGATCAATTCGCAGGGCACGCTGGTGGACCTCAACGGCAACCCGGTGCTCGGCGAAAGCGGCCCCATCACCTTCGACTCCGCCGACACCGATATCACCATCGCGCCGGATGGCTCGATCAGCACCAGCCAGGGCAGCAAGGGCAAACTCGCCGTGGTCGAGTTCGCCGATCCGCAGTCGCTGACGCGGCAGGGCGACAACTACTATTCGGGCCCAGGCGGGACGCCCGCCACCGACACCCGCGTCATCCAGGGCTCAATCGAGCGCTCGAACGTCTCGGGCGTGACGACCATGGCCGACATGATCCGGGTGCAGCGCAACTACGAGACGCTCGCGACCCTGATGCAGCAGCAGGACACCCTGCGCAACACCGCCGTGCAGCAGCTCGGCAACATGTCGGCGTAAGGGGGAGGACGCATCGTGCAGGCACTCTACATCGCATCGACCGGCATGGCGGCGCAGGAACGCAACGTCGAGGTCATCTCCAACAACATCGCGAACATGCGCACGACCGGCTACAAGCGGCAGCGCACCGAGTTCCAGGACCTGCTCTACCAGCAGTACCTGCGCGCCGGCTCGCAGACGTCCGACCAGGGCACCACGGCGCCTGTCGGCATCGAGGTCGGCTCGGGCGTCAAGACCGCGGCGACTCCGCGTATCATGACGCAGGGCACGGTGCAGGAGACCGACAAGGACCTCGATCTCGCGGTCAGCGGCGAAGGCTACTTCGCAATACAACTCCCCGATGGCCGCACCGGCTATACGCGTGACGGCTCGTTCGACCGCAGCCCCGATGGCCTGCTGGTCGACGTCGACGGCAACCAGGTTCAACCCGGCATCACTATTCCGCAGAACGCCAGCAATCTGACGATCAGTGCCGACGGGATCGTGCAGGCCTATGTCGGCACTTCATCGACGCCGACCCAGCTGGGCCAGCTCCAGCTCTACCGCTTCGTCAATCCAGCGGGCCTCGAATCCGTGGGAGACAACAATTTCGTCGAGACGGCGGCAAGCGGCGCGGCCCAGGCCAGCACGCCGAACTCCGAGGGCACCGGCCACATCATGCAGGGCTATCTCGAACAGGCCAACGTCAACCCGGTGACCGAGATCGCCGACCTGATCGCGGCCCAGCGGGCCTACGAAATGAACTCGCGCGTCATCCAGGGCGCCGACGAAATGCTCCAGTCCGTGAGCCAGCTGCGCTGAGGACCTGACCGATGAAACTCATCCCCCTCGCCTTCGTCCTGACCCTGCTGGCCACCGGCACCGCCGTTGCCGAGCCCACCCTCAAGGGCGACATCACGGTCAATACCGACATCGTCACCGTCGGCGACATGTTCAACGATCCGGGCAGCCTGTCGGACACCGCGATCTTCCGCGCGCCGGCGCCCGGCACCACGGGCATCGTGCCGGTCGACGACGTCGCCACTGCGGCCAGGTCCATCGGGCTCACCGACTTCGACACGGCCGGCTATGCCCGCATCCGCGTGATGCGGCTCACTACGGTGGTCGATGCATCGGCGCTCGGCACGCTGATCAGCACGGAGCTCACCAACCGCGGCGTGCTGTCAAATGGCATCACCGCCAACACGCATTTCGACCTGCCGAGCGTCAGCTTCAATGCCACCCAAACGGCCAATCCCGCGCAACTGACCGATCTGCGCTACGCGCCCGATACCGGCGCTTTCACCGCCCGCTTCACCATCGCCGGCATCGACCAGCCGGTCGACCTCACCGGCATGGTCGAACTGATGACCACCGCGCCGCGGCTCGTCGCGACCCGGGCCCCCGGCACCATCCTCACGGCCTCGGACTTCGAGATGGCGCCGGTGCCGGTCAAGACCGCCAACGCCGGCGGCTATGCCGACCTCGACCAGCTGATCGGCAAGCAGCTCATCCACCAGAGCCGCGCCGGCATCATGCTGCGGCCCAACGACGTTGCCGAACCGACGGTTGTGACGCGCAATGCGCTCGTGACCGTGGTGCTGAAGGTCGGCGCCATGAGCCTCACCGTCAAAGGCCAGGCACTGACCAACGCCGCGGCCGGCGATCCGGTCGATGTCCTCAACACCGTGACCAAGAAGATTCTCCACGGCATCGCCAACACCGACGGCACCGTGTCCATCCTCAACGCCACCGCCGTCGCCTCGCTGTGAGACCGCAAATGCACGCTCTGAAACTGCTCTCTACCCTGACGCTCATGGCCCTGCTCGGCGGCTGCGCCACGTTCGACCAGCTGTCGCGCGTCGGCGAAGAGCCCAAGCTCACCGCCATCGCCGACCCGACGACGCAGCCGGGCTACGCGCCGGTCAACATGCCGATGCCGCAGATCGTGCCGGCGAGCTACCAGCCCAACTCGCTGTTCTCGACCGATGCACGCGGCTTCTTCAAGGACCAGCGGGCCTTGAAGGTCGGCGACATCCTCACCGTCATCGTCACCATCGATGACAGCGCGCAGATTTCCAACGCCACCACCCGCAAGCGCACCGCCGATAACACCGCCAACGTCGGCGCCACGCTCGGCTCGCTGTTCAACTCGAAGGTCCCCGCCATCGGCACCGACGTGAGCCCCTCCGGCGGCATCTCGACCGGCGGCAGCATGGACGATGCAGGCGCCGGCTCGGTCAACCGCAACGAGAAGCTCACCACCAATGTTGCCGCGGTCGTCACGCAGACCCTGCCCAACGGCAACCTGGTGATCGAAGGTCACCAGGAGGTGCGGGTGAACTTCGAGGTCCGCGAGCTGATCGTGCAGGGTATCGTGCGGCCCGAGGACATCCAGTCGGACAACACCATCGAGTCCGAAAAGATCGCCGAGGCTCGTATCTCCTACGGCGGCCGCGGCCAGATCACCGACGTGCAGCAGCCGCGCTACGGCCAGCAGATCGCCGACGCCATCCTGCCCTTCTAGGGCAAATACGGAAATCCGGCGGCGCGACCAACCGCGCCCCTACAGAGCTTCCGGCCCGCGCAATCCCCCCAACAGGCGCCGGCCGGATCCGAGGCGAAGTCCAGAAGGGCCCCGCCTTCTCAAGGGGCGCAGTCTCCCCGGCTGCGCCCCGTCCCCTTTACATCTCGGCTCAGCCTCCTAAATGGGACCTTTAGGAAGGGAAACCGCGATGAACTTCGGCAAGTGTTCGCAGCTCTCGAGCGCCTCTCTGGGCACCTGGATCGGTATCGGAATTGCCATCGGGACCGGGATCGGTCTTTCGCTCGGCAATCTCGCCATGGGCATTGGCATCGGGGTCGCGCTCGGCATTGCGATTGGCACCGCGGCTAAGGCGAGCAAGCGGCGCAATGGCACGTCTGAGGACTGATCGGCTTTTCAGGCCGGCGGGGATTGGTTAAGCACCAGTCCCGTCCATTGCCGAGGTGCTGCCCGTGGCTCCGAACTCCGCTTTCGAAAAACTCTCCGAGCTTGGTAAGAAGCTCGAAGCCATTGAGCACGCGCAGGCGATGCTGGGCGTCGACGAAGCGGTGATGATGCCGGCGGGCGGCGGCGAGAAGCGCGCCGAATCCATGGCCGTGCTCGCGGGCATGTACCACGAGATGGCGACGGCACCGGAGATCGCGGACTGGCTCGACGCGGCCGCCGAAGAGCCGCTCGACGACTGGCAGCAGGCAGCGATCCGCGAACAGCGTCGCCTCTATACCAACATGACCTGCCTTTCGAGCGCATTCGTGCAGCGTCAGGTGGTTGCGCGCATGCGGTCCGAGCAACTCTGGCGCGAGCTGCGCGCCAAGGACGACTGGGCCGGCTTCCTGCCGGCGTTCGAGGCCGTGGTCGCGATCGTTCGCGAGGAGGCCGAGCTCCGCGCCAAGGCGCTCGGTCTCGATCCGTACGACGCGATGATGGAGCAGTACGACCCCGGCAATCGCGCCGCCAACATCACGCCGATCTTCGAGCGGCTGAAGGTGTTTCTCAAGGGTTTCATTCCGGCTGCCATTGCGCACCAGGACGATAAACGCGCGCGCCGTCCGCTGAAGCCGCTCAATGCCCCCTTCCCCATCGACAAGCAGAAGGCCCTCGGCCTTGCGGTGATGGAGGCCATCGGCTTCGATTTCGAGCACGGCCGGCTCGATGTGTCGCATCACCCTTTCTGCGGCGGCGTGCCGACTGACGTGCGCATGACCACGCGCTACACCACCGCCGAGTTCCTGAGCTCTCTGATGGGCATCATCCACGAGACCGGACACGGCCTCTACGAGCAGAACCTGCCCAAGGAATGGTCGAACTTTGCCGTGGGCAAGGCTCGTGGCATGGCCATCCACGAGAGCCAGAGCCTGTTCGTCGAAAAGCAGATCGGCCGCTCGGCGGAGTTTTGGGAGTGGGCCATGCCGCTGGTGCGCGAATACCTCGGCCCGCAGAGCATTGCCGGCTGGGACATCGAGGACCTGCTGGCGCACGTGCACGAGGTCCGCACCGGGCTGATCCGCGTCGATGCCGACGAGGCCACGTACCCGCTCCACGTCATCCTGCGCTTCGAGATCGAGAAGGGCCTCGTCGAAGGCACGATCGCTCCGAAGGACGTGCCGGAGGAATGGCATTCGAGAATGACCGAATATCTCGGCCTGTCGACGCGCGACAACTACAAGGATGGCCCCATGCAGGACGTCCACTGGCCCGGCGGCGCCTTCGGCTATTTCCCGAGCTACACGCTCGGTGCCATGATCGCCGCGCAGCTCTGGGCCGCAATGGAAAAGGATCACCCGAGCGCCCGCGACGACATGCGCCACGGCAAGTTCGTCGCCATCAACGATTGGCGCCGGGACAAGATCTGGTCGCAGGCCTCGCGCTGGTCGACACCGGAGCTGCTGGTGCAAGCGACGGGCGAAAAGCTCAACAGCCGATATTTCGAAGAGCACCTGCAGCGCAGGTATCTGGCATAGTGAAAGGCCCGCGCTACGCCGGGATCACGTGTCCCGTGCCGATCAGCACGATCGAGGCGCGGCCCTGCAGCGGCGCGTCGGCGCTGGGCACCTTGAGGGTGAACGTCATATCGCCCGCCGTAAAGCGGACCACCGTGATCGGCCCCTCGAACGAGGCCGAAACGATCTGCGCCGTCGGGGTCCCCTCGCTCCACGGGACGAGGCGCACCTGCTCGGGCCGCAGCATCACCTTCGCCATGCCGTCGCGGGTGGCGCGCCCCACGCGCACGCGGCCGAGCGGCGTCTCGGTCTCGCCGCCGGCGATGCGGGTCTCGAGGATGAGCGCATCGCCCAGGAAGTGGGCGAGCATCTCCGTGCGCGGTTGCAGATAGAGCTCGCGCGGCGAGCCGGCCTGCACCACGCGCCCCTGCTCGAGCACCGCCAACTGGTCCGCAAAGCTCAGCGCCTCCTGCTGGTCGTGGGTGACAAGAATGCCGGTGACGCCCTCCGCGTGCAGCCGCCGCTTCACCATCTCGCGCATGTTGGCACGCAGCCCCGCGTCGAGGGCCGAGAACGGCTCGTCGAGGAGCATCAGCTTGGGTCGCCGCGCCAGCGCGCGCGCCAGTGCCACGCGTTGCTGCTGCCCACCCGACAGCTCGTGCGGCATGCGCGTGCGGATCGACGGATCGAGCTCCACCGCCTCGAGCAGGGCATCGACTGCACCAGGCGATTTGTCGTCCATGCCGAAGGCGATATTGCTGCCCACGCCCAGATGCGGGAACAGCGCACCCTCCTGCGCCACGAGTCCGATGCCCCGCCGATGCGGCGGCACCACGCGCAGCGGTCCGGCGATCTGCAGGTCCTCGAGCATGATGCTGCCCTCGTCTGGCATCTCGAAGCCGGCGACGAGCCGCAGCAGTGTCGTCTTGCCGGAGCCGGACGCCCCGACGATGGCCGTCAGCGTACCCGGCTCGATCGACAGCGTCGCCCGATCGAGGGCAGTGACGCTGCCGTAGCGCTTGCTCACCGAACTGAGAGTCAGCAGGCTCATGCGTTGAGCGCCCGGTCGGCCTGCCGGCGCAGCAGCACGGTGAGCGGCAGGGACAGCACGATCATCAGCAGCGCATAAGGCGCCGCCGAGACGTAGTCTAGCTCGCTGGTCAGCGCCCAGAATTTCGTCGCCAGCGTGCGCGTGCCGTTGGGGGCGAGAAGCAAGGTACCGGTCAGCTCGTTGGCGATGCCGAGCGCCACCAGGGCCACACTGGCCGCGACACCTGGGGCAGCGAGCCGCATCGTCGTCTGCATCACCGCCATCAGCGGCGGACGGCCCAGGCTCATCGCTGCGCGCTCGAGCTCGACCGGCGTTTGCGCTATCGACGAGCGCAAGCCAGTCAGCGCCCGCGGCAGGAACATCAGGACATAGGCAAACACCAGCGTCGCCGCGGTCTGGTAGAGCGGCAGCATCACGCGCACCGCGATCGTGACCAGCGCCAGGGCCACGATGATCCCGGGCAGCGCCCCGACGTAAAGATGCCCCGCTTCGAGCACGCGCTGCAGTTTGCCTGGCGCACGCACCGTGAGCCACGCCATCGGCATGGCCGCGAGCGTCGTGAGCACGCCGCCGACCAGGGCATAACCGACGGACTGGCTCAGGGCCGCACCGATCAGGTCGAGCCGCCAGATGCCGGAACCGCCAAGGGCCAGCCAACGGACCAGCGTTCCAACCGTGACGCCGATCGACAGCAGCGCAACCAGGGCGAGCAAGGCCAGCGCCGGGATGGTCCAGCGCCCGAGGGCATGCGGCATCACGGATCGTGCCGCGCCGGCCCCCAGCCGCGCATAGCGCCGGTCACCGCGCAGCATGGTCTCGAGCCCGATCAGCGCGGCGGTGCAAAGCACCAGCACGCCGCCCATGAGGTTCGCGGCGGGACCGTTGTAGGCGCTCTCGAACTGGTCGACGATCGCGGTCGCAAAGGTGTCGTAGCGCATCAGCACGAACAGCCCGTATTCGCCCAGCAAGTGCAGTCCGACCAGCAGCGCGCCGGCGCAGACCGGCCAGCGCAGCTGCGGAAGGATCACGCGCCAGAAGATTGCCCAGGGACTCTTGCCCAGCGACGCGGCGCCGTCCTCGAGCGCCGGATCGAGCCGCTTGAGCTGCGCCGCGACCGGCAGGTAGACGAACGGCAGATACGAGATCAGCGCGATCGTCACCGCGCCGGCCAGACCGTGCAACTGCGGCAGAACGCTGTTCCAGGCATAACTCTGGACGAACGCCGGAATCGCAAGCGGCGCCACCATGAGTGCTGCCCACCAGCGGGCCCCCGGCAATTCGGTCCGCTCGGTGAGCCACGCGAGCGCGACGCCCAGCACGGATGCGGCCGGCAGCGTGATCGCCTCGAGCCAGATCGTGTTGACGAGGAGTTCGCCGATCCGCGGCCGGAACACCAGCTTCGCCACCTGGTCCCAGCCGCTGGTCAGCGCGACCACGATGATGAAGACGAGCGGAATGAGGCTCAGCAGCGTCACCAGCCCGGCCAGCACAAAGACGCCGACCCGCTGCGGGAGCCGGAGCGGCCGCCGGGCGGATGTGGAAGGGGCGATCTCGGCGCTCAAGCGGGTAACTTTCCGGGCGGTTCGCCGCCCGCATAGCATCGTGGAACACCCGCCGGAAGGGCGCTTCCGGCGGGCGATTGTCGCATCAGATGAGACCGGCGGCGGTCATCAGGTCGGTGACCTTCTGGCTGTCAAGCCCGGCCGGATCCACCACCGGCGCCTCGAGCGTGTCGAGTGGCGGCAGCGCCGGGTTTGACTGCGCGCCGTTCCCGACCGCATATTCGAATGAGTTGCCGGTCTTCAGCACGTCCTGGCCGCCCGTTCCAGCGATCCACTTGAGGAACGCCTCGGCCTCGGACTTGTGCTTGCTGCTCTTGAGCACGGCGCCGCCGGAAATCGAGACGAACGCCCCCGGATCCTGGCCCTTGAAGAAGTGCAGCGCCACGTTGCCGGTATTCTCGCCGGTCTTCGCCTTATCGCCGAAGTAATAGTAGTGGTAGATGATCGCGCCATCGACCTCGCCGTTGTTGACGCCCTTGAGCGCCGCGGTGTTGCCGCGATAGGCCACGGAGTTGTTCTTTTCGGCCTTGAGCCAGGCGGCGGTCGCGTCCTCGCCCTTCAGCGACAACATGGCGGCGACGATCGCCTGAAAATCGGCGCCCGAGGGCGATGCCGCCCAGCGGCCCTTCCAGCTCGCATCGGCCAGATCCATGATCGACTTCGGCAGATCGGCCTCCTTGAGCTTGCCGGTGTTGTAGGCGAACACGGTGGAACGCGCCGCGATGCCCACCCAATCGCCGGTCGAGGGCTGGAACTGGGCCGGTACTTCCGAGAGGATGTCGGCAGGCAGCTTCTCGCTCAGCCCGGCATGATCGACCAGCGCCTGGGCCGGCGAATTCTCGGTGAGGAACACATCGGCCGGCGAGGCCGCGCCCTCCTGCAGGATCTGGTTGCCCAGCTCGGTGTCGCTACCGTTGCGCAGCGTGACCTTGATCCCCGTCTGTTTGGTGAAGCCGTCGGCCCATTCCTGGGTCAGTTGTTCGTGCTGCGCATTGTAGACGATCAGGCCATCGTCCTGCGCAACGGCCGGGAGGGCAATCGCGGTCAGCAGCAGGCCGGCCAGGACAGGAAGGAAGAAACGCATCGTCGCCTCGAAATTTCATGGAATGCGAGGCGACATAAGAAAGTGGACTAGCGCCGTCAACTTAAAACGACGCTTCTTGGAATCCCTCTAAACTATTGGACTATTTGTCCCCTGCAACGGAATAACCCGGCGCCCGCAGCGGTCCTATTCAGCCTGGGGCAGCCGGATCTCGAATGCTGCTCCACTGTCCGAGACCAGCAGTCGAATGCTGCCCCCATGCGCGGCCAACATCGAGCGCACGATCTGCAGCCCCATCCCGGTGCCGCCGGCCTCGCGTCGGGTGGTGAAGAACGGCTCGAACACGCGGTCCCGGTTGCCGGGCGAGATCCCCACGCCGTTGTCGGCCACCGTGATCCGAAGCATGCCGTCCGCCCGCCCGGCGTCGATCCTGACCTCCGTCGCACCGTGTTCCGCCGCATTGCGCAACAACTGGCCGAACACGGCCCTTGCCGCTTCGAGGCCAAGGGACATCGGCGTGTCCCGTCCATCTCCCAGCACCACCATCGGCGCATCGCCCACCGCTTCGGCGAGGGTGCTGCGACCGGATGCGACGTTGAGGTCGGCCCGCGCCAGCTCGCGCAGCCGTTCGAGGAGCGCCGTCAGCCGATCGCTGTCGGCGATGATGTGATCGAGAAACCGCGCCCGCTCCTCACGGCTCATTTCCGCGTCGCGCAGCAATTCCGCGGAGCCGCGGATTGCCGTCACCGGCGATTTGAGCTCGTGGCTCACATGCGCCGCGAACGACGACACATACTCGTTGCGGTCGACCAGCCGCTCGGCCAGATCGAGGAAGCTCTGGCTCAGGGTCGCGATCTCGCGCGTGCCCATCTGCTCGGGCGGGATGATCGCCGCCCGACCACCGCGCGCAATTTCGTCGGTCCGCTTCACGAGCGCGTTGATCGGCCCTGTGATCGTGCGCGAAAACACCACCGCGATCGCCACGGTCAGCACCAGCGCCACGCCGAGCGCACCGAGCTCAGTGGCTCCCATGCCAACACGCGCACCCGACTTGTCGAGCGCGCGGAACCACAGAACGATCGCCGCCGGCAGCGCCAGCACCGTCAACAGCACCGCGAAAACGATCATGGGCAGCGTCGGCCGCCATTTCTGCGGGACCCGGGCGTCGGCCATCAGCTCGCCGCCCCCAGCCGGAACCCGACGCCATGTACGGTCTCGATGATCGAGCCGCAGCCGGCGTCGGCAAACTTGGCGCGCAGGTTGCGGATGTGACTGTCGATGGTGCGGTCGCTCACGAACGTGCTCGCGCCGTAGGCGGCCGACATGATCTGCTCGCGATTGAACACCACCTCGGGCCGCCCCATGAATGCCGCTAGGATTTCGAACTCCAATGCGGTCAGCGAGAGTTCGCGATCGCCGAACCAGACGCCGTGGCGTGCCACATCGAGCCGCACCTGCCCGTGGCTCATCACCGCCGGCCCCTTCGCGCCGCCGTTGCGCGCCCGCTTGAGGATCACGTTGACTCGCGCCACCAGCTCGCGCGCCGAAAACGGCTTGGTGACGTAGTCGTCGCCGCCGATCTCGAGCCCAAGCACGCGGTCGATTTCCTCATCCCGTGCGCTCAGGAAGAGGATCGGGACGTCTGAGTTCTTGCGGATCTGTCGGCAGACCTCGAGCCCATCCATTTCGGGCATGCCAATGTCGAGGACGATCAGGTCCACCGGCCCCCGCCGGAGCACCTGCAGCGCCTCGGCGCCGTTGCGCGCCACGGCCACGGTGTAGCCGGCGCGCTCCAACGCGAACGAGATCACCTCGCGGATGTTCGGCTCGTCGTCGGCGATCAGGATGCGCGGCATGCGCGCTTATCGCCCGGCGCGCTGGCCGGTGCAAATCCCGTCAGTCGTTGCGGATGCTGCGCGCACGCGACCGGTCATCCGCGGCCTCGTCCCGTTCGCTCGCGATAACCCGCAGGGCCGAGGGCGTGCCGGCGCGCAACTCGAGCTGCCGGTCGGTCCACCAGCTGTCCATCAGGATGCAGTCGGGCAGCGGGATGGGGCGGTCGGGCGAGGGATGAATCGGATTGCGCATGCCAGGGAGCATGCGGCGACCTCGTGCAGTTTTCGTGCAGAGCGCGCTGAGCTTTCGAGGATTCAGCCGGTCAGGTCGAGGAGCTGCACGGCAGCGTCGAATTCCTTGCGCCGCTTCGCCCGACGGTCGGTGATCTCTTCGACCTCGCCCCAAAGCCCGATCTGGTGGTCTTCGTCGACATGCGCCGCGACCCAGACCTCCTCCGGCGAGGCAAGACCGTGCCGCAGGGCCAGCGCCAGCAGCCCCGAGCCGGTGATCGACATCACGGCGTTCATGGCGGTGAGCGGAAAGAGCGTTTCGCCCATGAGCGCTTCGTCCAGCTTGGCCAGCGTCGCCGCCGGCTGCGCCTGGTGCATGATCCCGATGGTCGGCTGGAAGCTGACGCCGAAATGCCGCGCCAGCTTGACCAGCACCGTGTCCCAGATTTCCTCCTGCCGCCGCACCAGGCTCTCGGGTGCGTCGGCGCGATAAAGCAGCAGGTCGTTGCCGGCATACTTGACGATCTCGGCCCTGAGCGCCGGCATTGCCGCCTCGCCCGCCTCCACCGCCGAATTGACCAGCCGCACCATCGGCATGGCCTCGGGGTCGATGAAATCGCCTTGTGCCGCCCACTCGCCGGCCATCGCCGTCGCAACGGCCTCGCTGGGCACCACGACGTGCTTCATCCCCGGCGTGCGCGGTACCCGGCCATCGAGTCCGACAGCATAGCCGCCATCCATCGGCTGGACCGTCGCCTCCTTGTAGAACCGCTTGGGCAGTTCCCGCCTAGCGGCGGCCTGGGCCCGCCCCAGCCCATCGTCGCGGTGGCTGTGGGCGTCATCGAGAAATTCACGCATCGACGGCTCCCACCAGCTCGTCGATCCGCGCATCGACTTCGGAGAAACCGCGAACGACGATATCGGCACCGGCCAACTCGAGGTCGGCGGCCTCGTGGTAGCCCCAGGCGACCCCGAGGGCCTTCACCCCGGCGGCCTTGGCCATGCGCATGTCATGCACCGTGTCGCCCAGCATCACGGTATGTGCGGCATCGACGCCGGCCTTGTTCATCGCGGTGTGAACCATCTCCGGGTCCGGCTTGCCTCGATTGTGCGTCGGCGTCTCGATCGAGTTGAACCGGTCGATGATGCCGTGGCGCTCGAGCAGCGTCACCGCACCCGCATAGCCCTTGCCAGTCGCCACCGCGAGGATCGTCTCGGGCGACGCCTGCAGCCGGTCGAGCAGCTCCAGCGCCCCCTCGAACAGCGGCTCGATCGAGGCTGCGCTGCGCCGGTGATAGTGATCGACGTAGCTCTCGAGCAACACGTCGACGCGCGCCTCGTCTGCGCCGGGCGCGAGGATCGCCAGCGCGTCCCGTGCGGTGATGCCTGAAATGGCACGAATGGCGCCGACATCGGGGACCGGTTCATTCACCGCGCGAAAGGCCTCGGTGACCGAGGCCACGATCAGCGCCTCGGAATCGACCAGCGTTCCGTCGAGGTCGAAGACAATCAGTCTCATGCGGTTTCCGGGTCCTGGTCCTTGACGTCATAACGATCCGCATCGAAGCCCAGCGCCTCGAAGCTTTGCACCATGTGCGGCGGCAGCGGCGCGCTGACGTCGAGCAGCTTGCCGCTCCTGAGCGGCAGCCGGATGCGACGGGCGTGCAGCTGCAGCCCTTCCCCCAGCCCGGGAGCGCCCTGAAAGTTCTCGATGTTGAAGTAGCGCGGATCGCCCATGATCGGGTTGCCCAACTGCGCCATGTGCACGCGCAACTGGTGGGTCCGCCCCGTCACCGGCTTCAGCGTCACCCATGAGAAGCGGCGTGCCGCGCTGTCGGTGATCGAGTAGTACGTCTTGGAGTGCTGCGCGCCGGGATAGTTCTGCTCGACCACTACCATCTGCTCGTTGTCGCCGACGATCTGCTTGGCGAGAAAGCATGAGATGCTGCCCTGTGCCGGCTTGGGGACGCCATAAACGATGGCCCAGTAGATCTTTTGCGCCGCGTGGGACTGGAATACCTTTCCGAAGTGCGACGCCGCGGCGCGAGTCTTGGCGACCACCAGCACCCCGGAGGTATCCCGGTCGAGCCGGTGCACCAGCCGCGGCGCCTCGCCCTGCTTGTTGGGCAGGTTTTTGAGCAACCCGTCCATATGGCGCTTCGTGCCGCTCCCGCCCTGCGAGGCGAGCCCATGCGGCTTGTTGAACACATAGAGCTCGTCGTCCTCGTAGAGGATCAAGGTACGCAGATAGGCCGCATCCTCGGCGCTGATCTTCTGTTCGATGCGCCGGACCTCCGCCTCGAGCGGCGGGATGCGCACGAGCTGACCGGCCGCCAGGCGCGAATTGGTCTTCGCCCGCCCGGAGTCGATGCGGACCTGCCCGGTCCGGATGAGCTTCTGCAAATGCCCGAAGGTCACCTCGGGAAAATGCACACCGAACCAGCGGTCGAGCCGCATGCCGTCTTCGTCGCGCGCCACCGCCTGCTGTCGTGCGCCGCTCACGCCGGAAGTCTCATCAATACGAGCGCGCCCCACAGGGCCGCCAGACCGGCACCGACGGAAACGACGACATAGAGAATCGCTTGCGCGGTTTCGCCGCGTTCGATCATCGAGATCGTATCGAGAGAAAACGACGAGAACGTGGTGAAGCCTCCAAGCACTCCGACCGCCACGAACAGGCGAGCGTCGTTCTGCCAGGCCGGCGTGGTGCGCGCCAGATAGCCGACCAGCAGCCCCATCGCGAGCGAGCCCACGATGTTGATGAGCATTGTCCCAAGCGGGAACGACTGCCGCCAGACGGTGCCCACGAGCACGCCCGTCCCGTAGCGGGCTACCGATCCGAGGGCTCCGCCGACTGCGACCAGGAGGTAGGGATTCATTCAGCTGTCATCCAGATGTGATCGAGCGGTCTTTAGCGCAAAGGCCTCTCCGAACGCCAGCATCACTCACCGGTCGCTGAGCCGTGAAAGCCCTGTCTCCGATTTAATTCTTTTAATCGGAACAAATCGGTAGCCGCAGCGTAAGAGCGGCCGAGGGCATCAGCAGGAGAATTTAAGATGTCGAACATCAAGTCAGCCCTGGCGTTGGGCGCGGCTATCGTCGCCCTTTCCGCCGGCGGCGCTTTTGCAGCAGCCGGTATGCAGACGGAGGGCAGTCTCAATGTGATGGCCGGGCCCGGTGACAACTTCAAGACCATCGGCCGTCTCGAAGCCAACGCCGACGTGTCGGTCCTGCGCCACTCCGGCAACTGGTGCCGCATCACGGCCGAGTCCCTCACTGGCTGGGTGTCGTGTGGCCAACTGACCAGCACCACGCCGCGTACCGATACCGCGCCGGCCGTCGCCCAGGCCTGGACGGGCTACAACTACAATACGGACCCGATCATCGGGCCGAACGGCATCACGCCGTTCCACCCCGAGCACAATGGCTCGTTCAACTGAGTATCAGCCCAAGCGAGGGCGCTGCGCGGGTCGCGCGGCGCCCTCCGACTGCCAACCTAGTCCGCCTCGCCTTCGGCTCTTTTGGTCCTCAGCTTCGTCCAGTAGTCGAGCCGCTTGATGATCTCCCGCTCGAACCCGCGCTCGACCGGCCGGTAGAAATTCTGCCGCCCGAGCTTTTCGGGAAAATACTCCTGGCCTGAGAATCCCTCCGGCGTGTCATGGTCGTAGATATAACCCGAGCCGTAGCCCTGCGACTTCATCATCTTCGTCGGCGCATTGAGGATGGTCATCGGCGGCATCGGTGAGCCGCTCGACCGCGCCAGCGCCATCGCCTCGTTGAACGCCACCTCGATCGAGTTCGACTTGGGCGCTGTGGCGAGATAGACCGCCAGCTCCGCCAGCGCCAGCTCGCCCTCGGGTGAGCCAAGCATCTCGTAGGCGTCGCGCGCCGCGATCGCGAGCGGCAGCGCCTGCGGGTCGGCCATGCCGATGTCCTCGCTCGCCATGCGGATCATACGCCGCGCCAAAAATAGCGGATCCTCGCCTGCCACCAGCATGCGCGCCAGATAGTACAGCGCCGCATCGGGGTCCGATCCGCGCACCGTTTTGTGCAGCGCCGAGATCAGATTGTAGTGGCCATCCTGCTTCTTGTCGTAGAGCGGGGCCCGCCGTTGTACCACCGCCAGCAACCCAGCCTTGTCGAGCACCTCGCCCGGCTTGGCGGCTGCGAACACCTCCTCGACCAGCCCCAGCATGGCCCGGCCATCGCCGTCGGCGAGCTCATAGAGCGCGGTTCTGGCGTCGTCGTCGAGCGGCAGCGACTTGCCAATCGCGGATTCCGCCCGCTGCGCCATGAGCTCCAGCTCCTCCGGCCCCAGCGAGTCGAAGCGCAGCACCTGCGAGCGCGACAGGAGCGCGGCGTTGAGCTCGAAACTTGGATTCTCTGTCGTGGCGCCCACGAGCACGACCGTGCCGTCCTCCATGACCGGCAGGAAGCCATCCTGCTGGGCCCGGTTGAAGCGGTGGATCTCGTCGACGAACAGCAAGGTCTTGTGTCCGCTGAGCCGCTCGAAGCGCGCTTCCTCGAACACCTTCTTGAGGTCGGCTACGCCCGAGAACACGGCGGAAATCTGCTTGAACCGATAGCCCACCTGGTCGGCGAGCAGGCGCGCGACCGTGGTCTTGCCGGTCCCCGGCGGCCCCCACAGGATCAGTGAGCCGAGCCTCCCCGAGGCGATCATCCGGCGCAAAGTCCCGTCCGGTCCCAGCAGGTGCCGCTGGCCGATCACCTCATCGAGCGATTTCGGGCGCAACCGGTCGGCGAGGGGGCTGTCGCCCACCCGCTCCTCCGGTTCCGCCGCAAACAGGTCGGCCATTCAGGCTCCAGTCGTCATCCACTGATATACGACTGAATTACCTGACCATTGCGGTTGAGCACAATCTGCCATCCATCCACCCGCTGCGACACCAGCGACTTGAACGTGGTGACGTCGTTGATCTGTCGGCCGTTCAACGAAATGATGATGTCGCCCTTCTGCAGGCCCATCTGGTCCGCCGGCGAGCCGGATTGTACGTCGGTCACGATCACGCCCTTGCTGTCGAACGGTAGGTTCATGTCCTGCGCCACCGCCGGGGTCAGGATGCTGACGGTCGTGCCCGAGAACCGGGTGTTGCCGCTGATCCTGGCAGTCTGGTCCCCGCTGGGGGTCGGCGCCGGGGCGATGGCCACCTGGGCATCGGAGGTCTGCCCGTTACGGACATAGGTGATGTCGGTGGTCTTGCCGATCTCCTTGGTGGCGAAGCGGAAATCGAAGCCCTGCGGTTCGTCGACGTCGATACCGTCGATCTTGATGATCGCGTCGCCGGACTTGAGGCCCGCCTTCGCCGCCGGGCTGTCCGGCGCCACTTCGGTGATCAGCGCGCCGTGCGGCGGATCGATGTTGAGGCTGTCCGCGATATCGGTCGTGACCTCCTGCAACCGGGCGCCGAACCATGGCCGCACGATGGGTCCGCCCTTTTCGCCCGCCTCGGCCACGGTCCTGGCCATGTTCGCCGGGATGGCAAAGCCGATCCCGACCGAACCGCCCGACCGCGTGAAGATCGCCGTGTTGATGCCGACCAGGCGTCCTTGCAGGTCGACCAGCGCGCCGCCCGAATTGCCCGGATTGATCGCGGCATCGGTCTGGATGAAGTAGTCGAAATTGCCGGTCTCGACACCGGTCCGCGCCAGCGCCGAAACGATGCCGCTGGTCACTGTCTGGCCGACGCCGAACGGATTGCCGATGGCGAGCACCAGGTCGCCCACCTGCAGGTTGTCGGAATCGGCGAAGGTCAGCGCCGGAAATGTCTTGCCGTTGGCATTCTCGATCTGCAGCACCGCCAGGTCCGACTTGGTGTCGTCGAGCAGCAGCTTCACCGGATATTCGCGTCCGCCGTTGAGCGCGATGTGGATCTCGTCGGCCCCGTTCACCACGTGCGAGTTGGTGATGATGATGCCCTTGGGGTCCACGATCACGCCCGAGCCGAGCGACTGGCTGGTCTGCGGCCGGCTCTGGAACAGGTCGCGCCCGAACAGCTGCGAAAAGAACGGATCGCCCTGGAACGGCGACTGGAAGCCCTGCTCGGTCTTGGTCGCATAGACGTTCACCACGGCGGGGGTCACCGCTTTCACCAGCGGCGCAAAGCTGAGCTGCAACTGCTGCTCGCTCTGCGGCAGCGTGCGCTGCACCGGTACGGCCGATGTCTGGGCCACCTGCAGATAACTCGCCGGAGCTGTCGTAACCGCCGGTACCGGGGCATCCACCCCGCCGGCCTCGGCCACCTGCATGTCGAGCGGCGCCGAAGGTGGTCGGCCGAAATCGAGCGCCCCACCACGCTCCGCCCACAGCCCGCCGCCAATTGCGGCCAAAGCCACGAGGCCAGTAAATCCCCAGAGAACCTGGCGTTGCGACACTTGCGTGTTCTCCTTTTTCTCCGCCACCGAAAAGCCAGCGGAACGCCGAGATTTCGGCGCCTTTAAGGACATGGACTTACGGTTTTGTAAGGCGTTCCGGCCCTCGCCGAAATATGACGTTGTGTGAGGGGGTGAACGACCCTATATGCAGCCGCGTTTTGCCTCTCCCCCGCATCCGGAAGGGATTGCCGATGACCGCTCCTGCCGCCCCCGCTTCTACTGCCGAGGACGTGATCCAACTGCACGCCCCGGCGCACGACAAGACGGTCTATGCCAACACCAGCCAACTCATTGCAGCCGAGGAACCGGATTTCCCGAGCTTCCTGTTCTCGGAGAGAGAGCTCCATCGGTCGGTGAAGGTGTTCCGCAAGGGCTTCGACGGCCTCCTGACCTATGCGGTCAAGTGCAACCCTTCGCCCCACATCCTCAAGCAGCTCCATGCCGAGGGCCTCAAGGCTTTCGACGTCGCCTCCAACACCGAGATGGAGCTCGTGCGGGAGTTCTGCCCGGGGGCCGCGATGCACTACAACAACCCGATCAAGAACAAGCGCGAGATCGAACGGGCCTACGAAGAGTTCGGCATCCGGTCCTTCAGCATCGACCACCCGCAGCAGCTCGACCAGCTCGCCGCCGTGGTGACGCCGTCGCGCGATATCGAGGTGACAACCCGCTTCAAGGCCGGCAAGGCGCTCAAGAGCTACGACTTCGGCATCAAGTTTGGCGTCATGCAGGACGGCGCCGCGGAAATCGTCCGGCTCGTCGACCAGATGGGCTTCACGCCCTCACTCTGCTTCCACGTCGGTAGCCAGTGCGAAGACGCCTACGCCTATGAGCGCCACATTGCGGCCGCCGCCAAAATCTCGGAAGAGGCCGGCATCGAGCTCAAGCGCCTCAATATCGGCGGCGGCTACCCCGCCCCCTATCCGACTTCGGAAGCGCCGCCGATGGACGTCTATTTCGACACCATCGCCGCGGCGGTGAAGGACAATTTCGGCAAGTCCGCCCCGGAGCTCATCATCGAGCCCGGCCGGGCGCTGGTGACCTCGTCAACCTCGCTGCTGTTGCGGGTGAAGCACCAGCGCGGCGGCGTGTCGGTCTACCTCAACGACGGTGCGTACGGCTCGCTGATGGAAGTGAAGTTCATGCACTTCACCCCGCCGGTGCGCGTCTGGCGCGGCCCGCGCCTGCATGACAACAATGGCGAGTTCGCCGACTTCACGGTCTGGGGCCCGACCTGCGACAGCTACGATGTGCTGCCGCAGATCTTCACCCTGCCTTCCGATGTCGACGAAGACGACTGGGTCGAGTTCGGCCTCATGGGCGCCTATACCCAGGCCTCGCTCACGCCGTTCAACGGCTTCGACCGCCGCGACCAGTACTGGGTCGACGAGGTCTATACCGGCAAGGAGCTGATCGAGGAGTAGGCCTCTCGACATGGGACGTCGCCACGGCCACCCTCGGGTGGCCGTTTCCGTCTTGGGAGGACCGATGGATCTTCCACCGCTCGAAACCTTCGGCCGCCGCATCATGATCTGCGGCCCCTCCAACAGCGGCAAGTCGACGCTTGCGGCGGCGGTCGCGCAGCAGCTTGGCATTCCGGTCGTGCACCTCGACCAGCTGCATCATCTGCCCAACACCGATTGGGTAAAGCGCCCTGCCGAGGACTTCGCGCGACTGCACGACGCGGCCATCCTCGGCGACGCATGGGTCATGGAGGGTAACTATTCGACCCTCATGCCCCAGCGCATCGAGCGGGCGACCGGCATTATCCTGCTCGGCGACAACCGCTTCGCCAATCTCCGGCGCTACGTCGTGCGTACTTTGTTCCAGCGCCGGCGGGCCGGCAACCTCGAGGGCAATGCCGACAGCCTGAAGTGGTTCATGATCCACTGGATCCTGTTCGTCTCGCAGAAGAGCGTCCGGCGCTACCGGACCTTTCTGCCGGCGACGGGTCGGCCCTATCTCGAACTGCGCAGCATGCTGCAGCTCAAGCGTCTCTATACCGCCTGGGGCCTGACGCCCGGTTGACATCGCATCCATCGCCCCTATCTTCGCGAAATCGCAACTCAACTGGCAGGTGCCTCTTGGATTTCTCGCTGACCGATCGCTTCGCCCTGATCCGTCACCGGGACTCCCTTCATGCCCTCCATCCAGTTGCACAACCTTTCGCTGGCCACGCCTGACGGCCGCGACCTCGTCCAAAACCTCGATCTGAGCTTCGGCATCGAGCGCACCGGCATCGTCGGCCGCAATGGTACCGGCAAGACCACGCTGCTGCGCACCATCGCCGGCGACATCGCGCCGAAATCTGGTTCGGTGGCCATCGAGGGACATATCGGCGTCTTGCGCCAGGCGGTGCAGTCCGATCGCGCCAGCGTCGCCGAAGCACTCGGCGCGCATGAAGCACTCGCACGCCTCAACCGCATCGACGCCGGCCAGGGCTCGCCCGAAGACTTCGACGCAGCAGACTGGAGCCTGCCGGCACGGATCGCCGACGCAACGGCGCAGCTTGGGCTTCCCGCTCTCGATCTCGGCCGCCGCGTCGATACCCTGAGCGGCGGCCAGCGCACCCGCCTGTCGCTCGCGGCGCTGCTGCTCGAACAACCCGACATCCTGCTGCTCGACGAGCCGACCAACAATCTCGATGCCGATGGCCGCGCCGCCGTTGCCGACCTGCTCCGCACCTGGCCGGGCGGCGCGCTGATCGTCAGCCACGACCGCGACCTGCTGCAGCACGTCGACCAGATCCTCGAGCTCACCACCGTCGGCCCGAAGCTCTACGGCGGCAACTGGGAGGCCTATGTGGCCCGCCAGGCGCTCGACCTGAACGCCGCAGAGCACAGCCTGTCCGTCGCCGAGCGGCGGCTTGCCGCTGTCGAGCGCAAGGCGCAGGAGCGGACCGAACGGAAAGCCCGCGCCGACTCCCGTGGCCGCGCCAAGGCGGCGCGCGGCGACATGCCTCGTATCCTTGCCGGTGGGATGAAACGTGCAGCGGAGACCACCAGCGGCATGCAGTCCCGCCTTGCCGACCGTCAAGAGGCCGAAGCGCGGTCGACTCTCGTCCAGGCCCGCACCCGCGTCGAGATCCTGCAGCCGATGACGGTGACGCTCGAAAGCTCGAGATTGCCTGCGGGGCGCACCGTGCTCGAATTGGTGGATGTTTCAGGCGGGCCAGGCAATAAGCCGATTATCCGGACTCAAGATCTGAACATCACTGGTCCGGAGCGCGTCGCGCTCACCGGTCCCAACGGCTCCGGCAAGACCACCCTGCTCCGCCTCGCGACCGGCGCGCTGGCGCCCATCGACGGCAGCGTCCGCATCACCCCGCGGTACACCCTGCTCGATCAGCAGGTTTCCCTGCTCGATCCGGCGCAGACCATCCGCGAGAACTACCTTCGGCTCAATCCCGGCGACACCGAGAATGCCTGCCGGGCCGCCCTTGCCCGCTTCATGTTTCGCGCCGAGGCCGCGCTGCAGCCCGTCGGCACGCTGTCGGGCGGCGAGATGCTGCGCGCCGCCCTCGCGGTCACCATCGGCGCGTCACGGCCGCCCGAGTTGCTGATCCTCGACGAGCCGACCAACCACCTCGACATCCACGCCATCGCTGCGGTCGAGGCCGGCTTGCGCGCCTACGACGGCGCGCTGCTGGTGGTGAGTCACGACCGCGCCTTCCTCGAGGCCATCGGCATCACGCGAGAGACGACGCTCAAATGAAAACGGCCCGCGTCGTGCGCGGGCCGCCAAATCGTTGACGGCGCAGGCCGATCACTCGTCGCGATACACCTTCTCGCGACGCTCGTGCATCTCCTGAGCCTCGAGGCTCAGGGTCGCGATCGGACGGGCGTCGAGGCGCGCGATGCCGATCGGGTCGCCCGTCTCTTCGCAATAGCCGTAGGTGCCGTCCTCGATCCGCTTCAGCGCCGCATCGATCTTGCTGATCAGCTTGCGCTGGCGGTCGCGGGTCCTGAGCTCAAGCGCCCGGTCGCTTTCCGACGACGCCCGGTCGGCCATGTCCGGATGGTTCTGGCTCTCTTCCTGGAGATTCTCGAGCGTCTCGCGGCTCTCGCGAAGGATGTCGTCCTTCCAGTTTTCGAGCTTCCGGCGGAAATACTCCCGCTGCCGCGGATTCATGAACGGCTCGTCTTCCGACGGCCGGTATTCAGCTTCGGCTACACTACTGCGCGCCATAAGGACTCAAACCATCCTTCCCCGAATTTTCCGGCCTTATAGAGGCCCGTTAACCGCTGGGCAAGCTTTGCCGAGCGGCATGATAAATTCGTGAATCGGTAGGCAGGCTAAGCGTTTGGCTAGACGGGATAACGCCCGAACTTAGCAAGCTCGACGCGCGCCCTGAGCTCGATGTCGTCCAGCACCGCGTCGAGCCCCGGCAGATCGCGCTCGCGCGCCTGCCCGATCAGCGCCATCAGCTGATTGAGCCGGCCTTCGCTCACCTGCCCCACCAGCAGGTCCGCCTTGATCGTCTCGAGGCTGTCGAGCAACGCATTGCCGCGGCGCAGCGCCTTCTTCTTTTTGAGCAGCGGATCCTCGACCGCCTGCAGCGCGATCAGCGCGTCGATGCTCGATGCCTGCACCGTGGGCTCGGCTGCGCTGGTGCGCGGCGCCGGCGCCTCCTCGCCGATGAAGAAGCCGCCGCCCTGCGACCGCCCCACACTGCTGCGGGCGGCAACGCCGGCTGATCGGATGCTGTCGACGCGCAATCGAGCGACTCTCCGGGCCGGGGTTGGCCCGATCGGCAAATTCTGCCGCCACCGGTTAACAAGACTTTAACGGGCCCGGCAATTGCTGCCAGCTCGCCCGGTCTCCCCTGCTTTCGCCAAGCAAAATCAGGGCTTTGCCGAGTTGGCACGACTTTCGCATTGCAACGGGCAAGACCGTGGTGCGTGGGGACGCGCCACCAACCGGGGACGCAAATGAAACTCTCGGCTCTGAGGCACATCGTGGCGGCGATCCTGGTCGCCACCACGCTGCTCGCGCCGGCGGCGCCCGCGCAAGCGGCCACCGCACGCATCAAGGACATCGTCAACATCGAGGGCGTCCGCGACAACCAGCTCGTCGGCTACGGCCTCGTGGTGGGCCTCGACGGGACCGGCGACAGCCTCAACAATGCGCCCTTCACCAAGCAGAGCCTGCAGGCGATGCTGGAGCGGCTGGGCGTCAACACCCGCGGCGAGAACATGAGCACCGGCAACGTCGCGGCGGTGATGGTCACCGCCAACCTGCCGGCCTTTTCCACCCAGGGCTCACGCATCGACGTGAGCGTCTCCTCGCTCGGTGACGCCAAGAGCCTGCAGGGCGGCACGCTGCTGGTGACACCGCTGCTTGGCGCCGATGGCGAAGTCTATGCCATCGCCCAGGGTTCGGTGACGATCAACGGCTTCAAGGTTTCGGGCCAGGCCGCCGAAGTCGTCTCCGGCGTGCCTACGACCGGCCGCATTTCCTCTGGCGCCTTGATCGAGCGCGAGATCAACTTCTCGCTCGGTTCCGAACGTACGCTCCGTCTTGCACTCAAGAACCCCGATCTAACGACGGCCCGCCGTGTCGCCCTGTCGATCAACGACTTCATCGGCGTTCCTTGCGCCACCCCGGAAAATCCGGCAACCGTCCGCATTACCCTGCCGCAGAACTTCAACGGCAACATCGTCGATCTGTTGACCGACATCGAGCAACTTGTGATCCAGACCGACGAGCCGGCCAAGATCGTCGTCGACGAAAACTCCGGCATCATCGTGATGGGCAAGGACGTGCGCGTTTCGACCGTGGCCATCGCACAGTCGAACCTCACCGTGACCATTGCCGAGAGCCCTCAGGTGAGCCAGCCGGCGCCGCTGAGCAACGGCACCACCACCACCGTGCCGCGCACCGATGTGAACGTCAATGTCGTCAACTCCGATCTGGCGCTCGTCAAAGAGTCCGTAAGCCTGCAGGAGCTGGTCGACGGCCTCAACTCTCTGGGCATCAGTCCACGCGACCTCATCGCCATCCTGCAGGCCATCAAGGCCGCCGGCGCACTGCAGGCCGATATCGAGGTGATGTGATGGCGAGCGTCGTTCCACTTCAGCAGTTCGACACCAAGTCGCACGCCTATATTCAGATGTACAAGCAGGCCAAGGCGCTCGAGGGCACCTTCCTCAACACGCTGACCAAGGAAATGTTTTCGTCGATCAAGACCGACGCCAACAGCTTCGGCGGTGGCTCGGCCGAGGAAACCTGGCGCGGCATGCAGGCCGAGCAGATGGCCGACGCCATGGCGCAAAGCGGCGGCATCGGCCTCGCCGACCAGTTGATGCCAACACTCATGCAACTGCAGGAAGCCGGCAAAACCAATTAGAACAGGAGTACAATCATGTCAGCCGCCCAGCGCCTCGCCGCTCTCGACGAGCTTCCCGCGCGCGACCTCATCGCCTTCACCGAAGGTACCCTCAGCGCTCTCGTCGACGTTATGAACAACGAGACGACGTTGCTGCGCACCGGCCACTACCGCGAGGCAACCGGGCTCACTGCCGACAAGACCCGCTTGGCGCAGGATTATGTCACCTACTCTCGCGCCGTGCAGCGCCAGATCGAGCGCCTGCAACGCGAGGCCCCCGAAGACGTCGGACGGCTCAAGCTCGGGCACGACCGGTTGGCGACGCAGATGGCGGAGAACCTCAAGGTGATTGCCACCGCCAGGTCGGTGACCGAAGATCTGTTGACCGATGTCGCGCGCCAGGTCGCGGTCAGCGCCCGCCCCAAGACCTACGGCGCCGGCGGACAGATCGCGGCGCCGCACGCACCGAGCGGCGGGATCGCGGTGAACCGTGCCCTGTAGCGCCGACAATTTGAGGCAAATGCCGGGGCGAACCGATGCCCTCGGTGCAACCGCGATGTGCTAGAGGCCGTTGTTGCCGCGACAGCGGCTCAACAGGTGGCAATCGTGGTAGCGTCGATCACAGCGGCACCAGCAGGCGCAAGCCTCGGCGTTTCGGAATTCCCGCCGCGCCCGCAGATGTCGGGCGGCGGCTCTTCGCAGCAACCGTCGGCGGATTCGACACCATCGGCTGCCGCGGATGCGACGACCGTCGACCCCCACCTCGTGCTCCCCACGACGCCGCCGCCCGAAGGATTTGCGGCCGCCCTGCTCAGCCAGCGTCTCATCCAGCAAACGCCGAATCTGCAGGAAATTCGGCTTCGCACGCCCACCGGCTGGCGCGCGCCCAGTTCGCCCCTGCGGCTCACCGACCGGCGCGTGTAAGTCGTGTTATCGAGTCCTTCACCACGCCTCGATCGTTAACAATCGGTGCCCGGGCGGCGACGCTGGGCAAACTTTGCCGCATCGGCAAAAGCCCCCGGATTCACGGGACTTAGCGTCGTCCGACCGGCGATCGGATTCGGCCCGAAAATCTTAACGATTGCGGCTGCGCCTTAACCCTTCTTTACGGACTCCGGG
>JBQCIY010000186.1:0-5254 GCA_051953275.1 Devosia sp. | reverse complement strand
AGATCCCGCCGCGGGAAAAATGGGTCAGCTCGCGCACCATCTGGCCGACCTTCCACTGGATGTTGGCTTCGTTGGGGTTGCCGTCGGCGTCGAACACGTCGGGCCAGGGGCCGAGGCCGAGCAACGTCGGCACCACCAGCGCGCCGACTTTGCTGAGGCTGTCGCGCAGGTGCGAGAGCCCGAAGATGGTGGCGTACTTGCCGTTGCTCAGCCCGCCGATGCCGAAGATCGCGTGCCGGAACGGGCTCGGCTTCTGCCGGCTGATCCAGGCGATGGTGTTGGCGATCACCGGCGTGATGCCGCCATTGTATTCGGGCGTGATGATGAGGACGATGTCATGCGTGCGGAACAGGTCCGCGAGCCGCTTGGCGGCTTCCGGTGTGTTCCCGGCGTCCTCGATGTCCTGATTGAAGATCGGCATCTCGAAATCATGCAGGTCGAGATCAGTGACCGCGACACCCGCCTCGCGGAGCTTCAGCGACATGTGCCGGCGCAGATGCTCGTTGATCGCGTCCTTGCGCAGCGAGCCGCAGATCGTAATGGCGGTTTTCTGGATCGGTGTTTCAGTCGTCATCTGTGGCCCCCACCACCCCAAGTGTCATCCCCGCGAAAGCGGGGACCCATTCATCCTCTGGCGCGGGTGGCGAGTTGGGTCCCCGCTTTCGCGGGGATGACACTCAGAGAATGGTCGACGTCGCGCCGAACACCTACGCGTCGAAAATATTCTTGAGCTTGGCGAAGAAGCCGTCGCTCGTGGGCGAGGTCTCTTTGGTCGTGAGCTTGTGGAATTCCTCGAGCAGCTCGCGCTGGCGCTTGGTGAGGTTCTGCGGCGTCTCGACATCGAGCTGCACGTAGAGGTCGCCCATGTCCTTGGCGCGCAGCACCGGCATGCCCTTGCCCTTGAGGCGGACGCGCTGGCCCGGCTGCGTACCGGCCGCGACCTTGACCTTGGCCCGCTGGCTGTCGAGCGTGGGCACCTCGAATTCGCCGCCGAGCGCCGCCGTGGTCATGGCGATCGGCACGCGCGCGTAAAGGTCGGCGCCGTCGCGGTGGAAGAGGTCGTGCGGCTTCACCGACACGAAGATGTAGAGGTCGCCGGGCGGACCGCCGCGCAGCCCCGCTTCGCCCTCGTTGGCAAGCCGGATGCGGGTGCCGTCCTCGATGCCCTTGGGGATATCGACCGAAAGCTTGCGGTTCTCCTGCCGGCGGCCCTGGCCGCCGCAATCGGTGCAGGGCTGCTCGAGGATCTGGCCCCGGCCCTGGCAGACCGGGCAGGTGCGTTCGATGGTGAAGAACCCTTGTGCCGCGCGCACCTTGCCGTGCCCGCCGCAATGCTTGCAGGTCGACATGCCGGTGCCGGGCTTGGCGCCCGAGCCGTCGCAGGTGTGGCAGGTGACCAGCGTTGGAACGTCGATCTCGACCGTGCGGCCGAGATAGGCTTCCTCGAGGCTGATCTCGAGGTTGTAGCGCAGGTCCGAGCCGCGCAGCCGCGACTGCTGTCCGCCGCGGCCGCGGCCGCCGCCCATGAAGTCGCCGAAAATGTCCTCGAAGATATCGGACATCGACGAGGTGAATTCCGGCCCGAAGCCGTTGGCGGCGCCGCCCGCCCGGCCGAACCCGCCCTGCTCGAAGGCCGCGTGGCCGAAGCGGTCGTAGGCGGCGCGCTTCTGCGGGTCCTTGAGCGTATCGTAGGCTTCGTTGATTTCCTTGAAGCGGTGCTCGGCGTCGGCGTTGCCGGGATTGCGGTCGGGATGGAACTGCATGGCGAGCTTGCGATAGGCGCCCTTGATGGTCGCCTCGTCGACGCCCTTCTGCACCCCGAGCACGTCGTAATAATCGGCTTTTGCCATCGAAGTCTTTGTTCCAGCCCGCCTACGCGGCCCAACCGACCGCGAATGGTGTACCCAAAATGAAGGCGCCGCGGGAGACCCGCAGCGCCCTTTTGCCTATGTGCCCGAATGCGCGAGCATGATCTTTAGGCCGACTTCTTGTCGTCCTTGACCTCCTCGAAGTCGGCATCGACGACGTCGTCGTCGGCCGGCTTGTCGCCACCCGCGGCCTTGGCTTCCGCCTCGGCCTGGCTGGCCTTGTACATCGCTTCGCCGAGCTTCATGGAGGCCTCCGCCAGCGCGTTGGTCTTCTCCTTGATCGCCTCGGCGTTGTCGCCCTCGAGCACGCCCTTGAGGTCGGCCAGCGCCGTCTCGATGGCACTCTTCTCGTCGGCGCCGACCTTGTCGCCATAGTCCTTGAGCGACTTTTCGGTCGAGTGGATGAGGCTCTCGGCCTGGTTCTTGGCCTCGATCGCCTCGCGCTGGCGCTTGTCGGCCTCGGCGTTGGCCTCGGCTTCCTTGACCATGCGGTCGATGTCGGCGTCGCTGAGCCCGCCCGAAGCCTGGATGCGGATCTGCTGCTCCTTGCCGGTGCCCTTGTCCTTGGCCGAGACGTTGACGATGCCGTTGGCGTCGATGTCGAACGTCACCTCGATCTGCGGCACGCCGCGCGGCGCCGGCGGAATGCCGGCAAGGTCGAAATTGCCGAGCAGCTTGTTGTTGGCCGCCATCTCGCGTTCGCCCTGGAAGACGCGAATGGTCACCGCGCTCTGGTTGTCCTCGGCGGTCGAAAAGACCTGGCTCTTCTTGGTCGGGATCGTGGTGTTGCGGTCGATGAGGCGCGTGAACACGCCGCCCAGCGTTTCGATGCCGAGGCTGAGCGGGGTCACGTCGAGCAGCAGCACGTCCTTGACGTCGCCCTGCAGCACGCCGGCCTGGATGGCGGCGCCGGCGGCGACCACTTCATCCGGGTTGACGCCCTTGTGCGGCTCCTTGCCGAAGAACGACTTCACCGTCTCGACGACCTTGGGCATGCGCGTCATGCCGCCGACGAGGACGACCTCGTCGATCTGGCTGGCGTTGACGCCGGCATCCTTGAGCGCCTGCCGGCACGGCTCGACGGTCTTCTGGATCAGGTCCTCGACCAGCGATTCGAACTTGGCGCGGGTCAGCTTCAACGTCAGGTGCTTGGGGCCCGACGCGTCGGCGGTGATGAACGGCAGGTTGATTTCGGTCTGCGTCGCCGAGCTCAGCTCGATCTTGGCCTTCTCGGCCGCTTCCTTGAGGCGCTGCAGGGCAAGCTTGTCCTTCCTGAGGTCAATGCCCTGGTCCTTCCGGAACTCGTCGGCGAGGTAGTCGACGAGGCGCATGTCGAAGTCTTCGCCGCCCAGGAACGTGTCGCCGTTGGTGGATTTCACCTCGAACACGCCGTCGCCGATCTCGAGCACGGAGATATCGAACGTGCCGCCGCCCAGGTCATAGACCGCGATGGTGCCGGTGTTCTTCTTGTCGAGGCCGTAGGCGAGCGCCGCCGCGGTCGGCTCGTTGATGATGCGCAGCACGTCGAGGCCGGCGATCTTGCCGGCGTCCTTGGTGGCCTGGCGCTGCGAATCGTTGAAGTAGGCCGGCACGGTGATCACCGCCTGCGCGACCTTCTCGCCGAGATAGGATTCGGCGGTTTCCTTCATCTTGGTGAGGATCATCGCCGACACTTCGGCGGGCGACATCTTCTTGCCGTCGACCTCGACCCAGGCGTCGCCATTGTCCGCCTTGACGATGTGGAACGGCACGAGGCCCTTGTCCTTGCTGACCATCGGGTCGTCGTAGCGCCGGCCGATCAGGCGCTTGACCGCGAACAGGGTGCCTTCCGGGTTGGTCACCGCCTGGCGTTTTGCCGGCTGGCCGACGAGACGCTCGCCGTCCTTGGTGAAGCCGACCATCGAGGGCGTGGTGCGCGCGCCCTCGGAATTCTCGATGACCTTGTAGTTGCTGCCTTCCATCACGGCGACGCAGCTATTGGTGGTGCCCAGGTCGATACCGATTACTTTAGCCATTACTTGCCTCTTTCCTAAGCGAACCCGGACCGCGAACTCCTTGAGATTTCGGCAGTTCCGCTGACCCCTCGCGGGGCTTCGGGCTCCTCGCTGAATTTGGGATTTGACCCGTTGCCGGGCCTTGGCGGGTATATAGGGGCGAGGTTTTGCCCCTGCAAGCGCGCAAATCCCCATTTTTCAGGCCTTGCGACGGTCTCGCTTACGCCACATTGGGCCCGTTGAAGCATGCCCCCGGCGTGGCTCCCATTGGCGCGTTCGCGCCGATATGCTCTAACCAGCGCCGCGTCCCCACAGGAACCCTTCCCCATGAACAGGCTCATCCTCGCTCTCGCGTTCACGCCTGCGCTTTTTTCGACCGCCGCCCTGGCGCAGACCGTCCCCGATGACGTCGCCAAGGAACTCTGGTGCGGCTCGGCCTTCGTCGCCGCCTTCTCCAATCCCCCGCCGGGCGTGCCGTCCGAGCAGCTGGCCCTGGCCCAGAACTACATCGACCAGGGCAACAAGATGATCGATGACGCCGGCCAGAAGTACCTCAATGCCGGGTTCACCGAAGAGCAGCTGACCAAGACCAAGGCCGACCTCGTGACCGAGGTGACCGCCGCGGTCAGCGGCAACGGCTCGAGCGCCAAATATTCCTTCGACGATTGCCGCGCGGTGATGCCGAACCCGCCGCCGGAGGTCCCCAATGCCGGCGGCTCGTCGGTCCCTGCCGACACCACGTCGTCGGCTCCGGCCGATACGACGTCGTCGGCACCGGCGGACGCCTCGTCCTCGGCGCAGTAAGGACGGACGGCCGATGCGTCTTGGCGTCGAGGACGCGCTCGTTGTCGTCGACATGCAGTACGATTTCCTTCCCGGCGGCCGGCTTGCCGTCGCCGGGGGGGACGAGGTCATCCTGCCGATCAACCGGCTGGCCGAACGGTTCGGCAATGTCATCCAGACGCAGGACTGGCACCCGCCCGACCATATCTCGTTTGCGTCGAACTACCCGGATCTCAAGCCCTTCGATGTGATCGAGCTGCCCTACGGCCCGCAGGTGATCTGGCCGGACCACTGCGTCATCGGCACGCACGGCGCCGAATTCTCGACCGACCTGTATGTGCCGAACGTCCAGGCGGTGATCCGCAAGGGCTATCGCGAGACCATCGATTCCTATTCTGCCTTCCGGGAAAACGACCACAAGACGGGCACGGGCCTCGCCGGCTATCTGCGCGAGCGTGGCATCCGGCGGCTGTTCTTTTGCGGCCTCGCCACCGATTTCTGCGTCGCCTGGAGCGCCGAGGACGGCATGGACCTGGGTTTCGAGTCGATCGTCATCGAGGACGCAACCCGCGCCATCGACACCAACGGCTCACTCGCCGCCGCCTGGTC
>JBQCIY010000185.1:0-2151 GCA_051953275.1 Devosia sp. | reverse complement strand
TCGCCGCAGATGGCGGCGGCGGCGGCGATCGCCGGCCACTTCGTCGACATCCGCGAGTGGAAGTGAGTGGCAAGCAAGCTCGCAGTCGGCTCGCCTTCCCCCGTGACGGGGGAGGTGCGCCGACTGAGGGTGCCATGACCGACTGGTCCAACACGCTCGCCCCCTCCCTCGATGAGTTCGAGGCGCTCGCCGTCGCTGCGCTCGAATCGTTGCCGCAGCCGTTCCGCGACCTGTGCAAGGACGTCCGCTGCTACGTGGCGGAATTTCCCGACGACGACGTGCTCGACGAGCTTGGCATCGAGTCCGAGTTCGACCTGATGGGCCTGTTCACCGGGGTCGGCATGGCGCAGGAGGGCATTACGCCCACCGGCCGCATGCCCAATACCGTCCACCTCTATCGCCGGCCGATCCTCGACTACTGGGCCGAGCACGAGGAAACGCTCGGCGCGGTGGTCACCCACGTGCTGATCCACGAGATGGGCCATCATTTCGGCTTTTCCGACGAAGACATGGAAGGCCTCGAGGCGCAGGCGGCCAGGGAAGCCGACCGCTAACAAGCTGTTCACGCGACAGAGCGTCCGATTGCGGTCCGCCGGCAGGCCGCTAGATTGCGCCTCGCGTCACCCCGATTTTGCGGCGGTCGGCGCGCGGAGTCGGGCAAAGATGCTGAGGCGTTCGTTCCTTCTCTCTTCGGGCGCCACGCTGGCGGCAACGGCGATCCCGTCGCTGGCCCGCGCCAACGTTCCGGTGCCTTACGACTGGGCCGCGACGCCGCCGGTCGACACGCGGCAGAACTTCATCGACTGGATGGTCAAGACCCGCGGCGAAGATCCGAAGTTTCTCGGCGAGCGCTACGACCGCTATCAGTGGATGCTGAGCGTCAACGACGTTTTCGGCGACAACAACAAGCGCGCCGTGCTGATGGTGCCGCGCGAGGAATTCTGCCTGCCGATCAACCGCTCGCACGCCTACGACATCGATTTCCTCGATATCGGCTTCGGCGTCACCATCTCGGGTCCAGGGCTGGTCGCGCGCATGACGAGCACGCTGGGCATCGTCAAGGGCGACAAGGTGCTCGAGATCGGCACCGGCTCCGGCTACCAATCGGCGGTGCTCTCCAACCTCACCGACCAGGTCTGGACCATCGAGATCATCAAGCCGCTCGCCGAGCGCACCCGCGGCATCTATGACGGGCTGATCGGCCGCGGCTACACCGAATACAAGGCCATCACCACCAAACAGGCCGACGGCTACTATGGCTGGCCCGAGGCTGGCCCTTTCGACAAGATCATCGTCACCTGCGGCATCGACCACATCCCGCCGCCGCTGCTCGAGCAGCTCAAGCCCAACGGCATCATGGTGGTGCCGATCGGCCCGCCGGGCGCACAGCACGTGCTCAAGGTGATCAAGGCCGTCGCCGACGACGGCACCGTGACCGTCAAGCGCTCCGACATCTACAATGGCAAGGTCATTCCATTCGTGCCGTTCACCGCGCTCCAGGGCGACACCATCAAGGGCACGCATAACGGCTGACGCGCCTGCGCCGGCGCGCTACACAGCGGCATGTCGCACACCACGCAGGGCACGCTGCTGCTCGACCGGCTCGGTATTGCCTACGAGCTCCATCCCTATGACTACGACCCCGACGCGCCGCGCGTCGGGCTGCAGGCGGCCGAGGCGCTCGGCGTCGAGCCGGGCCAGGCGTTCAAGACGCTGATGCTCGAGGTCGACGGCAAGCCGGTCTGCGCCGTCATCCCCACCGACCAGGAGGCGAACCTCAAGAAGGTCGCTGCAATCTTTTCCGGCAAGTCGGCACAGATGATGAGGGCGCCCGACGCCGAACGCGTGACCGGCTACAAGGTGGGCGGCATCGGCCCGTTCGGGCAGAAGCGCAAGGTGCCCACCGCGTTCGACGAAACCATCGAGCTTTACGACCGCATCTACATCAACGCCGGCCAGCGCGGCCTGCTGCTCTCGCTCGCCCCGGCCGACGCAGTGCGGGCCGCAGAGGGCAAGGTCGCGGATCTGTGCGGTTAGGCGCGAATTGATCGCCCAACGCCGCCCCAAACACGGAGTCATCCCCGCGAACGCGGGGACCTCTGTTCAGCCTCGACCACCGGGCTCTACCGGAAACGGAGGTTCCCGCTTGCG
>JBQCIY010000184.1:0-2349 GCA_051953275.1 Devosia sp. | reverse complement strand
GGCGCCGTGCACCGCATGGCAATCTTCGCCCTCAACCTCATTCCCTACATCACCGCCTCGATCGTCGTGCAGGTGATCACCACCGCATCGCCGCGACTCGAAGCCCTGAAGAAGGAGGGCGAGGCTGGTCGGCGCAAGATGAACCAGTACACCCGCTATCTGGCGGTGCTGTTCTGCGCGATCCAGGCCTACGGCATCGCCATCGGCCTGGAAGGCAGCCAGGGCGTGGTCCTCAATCCGGGCTGGTTCTTCCGCATTTCCACCATCGTCACGCTGGTGGGCGGCACCATGTTCCTCATGTGGCTTGGCGAGCAGATCACCTCGCGTGGCGTCGGCAACGGCATCTCCCTGATCATCTTTGCCGGCATCGTCGCCAACCTGCCGACGACGATTGTCCAGACCCTCGAACTGTTGCGTCAGGGCGCTCTCTCCGGCTTCTGGGCTTTCGGGCTGCCGCTGCTTGCCATTGTGGTCATCGGCGTCATCGTCTTCTTCGAGCGCGCCCAGCGAAAACTGCTGATCCAGTATCCAAAGCGACAAGTCGGGAACAAGATGTTCCAGGGCGACACGTCGCACCTGCCGCTGAAGCTCAACACCTCAGGCGTGATCCCCGTGATCTTCGGCTCGTCCCTGCTGCTCCTGCCGGCGACGATCGCATCGTTCGCGGCGCGCGGGGATTCACCGGGCTGGATTTCCGTTGTCGCGGCCGTACTTGGCCGCGGCCAACCGCTCTACCTGATCCTGTTCGGCGTGCTGATCATCTTCTTCTCCTTCTTCTACACCTCGATCGTCTTCAACCCGACCGACACCGCCGACAACCTGAAGCGTTCGGGTGGGTTCATCCCCGGCATCAGGCCTGGGGAGCGCACGGCGCAGTACATTGACTACGTGCTGACCCGCATCACGGTGGTCGGGGCGATCTACCTGACCGTCGTGGCGCTCATCCCCGAGCTGATCCACAGCCAGCTCAACGTCAGCCAGTTCATCGGCGGCACGTCGCTCCTCATCATGGTGACCGTGACGCTCGACACCATCAGCCAGATCCAGTCGCACCTCATTGCGCAGCAGTATGAGGGGCTGGTGAAACGATCGAGACTGGGGGGACGGAAGCGTTGAGGCTCATTCTTCTGGGGCCGCCGGGTGTCGGCAAGGGCACGCAGGCCAAGATCCTGGTCGAACGCCTGGGGATTCCGCAGCTCTCGACCGGCGACATCCTGCGCCAGGCGATCGCCAACAGGACCCCGATGGGCCTCGCCGCCAAGGAAATCATGGATCGCGGCGACCTCGTTTCCGACGAGATCGTCAACGGCATCGTTTCCGAGCGGATCGACCAGGGGGATTGCGCCAATGGCTTCATCCTCGACGGCTTCCCGCGAACCGTGCCGCAGGCGGATGCCCTGGGGCAGATGCTCGAGCAGAAGGGCCTGAGGCTGAACGCTGTCGTCGCGATCACCGCGGACGCCGATACACTCGTATCGCGTGTCGCCAACCGGGCCAAGGAAACCGGCGGCGCTCGGGCCGACGACGATGCCCAGGTCGCCCGCAAGCGCCTCGAAGTCTACCGTGAGCTCACCGAGCCGCTCGTGGCCTATTACAAGGGCAAGGGGCTGCTCGAGACCGTTGATGGCATGGCGTCGGTGGAGCAGGTCACCGCTGCTATCCTGGCAGCCTTGCAAAGGCGGAAATGATCGTCCCCGCCAGTTGACTCTGCCGGAATCGGCCAATAGAACCGCGCCAGTCTCAAGGGTTTTTGGGCTGGATTCGGTTCCTCGAAATGGGTGAGGGGTCGGAACCGGTCCCTTGTTGTTACAAAAACGGCACCTAAATAGGGCTGCCGGCATGAAGGAGAGCAGACGTGGCTCGTATCGCTGGCGTCAATATCCCGACGAACAAGCGCGTGGTTATTGCGCTGCAGTACATCCACGGCATCGGCGACAAGTTCGCCGAGGACATCTGCAAGAAGGTTGGCATTCCGCCGGAGCGCCGCGTCAACGAGTTGACCGACGCCGAGGTGATTCAGATCCGCGAGACGATCGACCGCGACTACGTGGTCGAGGGAGATCTTCGCCGCAACGTGGCGATGAACATCAAGCGGCTGATGGACCTGGGCAACTACCGTGGCCTGCGGCATCGCCGTGGTCTGCCGGTTCGTGGCCAGCGCACGCACACCAACGCGCGCACCCGCAAGGGCCCGGCCAAGCCGATCGCCGGCAAGAAGAAATAAGACGCTGCGGCGTCTTCGGAGTAGCTGCTGGCACTACGGCAGCGTCGATCTCGAACTGAAGGAACAAAATTGGCTAAAGCTGAAGTCGCTCGCGTTCGTCGCAAGGAACGCAAGAACATCACCTC
>JBQCIY010000183.1:0-2787 GCA_051953275.1 Devosia sp. | reverse complement strand
CAGCCGGCTCTTCTGCTGCCCATTCGCATCGAAGTTCGACGGGTCCAGCCAGCGTTCGTATTCGGCGCGATAGCGCGGCCAGTCGCCGTCGAGCATGGCGAACCAGGCGGTGTCGCGGTTGGCGCCCTTCTGGATCATGTGCTGGCGGAAGATGCCCTCGAACGTGAAGCCGAAGCGCTGCGCCGCGCGCTTGCTCGGTTCGTTGAGATTGTTGCACTTCCACTCGAAGCGGCGATAGCCGAGCCCGTCGAAGACGTAGCGCGCATGGAGGAACAGCGCTTCCGTAGCGAGGCGGCTGCGCGCCATGTTCGGGCCCCAGTAGATACTGCCGACCTCGATGACGCCGTGTTCGGGTACGATGCGCATCAGCGCCTGGCGGCCTTCGGCCGTGCCGGTCGCCACGTCGACCACGGCCCACATCATAGGGTCGGTCTTGGCGGCGGCCGTCTGCACGAAGCTCGCCATCTGCGCCTCGCTGTCGGGCGCAAACTCGAACAGGTAGTCGAAACGTTCTCGCCCATCCGCAGTGGTCGCGGCACGGTAGAGGCCGGCAACGTGCTGCGGACCGAGCGGCTCGAGCCGGGTGTAACGGCCTTCGAGGACGATGCGCTGCGGCGGGCCCTTGGCGGGAGAAACCGGGCTCATGCGGGCGTCCTGAAGATGGCGTCGAGGCCGACGCGGTAGTTGGGGTAGGTGAGCGTAGTGCCGAGCGCCGCGGTGATCGCCTTGCTCGAGACACGCTTGTTGTCCGAATAAAAGCTGCGGGCCATCTCGGTCATCTGCGCCGTCTCGAACGGGATTCCAGGCGGTACCGGCACGCCCATGAGCTTGGCGGCATACTCGACGAGGTCCTGCGGCGGCGCCGGCTCCTCGTCGCTGAGGTTGAAGGTACCCCCCAGCTTCGCCTTTGCCGCAAGCGCGGTGATGCGACCGATGTCGTCGACATGGATGCGGTTGAACACCTGACCCTGCTTGATGATGCGACGGGCGGTGCCCTCGCGCAGCTTGTCGAAGCTCGAACGGCCCGGGCCGTAGATGCCCGCGAGCCTCAGCACCAGCAGCGGCACGCCGCGCCGCGCTGCGAAATCGCGCCAGAGATGCTCGGCCTCCACCCGCTCCTGGCTGCGCTTGTTGACCGGTCGGGTCGGCGCACTTTCGTCGATCCATTGGCCGCCGAAGTCGCCATAGACGCCGACGGTCGAATAGTAGCAGAGCCACTGGAGGCCCTGCGCGCCGTCGAGGTCGCTGCGGTGGAAATTGTAGGCTGGATCGCCGCTGTCGTTGGGGGGGATCGAAAGCACGACGTGGGTCGCCTTGCGCAGGTCGGGGCCGAGCGTCGTCCCCGGCCTGGTGCCGTCGAAGACGTGCAGCCGATAGGGGCTTTCGGCCAGCCGCTCGACGCCCTCTTCGGTGCGCGTGGTGCCCGCGATCGGAACGTCGGGATCGACGATTTCGTGGATGGAGTGGGCCGCCGCCAACGACGAATAGCCCATGCCAAAAAAGAAGACGCCCATTCAACTCAGCTCTTGGGTCCACTCGGATCGGACGGTTGTGTCGGCTTCGCGCGGCAAAAAGTCCAGCGCCAAACGCTTGCCCGTTTCGGCAGGGACGAGCCGCCGCACGGCCCACACGGCGGCGCCGCGGACCAGCGGCTCAGGATCGGCGAGCCGCGCTTCCGCGCGGGGCAGGAGCGCCGCATCGCCGCTGTTGCCGATGGCAATCAGCACGTTGCGCAGGAACCGCGCATGACCGATGCGCTTGATCGGCGAGGCCGAGAACAGGGCGCGGAAGCCATTCTCGTCGAGCTGCGCCAGGTCGGCGAGCGCGGGCGCGCTCAGATCGTCGCGCGCGGCGAGTTTCATCTCGTGCGTCGCGGTCGCAAACTTGTTCCACGGGCAGACCGCGAGGCAGTCGTCGCAGCCATAGATACGGTTACCCATGGCGGCGCGGAACTCGAGCGGGATCGGCCCCCTGTGCTCGATGTTGAGGTAGCTGAGGCAACGCCGCGCATCGAGCCGGAACGGGGCGGGAAAGGCATGCGTCGGGCAGACGTCGAGGCAGCGCGTGCAGGTGCCGCAGCTCTCCGGCTGCGGCGCATCGATCGGCAGCTCCGCCGAGGTGAAGATGGCGCCCAGGAACAGCCACGAGCCGAACTCGCGCGAGACCAGTACGCTGTGCTTGCCCTGCCAGCCGAGGCCGGCGGCTTCCGCCAGCGGCTTTTCCATCAGCGGGGCGGTATCGACGAAGACCTTCACCTCGGCGCCGGTCCGCCGCGCCAGCAGCCCGGCCAGCTCCTTGAGCCGACCCTTGATCAGCTCATGATAGTCCCGGTTGCGGGCATAGACTGAAATCGTGCCACGATCTTTCAGCGCCAATGTTTCTAGCGGATCGGCGGCCGGTCCGTAGTTGACGCCCAGCATGATGACGGAGCGCGCCTCCGGCCCACCCGCCCGGGGCCCGCCCCGCATGATGCCGGCGCGCGCCCCCGCCCACCGCGCCCGGGGCGAGCCCCGTCGCCCGGCCGTCTCGGCCATCCAGTCCATGTCGCCGTGCCAGCCCGCGTCGAGGGCGGCGGCAAGCTTTTCGGGAAGGTCTGGCCGCGCTGTCGCGGCGGCGATGCCGAAACAATCGAAGCCGAGCGCTTTCGCCCGGGCGCGGAGCTCGGCGAGAAGCGCTGGACTGTCAGCCGGCAAAGGCATGCTCGAATGGGCCTCGGGATCGTTCCCGCGAAAGCGGCAATCTCTGTTTACTCCAGATGCTGCCTCTGCGGCCAAACGGAGATTCCCG
>JBQCIY010000182.1:0-22336 GCA_051953275.1 Devosia sp. | reverse complement strand
TTCTCGCCTTCGGAGGCATTGGCCTGATGCGCCGGCTTCTGGTTGAGGAAAGTGTCGAGGATCACGGCAGTCTTGCCGGTCTGGCGATCGCCGATGATGAGCTCGCGCTGGCCGCGGCCGATCGGGATCAGCGCGTCGATGGCCTTGAGGCCGGTAGACATCGGCTCGTGCACCGATTTGCGCGGCAGGATGCCCGGCGCCTTCACGTCGACGCGGCGACGCTCGGTGTATTGGATCGGGCCCTTGCCGTCGATCGGGTTGCCCAGCGCGTCGACGACGCGGCCGAGCAGGCCCTTGCCGACCGGGGTGTCGACGATCGAGCCGGTGCGCTTGACGGTGTCGCCTTCCTTGATGCCGCGGTCGGCGCCGAAGATCACGACGCCGACATTGTCGGTCTCGAGGTTGAGCGCCATGCCCTTGATGGCGCCCGGAAACTCGACGAGCTCGCCGGCCTGCACATTGTCGAGGCCATAGACACGCGCGATGCCGTCGCCGACGCTGAGCACCTGGCCGACTTCGGAGACTTCGGCTTCCTGGCCGAAATTCTTGATCTGGTCCTTGAGGATCGCAGAGATTTCCGCGGCTTTGATGTCCATTATCCGACCTCTTTCATGGCGACCTTGATCGCCGATAGTTTGGTTTTGAGTGAGCTGTCGATCATCTGCGAGCCGACTTTGACCTGAAGGCCTCCGATCAGCGAGGGATCGACATGTTCGGTGAGAGTGACGGTCTTGCCCAGCTTCTGCTTGAGAGCATCGGCGAGCGAAGCACGCTGCGCCGCGCTGAGCGCGGTGGCCGAGGTGACGTCGGCGGTGGCTTCGCCGCGGCCCTGCGCAGCGAGCATCTTGTAGGTACGGATGATCGCCGGTAGCGCGAACAGCCGGCCGTTGCGCGCCACGACGCCCAGAAAATTGGCGACGGTGGGATTGAGCCTGGCCTTCGCGAGAATCGCCTCGAGCGCCATGGACTTCTCGTCGGCGCTGATCACCGGCGAGCGAAGGAAGCGACGGAAATCGTCACTGTCGCCGGCAAGTTTCGACACGTCCCCGAGGCTCGATTCCACGGCATCGACCGAACCGTCGGATTGGCTCAGCTCATAGAGCGCCGCCGCATACGGCCGCGCGATCTGGGTCAGCACCGAATTCTGCTCTGCCAATGCCGCTCCACCCCTGTTGCTGGTGGCGTCCAAACCCCGGGAACCGGGGCACTTGCCGACGCTCGGAAGGCTTTGGGGCAAGCCCATGCCCCCGAAAACCGCGCCCCCTCTAACATGTGGACCAAAGAGTCCGCAAGGCGCGCAGGACGGCCTTTTTTGGCCCGCTTTGTCGCAGCCAAGCCGCTAGTAGAAACTCATCGGATCGATATCGACCTGGACGCGCAGATTGCCGCTCGCCCGCTCGGCTGAGTTGAGCCAGAACCGGACATAGCCGGACAGGTCGAAATCGCGGCTGCTCTGTGCGAGGAGCCGCACCCGGTGCCGGCCGCGCACCATGGCGACCGGTGCATCGGCCGGCCCGAACAGCCGCAATCCCTCGGCTTGTGGCGCGGCACTCAACAGCCGGCGGGCAAAGCCCATCGCGTCGTCATGCTCGTTGGCCGAAACGATCAGCGCCGCGAGCCGCCCGAAGGGAGGCAGGCCGCCGGCGGCCCGGACCTCGAGCTCGTGTGCGTAAAACGCCTCGCGGTCCTGCCGGACCATCGCCTGCATGACCGGATGCGCCGGATGCCAGGTCTGGAGGAAAGCACGGCCGGACTTGCTGGCGCGTCCGGCTCGCCCTGTGACCTGCGTCAGGATCTGGAAGGTTTTTTCGGCCGCTCGCGGATCGCCATGCGCGAGGCCGAGATCGGCATCGAGCACGCCGACCAGCGTCAGCTTCTCGAAATGGTGGCCCTTGGCGACGAGTTGGGTACCGATGACAAGATCGTACTCGCCGCTTTCAATCTCGGCGAAGCGGTCGCGCAACTGCGCATTCGAGCCCATGTCGGAGCTCAGGATCACTGCGCGCGCGTCGGGAAAGCGTGCCGCCACCTCCTCGGCGATGCGCTCGATTCCCGGCCCGATCGGAATCAGCGAATCCTCGGTGCCGCATTCCGAGCAGACCTTCGGCCGCCGCTGCTCATGCCCGCAATGATGGCACATCAGCACGCCGCGGAAGCGGTGTTCGACCAGCCAGGCCGAACAGTCCGGACATTGATACTGATGCCCGCAGGCGCGACAGAGCGTCAGCGGCGCATAGCCCCGGCGGTTGAGGAACAGCAACGCCTGCTCGCCTCGGTCGAGCGTCGAAAAGATTTCGCGCGCCAGCCGGGGGGCGATCCATTGGCCCTTTTCCGGCGGCTCCTCGCGCATGTCGATGGCCGTGATGTCGGGCATCGCCGCTGCGGCGAACCGCGACGTCAGCAGCACGTGGCTGTAACGCCCCGCATTGGCGTTGTTGCGCGATTCGACCGAGGGCGTGGCGGAACTCAGGATCACTCGCGCGTCGGCGAATTTCGCCCGCACGATGGCCATGTCGCGGGCGTGGTAGTTGACCCCGTCCGACTGCTTGAACGCGCCGTCGTGTTCCTCGTCGAGCACGATCAGCCCGAGCTCGTGAAACGGCAGGAAGAGGGCCGAGCGCGCGCCGACTACCGCCCGCACCGTCCCGTCGTTGACGCCGCGCCAGGTCCGCGTGCGCTGGGCTGGGGTCATGTCCGAATGCCATTCGGCCGGCCGCGTGCCGAACCGTTTGGCAAAGCGGTCGAGGAAGGTGTGGGTCAGCGCGATTTCGGGCAGCAGGACCAGCGCCTGCCGGCCGGCGCGCAGCGTGTCCGCCACCGCCTCGAAGAACACCTCGGTCTTGCCGCCGCCGGTCACGCCGTCGAGCAACGCCACCCCAAATTTCTGCGGGTCGAGCGCTCGGATCTGCCCGAGCGCAGCTGATTGTTCTGTGCTCAATGTCGGCGGCGCGGCCGCAGGATCGGGCGGCAACACGATCGGCGGCGCCGGGATTTCGAGCCGCTCCAGCGCCCCAGCCCTCTCGAGTCCTTCCACCACCGCCGGAGACACACCGGTCGTACCGACGATCGCCGTCTTGGCCCACGCGAGGCCATCGGCCATCGCTTCAAGCACCTTGGCGCGCGCCGGGGTGATCCGTTCCGGCTCGACCCCGGTGCGCCGGTAAGCAATCACCTGCCGCTCCGGTCCCAGCGCTTCGGAAGAACGAAGCACCGAACGCAACACCAGCCCCGGTGGCGCCAGCGTGTAGCGGGAAACCCAGTCCACGGTCCGCAGCAACTCTTCGCTGAGCGGCGGCACATCGTAGATGTGCTCGATGTCCTTGAGCCGGTTGTGCGCGTAATTGTCCTTGGGGATGCCCCAGACGACGCCGAGTGTGAGCCGGCCGACCAGCGGCACCGCGACGATCGAACCGCGCCTTACGGACATGCCGTGCGGTACCCGGTAGGAGTATGGACCCTCCACCGAGACGCTCACCATCACCGCCACGATGTCGGAAAGCCGCGCGTCCATCTGTGCCTGCTTTGTTCACGTGGAACATAGGCAGCGCAAGCTGATTCTTCGACCCAACAATGCAGCGGCCGGCCGCTTGCAAGTCAGTTATTGAGCCGTAAGGTCCGCGTATGGACCAGAAACTGACCACGACCTGCTGCATCGCCGGCGGCGGGCCTGCAGGAATCATGCTCGGCTACCTGCTTGCCCGCGCCGGCATCGACGTCACCATCCTCGAAAAGCACGGCGACTTCTTTCGCGATTTTCGCGGCGACACTATCCACCCCTCGACGATGGAGCTGATGCACGAACTCGGCCTGCTCGAGGAGTTCCTCAAGCTGCCGCACGACGAGGTGACACACCTTTCCGCCCAGATCGGCTCGGATCATCTGACCATCGCCGACTTCACCCACATGCCCACGCAGAGCAAGTTCATCGCCCTGATGCCGCAATGGGACTTCCTCAACTTCATTGCGGCACAAGCCGGTAGGCTCTCCACCTTCCACTTGCTGATGCACACCGAGGCTGTCGGACTCATCGAGGAGAACGGTCGCATCGCGGGGGTACGCACGAACGACGGCCGCAGCATCCGCGCCGCTCTCACTGTTGCCGCCGATGGGCGGCATTCGCTACTACGCAGCGCCGCGGGCCTGACGGTCGAGGATTTCGCGGCGCCGATGGACGTTCTGTGGTTCCGCGTCTCGCGCAGCGCGACGGACTCGCCCGAAACTTTCGGCCATGTCGAAGCCGGGCACATGATGATCATGCTCAATCGCCGGACCTACTGGCAGTGCGCCTTCATCATCCCCAAAGGCAGCGCCGCGGCACTGCAACAGGAGCCGATCGAAACCTTCCGCCGGAACGTGCTGGCGATTTCGCCGTTCCTCGCCGACCGCATCGGCGAGATCGAGAGCTGGGACGAGGTGAAACTGTTGACCGTGACGATCGACCGCCTGACGCGATGGCACCGGCCCGGCTTCCTCGCCATCGGCGATGCAGCGCATGCAATGTCGCCGATCGGCGGCGTCGGCATCAACCTCGCCATCCAGGATGCGGTAGCCGCCGCCAACGCGCTGAGCGGCCCGCTGCAGGGTGGCAAGGTTGACGAGTCGGTACTCGCTGCCATCGAACGGCGCCGGACGTTTCCGACCAAAATCACCCAGGGCATCCAGATCGCCATTCAGAAGCGCCTGATCGATCCCGTCTTGAACAGCACCAAGCCGCTGCGCGCGCCGCGCCTCTTGCGCGTCCTCGCCGCCATTCCGGCGCTGCGTTTCATCCCAGCCTATATCGTCGGCATCGGCGTCCGGCCTGAGCACGTGCGGCTGCGTTAGATGGCGGTCGGCGACATCGTCCATGTCAACGACCGCGTGCAGCGGGGCTACAGCTACCGGCTCGAGGCCGGGACCGGCCGCAGCTTCGCCCCCGATTTCAAGCCGGCGCTCACGCCCGCCCAGATGCTGAAGCTCGGCGTGTTCGAGGGCAAGTACTGCAATGACTGTCGCGACGAGTTTCCGGCCTCCTGGTTCAAGGGCGCCAGACTCAGCGACGATCCCGATCCATCGATCAACTGCTTCGGCATCAAGAGCCGGCAACCTCTCTCGGTGTGGCGACAGAACGGCTGGATCATCGAGCCCGATCCGCGCGGCTGGTTCCAGTGGTACTGCCGCTACTATCTGGGTCGCCGCATCCCGGGCGTCGACGACAAGCAGATCAAGCGCTGGAAGAGTTTTGCCCGACATGCGGCCCAGGTCCGGGCCAACTGCGACCCGCATGACCTGAGCTGCCGCCCGCGCCAGCGCCAGGCCCTGCTGCAATGGGGCTACGATCCGTTCATCTGAACTAGATCATCTCGAGCCCGCGCTTGCGCTTCGGCGGCGGGAACGCCGCATCGAGCACCTCCCGGTCGCTCTCGCTGAGCACGATATCGGCCGCCACCGCGTTCTCGCGCACATGCTCGAGCGAGGTCGCTTTCGGGATCGAGATCACGTCCGGCCTGAGCAGGGTGAAAGCGATCGCGATCTGCGCCGCGGTCGCATTGTGCGCTGTGGCGATCCGCTCGAGCGCGGCGTTGCGCGCCAGCCGCCCCTGCTCGACCGGCGAATAGGCCATCACCGGCACATGCCGCTCGGCGAGCCAGGGAAACAGATCGAACTCCACGCCGCGGCGGGTGAGATTATAGAGCACCTGGTTCGCCGCGACAGCCTCGCCGCCCGCCGCCAGCGTTTTCTCCATGTCGTCGACATCGAAGTTCGATACGCCCCAGTATCGTACTTTTCCGTCACGCCGGACCGCCTCGAACGCCGCTATAGTTTCGCTCAGCGGATGGGTGCTCGGCCAGTGCAGCAGATAGAGGTCGATGCGATCGGTGCGGAGTCGCTTGAGGCTACGCTCGCACGCCGCAACAGCGCCCGACCGGCTGGCATTGTGCGGCCAGACTTTGCTGACGAGGAACACCTCGTCGCGCCGGCCGGCGACGGCCTCGCCGACCAGTTCTTCGGCGCCGCCATCGGCATACATCTCAGCGGTATCGATGAGCCTCATGCCGAGGTCGAGTCCGAGTCGCAGCGCCTTGATCTCATCGGCACGGCGGCTGGCGCTCTCGCCCATCTTCCAGGTGCCCTGGCCGAGCGCCGGAACCGCTTCGCCCGAGGGCAGCTGCACGCGGCGGATCGGCATCAGAAATTATCCTTGCAACCGGCGGCAGGCAAAGCGTGCGAATGGCCGAACATCACGAAACGTCCTCTTCGGATTGTATGCACGCCCAGCCCTACAGATGGTTAACTGTTGGCTAAAGACCCTAACCTAGGCTTGTAGCATGACCGGCTCCGCCTTCCTTGCCGATAGTGCCGTGAGCGCCCAGCTTGCGCTGTGGCTGCGCGACCTGAGCAGCGTGCGCCGGCTCGCACCCAAGACCCTCGAATCGTATAGCCGCGACCTTGCCCAGTTTGTCGAATTCCTCGCCGGCCACACCGGCGGCGCCGTGTCCTTCGCGACGCTCGGCGAGCTGCGCCCGGCGGACCTGCGTGCCTTCATGGCGCGTCGCCGCGAGGACGGCATCGAACCGCGCTCGCTGGGCCGCGCCCTCTCGGCGATCAAGAGCTTTTTCCGCTTCCTCGAACGCGAAGGCATGCTCTCGACCGAAGCGCTCAACACCATCCGCACCCCCCGCACCAAAAAGTCGCTGCCCAAGGCGCTGACCGTCCTCGAGGCAAAGGCCACCGTCTCCACCACCGCCGAACTCGAGGAGCGACCCTGGGTCGCCGCCCGCGACATGGCGGTTCTGTCGCTTTGTTATGGCGCCGGCCTCCGCATCTCGGAGGCGCTCTCACTCAGCCGCTCCGACCTCGAGAGCCCGACCCTGCGCGTCACCGGCAAGGGCGGCAAGACGCGCATGGTGCCGTTGATCGAGCCGGTGCGGCAGGCGGTCGAGACTTACGTCTCGCTCTGCCCGTTCAAGCTGACGCCGAGCCAGCCCCTGTTCCGCGGCGTCAAAGGCGGCGTGCTGTCGCCGCGGCTGATCCAGATGCGCGTCGCCCAATTGCGCGGCGCCCTCGGTCTGCCGCCCTCGGCGACCCCCCACGCGTTGCGCCACTCCTTTGCCACGCACCTGCTCGGCCGCGGCGGCGACCTCCGGGCTATCCAGGAGCTCCTCGGCCACGCCTCGCTCTCGACCACGCAGATCTATACGGCGGTCGACACCGAACGCCTTCTCGATGCCTACCGCGCCGCCCATCCGCGTTCTTGACCGCAAATGGTCCGAGGCGTAATCACCAGCCCATGACCGCGCGCGTCCTTATTATTCGCAAACTTATTATCGGCTCCTTCGGGACCGGTTCGCGCGGACTTTGACCCTCACGCAACCGGCCCCGCCATCAGGCGCGGGTGACCGGTGATCTGGGGCGGGGCTACAACGAGACCCCGAATGACCACCGAGACCACTACCGCCAAACCCTCCCCTACCATCAGCCTGCAAGCGCTGGGGATTTTCTTCGCGCTGCTGGGCGCAGCCCTTTTTGCCACCAAGGGCATCATCATCAAGCTGGCGCTCGGCGACGGTATCGACACGCTGACGACACTCGCCTGGCGGCAGGTGGTCGCCGTGCCGGTGTTCGTGACGGTGGGCGTGGTCGGCTTCCTGCGCAAGCGCCGCGAGGCCCCCGCCGGTGCCGGTCCCGTACTTGATGCAAGAACATTGTTTCAGGCGCTGGGTGTCGGCATGCTGGGCTACTACATCGCAAGCCTGCTCGATTTCTCCGGCCTTACCTACATCACGGCGCAGCTCGACCGGCTGATCCTCCTGACCTATCCGTTCTTCGTCGTGGCCTTCGGTATGATCTTCTTCAGGCGCAGGATCACGCCGCTGATGCTCGTGTCGCTGTTCGTCAGCTATGGCGGCATCGTCATCATCTTCGCCCGCGACTTTTCGGTCGAGGGCGACAATGTGGTGCTGGGCTCGCTGCTGGTCTTCGGCTCGGCCTTCGCTTATGCCGGCTATCAGGTGCTGGCCAAACCGCTGATCGACAAGCTCGGTGCGCAGCTCTTCACCTCGATTGCGATGAGCGGCGCCGGCCCCGCGGTGCTGGTGCATTTCCTCTCGACCCATCCGCTCAGCGCCATGGCCATCAACGGCCAGGGCCTGTGGTTGATGCTCGGCATCGGCCTTATCGCGACGGTGGCGCCGGCCTACTGCATCTCGACCGGCATCGGCCTGATCGGCCCGGAGCGCACCGCCATCATCGGCAACGTCTCGCCGCTGGTCACGGTGGGTCTGTCGATCGGCGTCCTCGGCGAAGCGTTCACGCCGTGGCACGCGGTTGGAACGGCGATGGTGCTGCTCGGCGTGTGGCTGTTCGGCCGCAAGGCCAAACCCAGGAAGGCCGAGGTCGAGGCGACCGAGGTGCAGGCTTAGGCCTGCGCCTCAGATGTGAATCGCCCCGTCGCCGCACATCAGGGCGGCTTCGCGGATGGCTTCGCTCAGCGTCGGATGTGGCGCGGTGGTGCGGGCGAGGTCCTCGGCGGAGCCGCCGAATTCGAGCAGCACCGTCAACGCCTCGATCATTTCCGACGCATTCTTGCCGATGATGTGGGCGCCCAGCACGCGGTCGGTTTCGACGTCGGCGAGGATTTTGACAAACCCCTGCGTCGCGAGCATCGCCTTGGCGCGTCCGTTGGCAGTGAACGGGAACTTGCCGACCTTGTAGTCGATGCCGGCTGCCTTGAGCTCGTCCTCGGTCTTGCCGACCGAAGCGATCTCGGGGTTGGTGTAGACCACCGCCGGCACCGCGCCATAGTTTACGTGGCCCGCCTGCCCGGCGATGATTTCGGCGACCGCGATGCCTTCGTCCTCGGCCTTGTGCGCCAGCATCGGGCCGGCGATCACGTCGCCGATCGCATAGACGTTCTCGACGCTCGTCCCGTATTGCGGCCCGACCTCAATCCGCCCGCGGCTGTCGAGCTCGACGCCCGCTTCCTTGAGCCCGAGCCCGTCGGTAAAGGGCTTGCGACCGATCGCGACCAGCGCCACGTCGGCATCGACGAGCGCCATGTCGCCGCCCGCCGCCGGCTCGAGCCGCGCCACCAGCGAGCCGTCGTCCTGCTTGTCGATCGACTTGACCTTGGTCGAGAGCCGGAACTCGACGCCCTGCTTTTGCAGCATGCGTTGGAACGTCCGGGCCACTTCGCTGTCCATACCGGGCAGGATCCGGTCAAGGAACTCCACCACCGTCACCTTGCTGCCGAGCCGCGCCCACACCGAGCCGAGCTCGAGCCCGATGACACCGGCGCCGATGACCAGCAGCCGCTCCGGCACTGCACCGAGCGACAACGCGCCAGTCGAGGTCACCACGCGCTCCTCGTCGATCTCGATGCCCGGCAGGCTCGCCGGCACCGAGCCGGTCGCGATCACGACGTTCCTGGTCTCGATGATCTGGGGCGTGCCGCCCTGCGGCGTCACCTGCACGCGGCCCTTGCCGGCAAGTGCGCCCGTCCCCTGGAACGAGACGATCTTGTTCTTCTTGAACAGATAGGCGACGCCGTTGACGTTGGCGGCAACCGTCTCGTCCTTGTGCGCCATCATCTGCGCGAGGTTCAGCTGCGGCGCCGGAATGTCGATGCCCAGATGCGCAAAATTGTGCCCCGCTTCCTCGAACTGCTCGGTTGCGTAGAGCAACGCCTTGGAGGGGATGCATCCAATGTTGAGGCAGGTGCCGCCGAAGGTCGGCAGCTTTTCGACCACCGCCACCTTCATGCCGAGCTGAGCGGCGCGGATCGCACACACATAGCCACCCGGTCCCGAGCCGATCACAGTGAGGTCGAATTGGTCCGCCATGGCGAATTCCCGATTGCTGTTTGATCCGTATGTAGTCGCTACCGATCCGGCTGGCTAGAACAGGATGCCCAAGAACATCAGCGCAAGGCCGATCAGAATTGCACACCAGACCAGACTGCGCAGCATGAAGACGCCGCCCAGATAGAGCGGCAGATAGACGATGCGGGCGACGAACCAGAGACCGGTGCCCCACAGCACCGCCGGGTCGTTGCGATCGGCAAGATGCGCGACCAGCAGCATCACGACGAACGGCACGTAGGTTTCGTTGAAGTTCCTAAGGGCCCGCTCGGCGCGGCCGAGCAACTCGCCTCCGGGCTTCGCTGGATTGTCGCGCGCCGAAGCGGCAAACGCCAGGCCGAAGTGCCAGCGATAGAGCAGCGATTGCGCGCCCAGATAGAGTCCGTAGACCGGCAGGCTCCCTATGAGGAGCCAGAGCTCGATGCTCATCGCGGACGACCGTTCTAGAGGTCGAGGACCAACCGCTCCGGCGCCTCGAGGCTCTCCTTGACGCGCACCAGGAACGTCACGGCTTCCTTGCCGTCAACGATGCGGTGGTCGTAGCTCAGCGCCAGGTACATCATCGGCCGCACCACGATCTGCCCGTCGACCACCACCGGCCGCTCCTGGATCTTGTGCATGCCCAGGATGCCCGATTGCGGCGCATTGAGGATGGGCGTCGACATCAGCGAGCCGTAGACGCCGCCATTGGTGATCGTGAAGGTGCCGCCCTGCATGTCGGCCATCGACAGGGCGCCGTCGCGCGCCAGCTTGCCCAGGCGCCCGATTTCCTTTTCGACGCCGGCGATCGACATCTTGTCCGCATCGCGCACCACCGGCACGACGAGGCCGCGATCGGTACCCACCGCAATGCCGATATGGGCGTAGTTCTTGTAGACGATCTCCTCGCCATCGATCTCGGCGTTGACGTTCGGGATTTCCTTGAGCGCGTGCACCACGGCCAACGTGAAAAAGCCCATGAAACCGAGCTTCACGCCGTGCTTCTTCTCGAACACGTCCTTGTATTTCGCGCGCAGGTCCATCACCGGCTTCATGTCCACCTCGTTGAAGGTGGTGAGCATGGCGGCGGTGTTCTGCGCGTCCTTGAGCCGACGCGCGATCGTCGTGCGCAGGCGCGTCATCTTCACGCGCTCCTCCCGCGCCTCGTCCACCGCGGCGACCGGACCGCGCGCGGCAGGGGCGGGAGCAGGTGCAGGAGCGACGGCCGATTGCGGCGCCGCCGGTGTAGAGGCGGGCGCGGCCTGAGCCACCTTAGGCGCCTGCGCCACGGCCGGACGTACGATGGCGGCGCTGCCGGAAGCAGCACCGGCCTGTTGCGCCACCGGCGCGGGCTTGTTGATGGCGGCGAGCACGTCTTCCTTCAGCACTTGACCGCGGCGACCGCTGCCGTTGATGCCCTCGGCGGACAACCCGTTCTCGGTGATGAGCTTGGCCGCGGCGGGCGCCGGCGGCGGCGCGCCATTGCCTGGACGAAGAGCGGATGCAGGCGCTGCGGCATCGGCGCGCGGTGCGGGAGCGGCGGCGACTGCTGCAGGCGCCGGTTGCGCAGCGGGGGCGGCCGCAGGCTTTGGCGCCTCAGCCTTGGGGGCAGCAGCCGCTCCCTCGGCGATGGCACCGATCAGCGAGCCGACATTGACGGTTTCACCCGGCTGCGCCGAGATCGCCTCGAGCACGCCCGCGGCGGGCGCAGGGACCTCGATCGTCACCTTGTCGGTTTCGAGCTCGACCACCGGTTCGTCGGCGGCAACTGCGTCGCCCACCTTCTTGAACCATTGGCCGATCGTGGCCTCGGTGACGCTTTCGCCCAGCGCCGGAACCCGGATGTCGGTTGCCATCGTCTCTCTTCCTTACTTCGCGAACGCTTCTTCGAGAAATTGCTGCAGCTGTGCGATGTGCGTCCGCATCAGGCCCGTGGCCGTCGAGGCCGAGGCCGGCCGACCGACATAGCGCGGCCGGTCGCTGGTTCGGCCCATCTGCTCCAGCACCCAGTCGACGTAGGGCTGAATGAACGTCCAGGCGCCCATGTTCTTGGGCTCCTCCTGGCACCAGACGACTTCGGCATTCTTGAAGCGGCTGAGCTCGTCGAGCAGCGCCTTGGCCGGAAACGGATAGAGCTGTTCCAGCCTGAGCAGATAGACGTCGTTGATGCCGCGCTTCTCGCGATCCTCGAGCAGGTCGTAATAGACCTTGCCGGAACACAGCACGACGCGGCGGATCTGCTCGTCCGGCGCCAGCGTGATCGTCGTCTTCTTGGGGCCGGGCGCCTCGGCGTCATCCCAGAGCAGGCGATGGAAGCAGCTCTCCGGCCCGAGCTCGCTGAGCGTCGAGGTGGCCCGCTTGTGGCGGAGCAGCGACTTGGGCGTCATCAGGACCAGCGGCTTGCGGAAATCGCGCTTCACCTGGCGGCGCAGCGCGTGGAAGTAGTTGGCCGGCGTCGTGCAGTTGGCGACCTGCATGTTGTCTTCGGCGCACAACTGCAGATAGCGCTCGAGCCGGGCAGAACTATGTTCCGGTCCCTGCCCTTCGTAGCCATGGGGCAGCAGCATCACGAGGCCCGACATGCGGAACCACTTGCGTTCGCCCGAGCTGATGAACTGGTCGACCACCACCTGTGCGCCGTTGGCGAAGTCGCCGAACTGCGCCTCCCACAGCGTCAGCGTGTTGGGCTCCGCCAGCGAATAGCCGTACTCGAAGCCGAGCACCGCCTCTTCCGAGAGCATCGAGTTGATGACCTCGTAGCGCTGCTGGTCGGGCGCGATGTTGTTGAGCGGCGTATAGGTCTCGCCCGTCTCCTGGTCGTTCAGTACCGAGTGTCGCTGCGTGAACGTGCCGCGCTCGGAGTCCTGGCCGCTCAGCCGCACCGGATGCCCCTCGAGCAGCAGCGTGCCGAATGCCAACGCCTCGCCGGTCGCCCAGTCGAGCCCTTCGCCGCTTTCGATCGAGGCGAGCCGGTGATCGAGGAAGCGCTTGACCGTCTTGTGCACGTTGAAGCCATCGGGGGCGTGCGTGATCGCCGCGCCCACCTTGGTCAGCTCGGCGATCGGAACGCCCGTATCGCCGCGGCGCGGGCCATCGGCGTCAGCCCGCTTCATGTCCTTCCACTGGCCGTCGAGCCAGTCGGTCTTGTTCGGCCGAAAATCCTGGCCGGCCTCGAACTCGCTTTCGAGATGCGCGCGCCAACCCGCCTTCATCCGCTCGATCTCGTCGGCGGAAATCAGGCCCTCGCCCACGAGGCGATCGGAATATAGTTCCAGCGTCGTCTTGTGGTTGCGGATCTTGGAGTACATCAGCGGCTGCGTGAAGCTCGGCTCATCGCCTTCGTTATGGCCGAAGCGGCGGTAGCAGAAGATGTCGACCACCACCGGGCGGCCGAAGCGCTGCCGGAACTCGGTCGCGACCTTGGAGACGAACACCACCGCTTCCGGATCGTCGCCGTTCACGTGGAACACCGGCGCCTCGATCATCTTGGCGACATCGGTCGGATACGGCGAGGACCGCGAATTCATCGGCGAGGTGGTAAAGCCGATCTGGTTGTTGATCACCACGTGGATCGAGCCGCCGGTGCGGTGGCCCTTGAGGCCACTCAGCCCCAGGCATTCGTAGATGATGCCCTGGCCGGCGAACGCCGCATCGCCATGGATGAGGAGCGGCAGCACCACCGAGCGGTCGGTCTGGCGCGTATCGAACACGAAGTGCCCGTTCACCGCCGAACGCTGGTCCTGCTTGGCGCGCGACTTGCCCAGGACCACCGGATCGACGATTTCGAGATGGCTGGGGTTGGCGGTGAGCGACAGGTGCACCGAATTGCCGTCGAACACCCGGTCGGACGATGCACCGAGGTGGTACTTCACGTCGCCCGAGCCTTCGACGTCCTCGGAGTAATAGGCGCCGCCCTTGAACTCATGGAACAGCGCGCGGTGCGGCTTGTGCATCACCTGCGTCAAAACGTTGAGCCGGCCGCGATGCGCCATGCCCAGGACGATATCCTTCACGCCCAGCGCGCCGCCGCGCTTGATGATCTGCTCGAGCGCCGGGATCAGGGCCTCCGAGCCATCAAGCCCGAAGCGCTTGGGGCCGGTGTACTTGACGTCGAGGAACTTCTCGAACCCGTCGGCCTCGAGCAGCTTGTTGAGGATCGCCTTCTTGCCCTCGGGCGTGAACTTGATCTCCTTGTCGGGCCCTTCCATGCGCTCCTGAATCCATTGCTTGGCCTCAGGATCGTTGATGTGCATGTACTCGATGCCGATGGTGGAGCAGTAGGTGCGCTGCAGCACCGCCAGCATCTCGGGGATCGTCGCGAATTCGAGCCCGAGCACGTTGTCGATGAAGATCTTGCGACCGTAGTCGGCCTCGGTGAAGCCGTAGGTGCGTGGATCGAGCTCAGGCGCCGGATCCTCCGGCTTCAGCTTCAGCGGATCGAGGTCCGCATGCAGGTGCCCGCGCGAGCGGTAGGCGCGGATCATCATGATCGCGCGGATGGAATCGCGGGTCGATTGCAGCACGTCGACCGGGGTCGGCGCGGCTGCGCCTTCGGCAGCGGCCTTCTTGCCGAGCGCCGCGCCGGTCTTGACCAGGATCTCGCCCCAGTTGCCGTCGAGCGCTGAAACCAACTCGCCGTTGGCGGTCTGCGGCCAGTCGGCACGGGCCCACGACGGCCCCTCGGCGTTCTTCCTCGCGTCGTCGCCGGTATCCTCAAGGCGGCCGAAATAGCCGGCCCAGGTCGGGTCGATGCTGGTCGGGTCGGTCTTGTAGCGGCTGTAGAGGTCTTCGATGTAACTGGCGTTGCCGCCGTAGAGGAAGGAGGAGAGCAAGAACTGTTCGTTCTTTTCCTGTCGGGTCATTTTTCGTCTGAGGCGGGGCCTTTTACCCCGTGTTCCCTATTGCCGGCGCACCCGGAGAGGGGGCCGTTCCGCTGCGGCGCGGAGTGTGACGGTGTTAGCTTAGCATGCTGTTAAAGAATTGGGCATTCCGACCAACGGCTGAAAGGCCCGTTTCCTTCAATTTCCTGCGCCCTTGCTGGCACATAGGAAGCTTTCCCCTGCGACCGGATATCGTTCCGGTCAGCCTTTGAGCACCTCTGCGAGGGTCACCCCGATCCTGGCAGGAGAACGCGACACCTTGATGCCGGCGCGCTCCATGGCAGCGATCTTGTCTTCGGCGCCGCCTTTTCCGCCTGAAATTACGGCGCCAGCATGGCCCATAGTACGCCCCTTGGGCGCAGTTAATCCCGCGATGAACCCTGCCATCGGCTTCTTGCGGCCCTTTTTGGCCTCGTCGATCAGGAACTGCGCCGCGTCTTCCTCGGCCGACCCACCGATCTCGCCGATCATGATGATGGATTTGGTGGCTTCGTCGGCGAGGAACATCTCCAGGATATCGATGAACTCGGTGCCCTTGACCGGATCGCCGCCGATGCCGACGGCCGTGGTCTGGCCGAGCCCGGCATTGGTGGTCTGGAACACCGCCTCGTAGGTCAGCGTGCCCGAGCGCGACACGATACCGACGGACCCCTTCTTGAAGATCGAGCCCGGCATGATGCCGATCTTGCATTCCTCCGGCGTCAGCACGCCAGGGCAGTTCGGCCCGATCAGCCGTGATTTCGAGCTTCCGAGCCGCGCTTTCACCTTGACCATGTCGAGCACCGGCACGCCCTCGGTGATGCACACGATCAGCGGGATCTCGGCCTCGATGGCTTCCAGCATCGCGTCCGCCGCGCCGGCCGGCGGCACGTAGATCACCGTTGCATTGGCCTTGGTCGCGGCCTTGCCCTCCGCCACCGTCGCAAAGATCGGCAACTCCGTGCCGTCGACGCCCGATTGCCAGGTCTGGCCGGCCTTCTTGGGGTTGGTGCCGCCCACTATCTTGGTGCCGTAATAGGCAAGCGCCTGTTCGGTGTGGAAGGTGCCGGTCTTGCCGGTCAGCCCCTGCACCAGAACCCGCGTGTCCTTGTTGACGAGAATGGACATGAAAATCCTTCTTATTGGCCGGGCCTGTTGCCCAGCAGCAGGTTGAACTCGATCTCGACCGCGCCTTCGGTGCGATCGCCGATCACCAGCCATTTCTTGTCGGCACTCTCCCAGCTGCCATAGGCGTTACCGTCGGCGGTCTGCTGCGCCGTGCCGCTGAGACCGCCGACGCCATTCATCTGGGTGAAGTCGAGCGCCTTGTCGGCGTCCGCAAAGTCGATGCGGCAATAGCCGAGCCGCTGCGTCGGGAACGTCTGGACCGAGGCCCAGATGTCGACCTCGCCGTAACCGCTCACCTCGCGCGAACCCGAATAGATCGTCGAATAGGGTCCCGGATCCGGGGTTTCGTTGGGCACCCAGCCGGCATCGTTGGCCCGGTCGAATGCCTTGGGGTCGCCGCCCGCGATGTCCGTACAGGTGGAAACGAAGAGCTTGAGCGCATCGGCCGAGCTGACCGGCGGGCCGGCGGGCGCAGCAGGCTGGCTCATATCGGCGTCCGACGAGCTCCCGAGGTCGTCGTCAGCCGCGGCTGACGAACTCGCTTGCGCATATGCAGGGGCGCTCAGGACAAGCAGGCACAACAGCGCCAGCGGCAGCCGCGTCCCCAGGGATCTAGCACCCGCCGCCATCCTCGCCTCAGCCCTTGCCGCGGATAGCCGCGACGATCTTTTGTGCCGCATCGTCGAGATCGTCGGCGGGGATCACGTTGAGACCAGAAGCGCTGAGAATGGCCTTGCCTTCCTTGACGTTGGTGCCTTCGAGGCGGACCACCAGCGGCACCTTGAGGCCGACCTCCTTGACCGCGGCGACCACGCCTTCGGCGATCACGTCGCAGCGCATGATGCCGCCGAAGATGTTGACCAGGATGCCTTTGACGTTGGGATCGGCGGTGATGATCTTGAAGGCCGCGGTGACCTTCTCCTTGCTCGCGCCGCCGCCGACATCGAGGAAGTTCGCCGGCTCTTCGCCATAGAGCTTGATGATGTCCATGGTGGCCATCGCAAGCCCGGCGCCGTTGACCATGCACCCGATATTGCCGTCGAGTGCGACGTAAGCGAGGTCGTATTTGTGCGCCTCGATCTCCTTGGCGTCTTCCTCGGTGATATCGCGCAATTCGCCGAGGTCCGGATGCCGGAACAAGGCATTGTTGTCGAAGCTCACCTTGGCGTCGAGCAGGCGCAGGTGCCCGTTCTGCATGACGATCAGCGGGTTGACCTCGAGCAGGCTCATGTCGGTCTCGCTGAACGCCTTATAGAGCGCCGGGAACACCGTCCTGGCATCATCCCTGGCGGCGCCGTCGAGCTTGAGTGCGGCGACCAGCTTGTCGACGTCCTTGGCGGTCACGCCGGCCTTGGGGTCGATGTCGATGGTCGTGATCTTGTCGGGCGTGTCGTGCGCGACCGTCTCGATGTCCATGCCGCCTTCGGTCGAAACCACGAACGCCACCCGGCCGGTCTCGCGGTTGACCAACAGCGAGCAGTAGAGCTCGCGCGCAATGTCAGCGCCGTCCTCGATATAGAGCCGGTTGACCTGCTTGCCGGCCGGTCCCGTCTGCTTGGTGACCAGCGTGTGGCCCAGCATTTCCCTGGCGTTGGCGGCGACCTCGGTCGGTGACTTGGCGAGCCGCACGCCGCCCTTGGCGTCGGGGCCCAATTCTTTGAACTTGCCCTTGCCGCGTCCGCCGGCATGGATTTGCGATTTTACGACGTAGAGTGGCCCGGGCAGCGACTTAGCCGCCGGCTCCGCTTCTTCCGGCTTGAAGATGGCAACACCGGCGGCAACCGGCAGGCCGTAGGTCTTGAGCAGCGCCTTGGCCTGGTGCTCGTGGATATTCATGCAGCTTCTCTCCAGAACAAGGCAAAGGCCCCCTCACCCGAGCCTTCCACCTCTCCCCCGGGGGAGAGGTCGCCGCGCAGCGGCGGGTGAGGGGGCCTTGCCGCGATCACTATTGTCACGCCAGCTTCGGGGCGATCTTCTTGCAGGCTTCGATCAGGCCTTCGACGGCCGCAACCGATTTCTCGAACGCCTTCTGCTCAGCCGAGTTGAGCGAGATTTCGACGACCCGTTCGGCGCCGTCCGCTCCGATCACCACCGGCACGCCCACATAGGTACCCTTGACGCCGTATTCGCCCTTGAGGAAGGCGGCGCAGGGCAGCACCCGCTTCTTGTCCTTGAGGTAGCTCTCCGCCATCTCGATGGCCGACGTCGCCGGCGCATAGAAGGCCGAGCCGGTCTTGAGCAGGCCGACGATCTCGGCGCCGCCATCGCGGGTGCGCTGGATGATCTGGTCGAGCCGGTCCTTGTTGAGCCAGCCCATCTTGACGAGGTCCGGCAGCGGGATGCCGGCCACCGTCGAATAGCGCGGCAGCGGCACCATCGAGTCGCCGTGCCCGCCGAGCACGAACGCCGACACGTCCTCGACCGAAACCTTGAGCTCGTCGGCGATGAAGTAGCGGAAGCGCGAGCTGTCCAGCACGCCGGCCATGCCGATGACCTTGCTCGAGGGCAGTCCCGAGAAGCGCTGCAGCGCCCAGACCATCGCATCGAGCGGGTTGGTGATGCAGATGACGAACGCGTCGGGCGCATACTTCGCAATGCCCGCCCCTACCTGCTCCATCACCTTGAGGTTGATTTCGAGCAGGTCGTCGCGGCTCATGCCGGGCTTCCGCGGCACGCCCGCAGTGACGATGATCACGTCGGCCCCGGCGATGTCCTTGTATTCCGAAGTCCCCTTGATCGAGGCATTGAAGCCTTCGACGGGAGCGGACTGGCTGAGGTCGAGCGCCTTGCCCTGGGGCGTTCCGTCGACGATGTCGAACAAGACCACATCCCCCAGTTCCTTGGTCGCCGCAAGGTGCGCCAACGTGCCGCCAATCTGTCCCGCACCGATAAGGGCGATCTTCTTGCGCGCCATGAGCCCGAAATCCCGATTTACGTTGAAATTGGGGCCCCTATAGACCCTGCATCCTGCGTAAACAAGTCAGGCTTTGGTGGCGTTCGCCCGGGCCTTGTGCGCCGCTTCCAAGTAGTCCCGCGACCGCATTTCCTCGAGGCGGGAGAGCGTACGGCCGAACTCGGCGCCGTTAGCCGAGTCGGCAACCAGCCGGTCGAAGGGCACCGCAAAGCTCGCGGCAAGCTTGATGCCCCGGTCGTAAAGCGTGTCGATGAGCAGGATGAACCGCTTGGCGGCACTTGGATTGGTGCGCCCGAACTGCGGTACGTTGTCGACCATCAGCGTGTCGTAGCTGTGCGCGAGCCGCAGGTAATCTCGCGCCCCGAGCGGCGCCTCGCATAGTGCTTTGAACGAAAACCGCGCCGCCCCCATCGCCGCCCGCGGCACTCTGACGTCGCGGCCGAGCGAACGCAGTATTTCCGGCTTGCCCTCGACCCCGCCCGTGAGCTTCAGCCACAACCGGTCCATGGCCGCGTCGACTTCGGGCCCCACGCCGAATTGATAGACTTGCTCGCCCTCGAACTTGAGCCGGCGGTAATCGGTGGGTCCGTCGAGCGGCACCACCTCGACCTCCGACTTGAGCAGGTTGATGAACGGCAAAAAGAGCTGCCGATTGAGCCCGTTCCAATAGAGCCGGTCGGGCGGCGTATTCGACGTCGCGACGAGCGTCACCCCGGCCGCGAACAGTTTTTCGAACAGCCGGCCCAGCAGCATCGCATTGGCGATGTCCTGCACCTGGAACTCATCGAGACAGAGCAGCCGGGTTTCGGCGATGAGCGGCTTGGTCACCGCCGCGATCGGATCGCCCTGATGGTCCTTGCGGTACTCGGTGATCGCAGCGTGGAGCTCGTCCATGAACTCATCGAAATGCACCCGCCGCTTGTGCCTGACCGGCACGGCGGCGAAAAACAGGTCCATCAGCATGGTCTTGCCGCGGCCGACGGCGCCCACGAGGTAGGCGCCCCGCACCATCCGGCGCCGACCGAACAGTCCCGGTCTGACGGCGTCCAGCTCGTCGGCGACACGGTCGAGCGCACGCGCTGCCTCGGACTGCAGCGGATCGGCGGCGAGCGCCCCGGCCGCCACCATGCGGTCGAGCGCGAGGGTTATCGGGGAGACGAGAGACTGCGGCACGGACGTGCCCATAGCCGCAAATCCGGCCGGTGTCAGCCGACCATCGAGATGCCGGTGCCGCCCGAGAGCGTCCCGATGAAGCGGTTGCCGGACAGGATCAGCGCGGCGATCAAATTGCCGCTTTCGTCGAACAGCTGCACCTGCGAGCCGGCGAGCGTCCAGCTTGCGACCTGCGTCAGTCCCTTGAGGGTGCAGGCTGGCGCCGAGGCGCGGTAGTGGCTGCCCTTGGCCGTCTGCGTCAGGTTGAGCGGACACTGGTTCTGGCCCGACACCACCGTCCAGCGGCCGAGCAGTTTCTCGACGGTTAGCCCGCCGGTCAGGTCGCGCCCGGAACTGTTGGGCGCCCCGGTGGGCGGCAGCGCCACCGTCGGGCCCGTCGTTTGCGGTCCCGTCGTCGCCACCTGCGTCCCGTCGGTCGTCGGCGCCAGCGTGCTTGGCTGGCCGTTGCCGCCCTGCACCTCGCCATTGGGCCCGATCGGCGGCAGCGCCTGGGTCGACACATTGCCCTGGTCAACCGGCGCCAGTTGCTCGGTATCGGCATTGGCGACGGTGACGCCGCTCGAGGCGCAAGCCGAGAGCAGCAGTGCTATCCCCAGTCCCGTGCCGATCAGACCGGCCCGACCGATCACCGCAAGTCCCTTGTCCATGCCCAACCACGCCAGGTTAACAAATCGTGTGCGCATATAGACCAATCGCTCCGGCCCCTCAACGATAACCCGAGAAATGCCGCGCCAAAAATGGCCATTCTAGGGACTGTTTCCCCCGCGGCTAGCGCGACTGCATCTGCTTGAGCAGGTCTTCGGCCAGGAGCTTGCCGTCGCGTGCCTCCTCGTCCGGCACCTGGATGGCGATGCCCCTGGGCCCGACCACGCCGGGCATCCCCGGAAGGCCGTTCTGGCCGCCCTCGAGCGGATGAAAGCCGTGCGCCTTGAGCGCTGCGATCAACACGCGCGCCTCGGCCAGTTCGCTGACATGGACGATCGTTTCATACACGCTACGCCGCCCGCCGCTCCACCATCAGCTTCTTGATCTCGGCGATCGCCTTGGCCGGATTGAGCCCCTTCGGGCAGACCTTGGCACAATTCATGATGGTGTGGCAGCGGTACAGCTTGAACGGATCCTCGAGGTTGTCGAGCCGCTCCGTCTGGGCTTGGTCGCGGCTGTCGATCAGCCACCGATAGGCCTGCAGCAGCACTGCCGGCCCCAGGTATTTCTCGCCGTTCCACCAATAGGACGGGCACGAGGTCGAGCAGCAGGCGCACAGGATACATTCGTACAGCCCGTCGAGCTTTTCGCGCTCCGGCTTGCTCTGCAGCCACTCCGTCTCGGGCGGCGGAGTCGTCGTCTTGAGCCACGGCTCGATCGAGCGATGCTGCTCGTAGAAGGTGCTGAGGTCCGGCACGAGGTCCTTTACCACCGGCATATGCGGCAAAGGATAGATCCGGATCGGCCCCTTGATGTCGTCCATCGCCTTGGTGCAGGCGAGCGTATTGGCACCGTCGATGTTCATCGCGCACGAGCCGCAGATGCCCTCCCGGCAGGAGCGGCGCAGCGTCAGAGTCGGGTCGATCTTGTTCTTGATGTAGAGCAGGCCGTCGAGCACCATCGGCGCGCAATCGTCGAGATCGACGAAATAGGTGTCGATGCGCGGATTGGCCTCGCTGTCCGGATCGTAGCGGTACACGCGGTATTCGCGCAGCCGCGTCGCGCCGGCTGGCTTCGGCCAGGTCTTGCCCTTGCTGGGCTGGCTGGCCTTGGGAAGGATCAGCTCGGCCATCGTCTCGTCTCCGTCACTCTTCGCTCAGCGGGCGCGCGCCTGGCGCTGCTCGAGCCCATAAATCTCGTCGTTGATGGTGTCGATCATGCGGGCCATCACCGCCTGCGCGTCGGCAAGGCCTTGGTTGTAGTAAAACGGCCCGATCTCTTCGGAAAAGAAATTCAGCAGCAGCTCCGCCGGAATGCCGCCGATCTCGCTGTCGAGCTCGTCGACGAAGTAACGCTGGATCCTGGCAACGATCGCCGTGCGCTCCTCCTTTTCGAACTTGATCGGCTTCATCGGCTGCTGCCTTACATGCCCGGCGCACAGACCGCGTTCGATTTGCTGATATAGACCGCGTATTTCATCGTGTCGTTGACCGGCGTGGTCTTACCCGCCATCGAGTCGAGCACGACCTGCATGAAGTCGCTGTCGATCAGCTTGCCCACCATGTTCGTCTTGCACGTGCACAGCGTCTGGTTGCCGCCCGAATTCTTGAGGCAGAGTTTTGAGAACTCCGCCTTCTGCGCTGCGGTGACCGGGATGCCGGCGGCCAGCGCGGCTCCGGCGGTGAAGGCCAGCACTACGGCGGCAAGCACGAAACTCTTCATCTCAACTCCTTGCGGATCATCAGTTTGAGGCCGGACCAGATATCGCTCACGGCAGCGACCTTGATATCGACAAGACC
>JBQCIY010000181.1:0-2715 GCA_051953275.1 Devosia sp. | reverse complement strand
CGGGCGTACCAGTGGCGGGTTTCGACCGAGGTCTCCCAGTCGACGTCGCCCATATAGTCGAGCGCGCTCAAATGCGCCGCCAGCGCGAAGTCGGCGAGCGTCATGGCGTCGCCGGCGATCCACTGCCGGGTGGCGAACAGCCAGTTGAAATACAGCATGTGCTCGACGAGGTTGGCCTTGGCGACGCGCAGCACGCCGGGATCTGGTGTCGCGCCCGGGCGGTCGCGCTTGACGATCTTTTCCTCGATGACGTAGCGCGTGACCTCGTCGTTGAGCTTCATCAGCACCCATTCGCTGAGCCGCCACATTTCGGCGCGGTCGCGTCCGTGGCTTGGCACGAGGCTCGCCACCGCGCTCGGGCTGTAGCGTTCCTCGATGGCGTGGATGACCGCGAGCACGCCGACGGCGGGCGGTTCGCCCTCGTCGATCAGGATAGGCACCGTCGCCGCCGGATTGAGCTCGAGCAGGTGCGGATCGCGCGTCCACGGCTTGATGTCTTCGAGATCGACCGCGACGCCATATTCGGAAAACATCAGCCGGGCGAGCCGGGAGGCGGGGTCGAGCCGGTGTTGCAAAAGTCTCGGCATGCTCTGGCTCTGGCTCGGCGCCGGCCCCGCTTCTGGTGCGGTCCGGCAAATCAGCTTATTCACGAAGAACCGGGCACTTCTGCCCGACGACCCCCGGATCACTAGGAGATCAGATGAGCCTCGATCAAGGTCTTTTTGTCCCCGCGGTCCTGGGGATCATCGAGGGGTTGACCGAATTCCTGCCAGTGTCGTCGACGGGGCACCTGCTGCTGGCCGAGCATTTCCTGGGGCTGAGCGGCGACGACTGGACGGCCTTTACCATCCTCATCCAGCTCGGTGCCATCCTCGCCATCGTCGTGGTGTATTTCTGGCGGCTGCTCGGCATCCTGCGCGACGCGATCGGCGGCAAGCGCGGCGCCTGGCGGTTCATCCTCGGGATCGTGCTGGCCGGGCTGCCGGCGGTTGTAGTGGGCGCGCTGGCGCACGATCTCATCACCAAGGTGTTTTACGCCAGCCCGCTGCTGATCTGCTCGATGCTGATCGTGGGCGGCGTCATCCTGCTGTATGTCGACCAGCTCAAGGTCGTGCCGAAATACACCGACATCTACAGTTATCCGCCGCTGCTCTGCCTCTATATCGGCCTGTTCCAGATGCTGGCGCTGGTTCCCGGCGTGTCGCGCTCCGGCGCCACCATCGTCGGCTCGCTGCTGCTGGGCACCGACAAGCGCTCGGCCGCCGAATTCAGCTTCTTTCTTGCCATCCCGATCATGATCGGGGCGTTCGGCTACGATTTCTACAAGAACCATGCGGCGATCACCTCGTCGGTGGGCGTCACCATCGCCATCGGCTTTGCCGCGGCCTTCATCGTGGCGTTCTTCGTCGTGCGCTATGCCCTCGATTTCATCCAGCGCCATGGCTTTGCGCCGTTCGCCTACTGGCGCATCTTCGTGGGTGCGATCGGGCTGTGGGGCGTGCTGCTGTTCAAGCCGGCTTGAAGCCCGCGCCGCTCACGCGGTCTGGCGGTCGAACTGGCCGTTCGGCGCAAAGCGCCACAGATAACTCGGCAGCACCGCATCGAGCGGTCGCGGCGTGATGCCGAAGCCCTGCAGCGTCCGCTTGTCGGCGATGGCGGCGTCGGAGACCACATTGTCGAGTCCCAGGAGCCGCACGCGGTCGCCGGTGAGCAGCGGCTTGGGCAGCAGCCCCATCGGGATCGACAGCAGCGTTCCAACCCCGAGCGGCAGCGGCAGGATCGGGCGGCGCCGGCCGGTCTCGCGCAGCACGCGCTCCGTGAGCTCGCGGTTGCTGAGGATCTCGGGACCGCCGAGCTCATAGGTGGTGCCGGCGGCCGCGTTGCCCTTGGCGGCTTCGGCGATCGCCTCGGCCACGTCGCCGACATAGACCGGCTGGAATCGGGTTTTAGCTCCGAACAGCGGCATCACCGGCAGCAGGCGGCTCAACGCGCCGATGGTGTTGAAGAAATCGTCGCCGACCCCGAAGATCACCGAAGGGCGGAAGATGATCGCGCCGGGAAACACCGAGCGCACCTCGGCCTCGCCCATGGCCCGCGAGCGGGCGAACAGGCTCGGCGAGTGCGTGTCGGCGCCCAGCACCGACATCTGGATGAAGGTTTCGACGCCGGCGAGCCGCGACGCTTCGGCGACATTGCGGGCCCCCATCACGTTGACGGCGCGGAAGCGCTGCCGGCCCTTCTCGATGCCGATGGCGGCAAGGTTGATCACCACCGACGCGCCGCGTACGGCCGCCGCCACAGAGTCCTTGTTGCGCACATTGGCCTGGATCGGCACGACCTGGCCGACATTGCCGAGCGGCTTGACGTGCCCGGCGAGATCGGGCCGCCGCACGGCGACGCGGATGCGGTAGCCGGCGCGCGCCAGAAGCTGCACCACCTGCGTGCCGACGAAGCCGGATCCCCCGAAAATCGTGATCAGCTCCGGGTGGTCCATCGGCGGTCTCCGAGAAGGGATGAAAAGCTAAGCGCTTCTATCGCGAAGCCCGGCAAACTGTCGAGACGCCCGACGGTTCCGCTTTGCCGATTGACACCGCCCGGCGCCTCCCCTAGGGAACGGCGCCCATTGGTTTGCCCCGGTGGCGGAATTGGTAGACGCGCACGGTTCAGGTCCGTGTGACGCAAGTCGTGGAAGTTCGAGTCTTCTCCGGGGCACCA
>JBQCIY010000180.1:0-5047 GCA_051953275.1 Devosia sp. | reverse complement strand
CCGGCTCGACCTGGACAGTCCAGTCAATATCCACCTGACCGGCTGCCACCACTCCTGCGCCCAGCACTACATCGGCGACATCGGTCTGCTCGCCGTGAAGATCAACACCGACGACGACGGCGAACCGACCGAAGGCTTTTCCATCTATGTCGGCGGCGGGTCCGGGCCGGACGCGCGGATCGGCCGCGAGCTCTGGCCCAACGTCGAGTCCCGACGCTGCCCGCAGGCTGTCGAAAGGTTGCTGGCCACCTACCTCGCACATCGGGCCGGACCAGGCGAGACGTTCCTCGACTTCACTGGCCGGCAGGAGATCGCGGGCCTCAAGGCCCTCTGCGGAGAGACCGCCCCGTGAGCTTCAACTTCGTTCCGCAGATCGTGGCGCCCGACGCCCCCTTCAGTGATGCGCAGCGCGCCTGGCTCAACCGCTTCTTCGCCGAAGCGCTGCTGCGCAACATGCCGGGCGCCGCGCCGACCGCTGCGCCGGCCCCGCAGCAGGACGAGTCCACGCCCTGGCATGATCCGGCCATGGCGCTCGATGAGCGCATGGCGCTCGCGGCCCAGCGTCCGGTGCGCTGGAAACTCATGGCGGCGATGGCGCAGCAGGATTGCGGCCAGTGCGGCTCGAGCTGCGCCGACTACTCGCAGGCGATCTTCGAGCAGGCCGAAGACCGGCTCAACCTTTGCGCCCCCGGTGGCAAGGCCACCGCCCGCATGCTCAAGCGCCTCGTCGAGGAAATGGGCGGCGGCGTCATCGACCCCGAAGAGGTGGCGGCCAAGGCGGCGGCCGCGCCCAAGGCGCATGCCGATGCCCGCACCGGATATTCGCGCGAGCATCCCGTGCGCGCCCGCTTCGTGTCGAGCACACGGCTCAATGGCGCGGGCTCGGAGAAGCAGACGCATCACATCGAGATCGATCTGCGCGACAGCGGCCTCGACTACACCGTTGGCGACAGCCTCGGCGTCTTTGCGATGAACGATCCGGCGCTCGCCGACGCGGTGATCGCGGCAATCGACGTGCCGCCCGACTTCCCCATCGCCGGCGAGCCGTTCCGGCAGGTGCTGATCGAGCGCACCTCGCTCGGCGCCGCACCGGACGCGCTGTTCCAGTTCATCTCGTATCTAACCGGCGGCGAGCGGCGGAAGACCGCGCAGGCGCTGGCCAGGGGCGAAGATCCGGACGGCGACGCGGCGCATCTCGACGTGCTCGGCGCAGTGCAGAAGTTCAGCGGGATCAGGCCCGACCCGGAAGCACTGATCGAGGTGCTCGAGCCGCTGCAGCCGCGGCTCTATTCGATCTCGTCATCGCCCAGGACAAATCCGGGTCGGGTCAGCCTGACCGTCGACGCGGTCCGCTACGAAGCGCTTGGCCGCGAACGGCTGGGCGTCGCATCCACCTATCTCGGCGGCCGGATCGCACCGGGCGACGAGCTCCTGGTCTATGTGCAGCAGGCGCACAATTTCGCGCTGCCCGCGTCGGGCGACACGCCCATCGTCATGGTCGGACCGGGGACCGGCGTCGCGCCGTTTCGCGCCTTTCTGCACGAGCGGCTGGCCTCAAAGGCGGCGGGGCCGGCCTGGCTGTTCTTCGGCCACCAGCGCGAGGCGCACGACTTCTTCTATCGCGACGAATGGGAGATGCTGCGCAGGAGGGGCGTGCTCACCAACCTGTCGACGGCGTGGTCGCGCGACGGCGCCGGCAAGGTCTATGTGCAGCAGCGGATCCGCGAGGCCGGCGCCGAGCTCTGGAGCTGGCTCGAGCGCGGGGCGCATTTCTATGTCTGCGGCGACGCCACGCGTATGGCGAAGGATGTCGAGACGGCGGTGCGCGACGTGGCAGAAGTTCACGGCGCCATGAGCGCCGATGCCGCCGCCGATTTCCTCGCCCGGCTCAAGGCCGACGGCCGCTACCAGGCCGATGTGTACTGAGGCTGAACAACCGCGCAATTTTCATGTTGGATCGATAAAAACGATTCTCGCCCAACGCTTTACCTAGAAAAGCCGCAAACCTAGGATGGCCTCGTACGCGGGGAGCGTCCGAGGGTCTAACAAAATGAAGCGTCTTGCACGGCTGGCCGCATGGCTGGGATTCGCCGCGTTGTCTGCGTTCGCCATCGGCACGGTCAGCGCGATCGCCGCCGGACCTTCGGTCAATATCCTCAAGGACACCGACCTTCCGGGCTTCGATTACCAGATCAACAAGGGCACCACGCTCGACCAGTGCCAGAAGGCCTGTGTCGGCGACGACCTCTGCCGCGCCTTCACCTACAACACCAAGACCAAGTGGTGTTTCTTAAAGAGCGACGTGGCGACCCCGGCGGCATTCTCGGGCGCGACCTCGGGCACCCTCACCCTGTCGCCGACGCCGGCTGAGCTCGAAAAGCAGCGCACCGGAGAACTTCCCTTCCCCGCCGACGACCTGATCAGCTCGGCGCACAATCTTGCCAATGGCCTGCCGACTTCGGACGCGCCGCCCAAGGGCCTGACCTACACCGACCTCGTCAAGGCCGGCGACGACGCCGCAGAGCAGCAGAACCCGCAGGCCGCCGCCGTCTCCTACCGGCAGGCGCTGGCGCTCAACAAGAACGACCCGGCGGTGTGGCTGAAGCTGGCGGACGTCATGCTGACCCAGGCCGATGCGATGTACCAGGCGCAGAACCAGTCGGACATGTACGACGCCGGTGCCACCGCGAGCTACGCCGCCCTGATGGCCTTCATCCAGACCACAGACAGCGACAAGGCCGGCCAGGCCGCCGCGCTCGCCGATCTCGGGCACGCCTTGATGCGCCGAGAGATGTGGCGCGAGTCGATCCTGACGCTGCGCTCGTCCATCGCGCTTATCGACAACGCCGACGTGCAGGCGATGCTCGACGACGACGTGGCGCAGCACGGTGTCCACATCACCGGCAACGACGTCGACGCGGAGGCGGCCGACCCGCGCAGCTGCATCACTTTCTCCGACCCGCTGCCGCTCGGGACCGATCTTTCCGGCTTCGTGGTCGTCGACGGCGCGCCCAAGATCGCGGTCGAAACCACACAGACGCAGATGTGCATCACCGGCGTCGACCACGGCCAGCGCTACCACGTGAAGGTGCGCTCGGGCCTGCCCTCGGCCGACAACGAGAAGCTCGCCAAGGACGTCGACCTCGACGTCTATGTCGCCGACCGCTCGCCGTTCGTCGGCTTTGCCGCCAACGCCTACGTGCTGCCCGCCGGTCTTGGCGGCGGCCTCCCGATCACCTCGGTCAACGCCAAGTCCGCCGACGTCGCGATCTACCGGATCGGCGACCGTTCGATCGCCGAAGCGGTGCGCGATGGCATCTTCAAGGGCACGCTCACCGGCTATTCCGCCGACGACGTGGCCAACAAATACGGCCAGCAGCTATGGAAAGGCACGCTGGACCTCGCCCAAGGCGCCAACAACGCCATGGTGACCACCGCCATTCCGGTGAAGGACGCGATCCCGAACCTGCAGCCGGGCGCCTATGTGGTCACGGCCAAGGTTTCGAGTGCCAAGAGCGCCGACGACTATTCCGACCTCGCTACGCAGTGGTTCATCGTCACCGATCTCGGGCTCTCGACCGTCACCGGCGATGACGGCATCCACGCCTTCGTCCGCTCGCTGACCAGCGCCCAGCCGGTCGCCGGCGCCAAGGTGAACCTGGTTGCCGTCAACAACGAGATCCTCGGCACGGCGACCACCGATGCCAACGGCGAAGTCACCTTCGCGCCGGGCCTCGCCCGCGGCGACGGCGGCGAGGCGCCACAGCTCATCGTCACCCAGACCGACGCCGGCGACTACGCCTTCCTCGACGTCAGCAAGCCGGGCTTCGACCTCAGTGACCGCGGTGTCGACGGCCGCCCCTCCCCGGGCCCGCTCGATGTGTTCGCGACCACCGAGCGCGGCGTCTATCGTCCGGGTGAAACGGTGTTCCTGACCGCGCTGGTCCGCGACCCGCACGTCAAGTCGGTGCCGAACCTGCCGCTCACCATGGAGGTCGAGCGGCCCGACGGCGTCGAAGCGACGCGCCTCGTGCTCAACGACAAGGGCGCCGGCAGCTATTTCGATGCCCTGACGCTCGACAAGGCGGCGCAGCGCGGCGCCTGGACCATCAAGCTCTATGCCGACCCCAAGGCCGACGCGCTCTCCACCACGACCTTCCTGGTCGAGGATTTCGAGCCCGAACGCCTCGCTTTCGACATCGGCGCGCCCGATGCGCCGTTCAAGGTCGGCGAGCCCAACGACATCGCCGTGGCCGCCAAGTACCTCTACGGCGCCACGGCCCCCGGCCTGTCGATCGAGGCCGACGCCGTGCTGCGGCCGGTCTCGACCCTCAAGGACTACCCCGGCTATACCTTCGGCCGCACCGACGATACGCTCGAGACCGACCGCGAGCCTCTCGGCGTCGTCGGCACCACCGACGACCAGGGCAATGCCGTCGCCGCCGTGACTCTGCCCGATCCGCAGGCGTCCACGCGTCCGTTCGAGGCCGACGTGATCCTGCGTCTGGTCGACACCAACGGCCGCACGGTCGAACGCACCGTCTCGCGTCCGGTCATGGCGCAGGGCAACCGCATCGGCCTCAAGCCGCAGTTCGAAGATGCTTCGGGCCTGCAGCAAGGCTCGAGCGCCGGCTTCGACGTCATCACCGTCGGCCCGGACAACAAGCTCGTGGCTGAGAGCGGCCTCAACTGGACGCTCAGCAAGATCGAGACCACCTACCAGTGGTACCGCGACAACGGCACCTGGAAGTGGGAGGGCATCACCACCACGTCCAAGGTCGCCAACGGCACCATCGACACAAACGGCAACGGCCCGACCACGGTCGCCGCTCCCGTCCAGTGGGGCGACTACCTGCTCGAGGTCACCGCCGCCGACGGCAGCACCTCGTCGAGCTACTCGTTCTACGCTGGCTACTACTATTCCGAAGCCGGTTCGGATACGCCCGACACGCTGAAGGTCGCGCTCGACAAGCCGACCTACAAAACCGGCGAGACCGCCCACCTCCGGCTCGACCCGCAGTTCGCGGGCACCGCGCTGGTGATGGTC
>JBQCIY010000179.1:0-14046 GCA_051953275.1 Devosia sp. | reverse complement strand
GAGCCTGAGGCTTGACGCGCGGCGATCTTGTCACCGTTTCGATACAAGGCGATTACGGCAAGCCGCGCCCGGCGCTCGTCATCCAGTCCGACCAATTCGATCAGACGGCTACCGTGACCGTCCTGCTGATCTCCGCGACTTTGGTCGATGCCCCGTTGCTTCGGCCGACGATTGACGCCGACGACACGAACGGGCTGCGCAAGACGTCGCAGATCATGGTCGACAAGGCGATGACGATCCGGCGCGACAAGCTCGGCCCGGTCTTCGGCCGCCTGGACGACGGCGCGATGCTTTCGGTGACCCGCGCCCTCGCCCTTTTCCTGGGTCTCGCCTGACCGTCAGGCCTTCAGCAGCCACTCGTGCTCGGGCGCATTGTGGAACTTCCACGTCCGCTTCGGCCCGGCCATCACGTTGAGATAATAGAGGTCGTAGCCGTGCACGGTAGCGACGGGGTGATAGCCGCGCGGCACCAGCGTCACGTCGCCGTCCTCCACCGCCATGGCCTCGTCGAGCGAGCGGTCGTCGGTATAGACGCGCTGCAGCGCAAAGCCCTGCGGCGGCTTCAGCCGGTGGTAGTAGGTCTCCTCCAGCAGCGATTCCCGCGGCAGATCGTCGGTGTCGTGCTTGTGCGGCGGGTACGATGACGTGTTGCCCGCCGGCGTGATCACCTCCACCACCAGCAGCGCATGCGCCGCATCGCCCTCGGGCAGGATGTCGGTGACATAGCGTATGTTGCTGCCTTTGCCGCGGGTGATCTGCCCATGGCTGCCCGGGGCGATGACCCGCGCCTCGTACGAGCCGCCGCCCGGCGCGGTACACACCGCAAGCGTCAGGTCGGTCGTCGCCGTTACCGTCCACTCGGCGCCGGCCGGCACATAGACGGCGGCCGGCGGGCCGTCGAAGGGCGACATGCGTTCACCCTGTTCGCCGAAGTCCTTGCCGTCCACCACGACCTTGCCCTTGCCCGAAACGAACACCAGGCACACCTCGCGGTCGTCCTTGCCGCCCTTGACGAAGTCGGGCGCCTCGAACTCCCACAGGTCGAAGCCGACATAGCGCCAGCCAGCGGACGCGGGCGTGATGTGGTGGCGGCGCTCGTCGTCGCCACGCTCGGGGCGGATGCGCAGTTCAGCCATTGGGGAAGCCTTGTGTCTCTACAGTATAACCCGCGGCGGTCATGACCCGCATCAGCTCCTTGTGACCGACCTGGGCCATCCGGAGCGGCGGGTTCTTCTTCGGGTCCTGCTCGGCTTCGACCACGAACCAGCCCTCATAGCCATAGTCGGCGAAGCGCTGGACGATGGCGCCGAAATCGAGCGAACCGTCGCCCGGCACGGTGAAGGCGCCGAGCGCCACCGCATCGAGGAAGCTTTGCCGGGTCCGGTCGAGTCCATCGATCACCGGCCGGCGGATGTCCTTCACATGCACGTGGTTGATGCGTGCGTGGTGATGGTCGATGGCGCGCAGCACGTCGCCCCCGGCAAAAGCGAGATGGCCAGCGTCGAGCAGCAGTGGAATGCCTGGGCCGGAATACTTCATGAAGGCATCGAGCTCCGGCTCGGTCTCGACCACCGCCGCCATATGATGGTGGTAGCTGAGCGGCATGCCCTGCTCGGCGGCCCACTCGCCGAACGCGGTGACCTTCTTGGCATAGGCCTTCATCTCGTCGTCGCTCAGCTTCGGCTTGGTCGCCAGCGGCTTCGTCCGGTCGCCCTGGATCGAGCGGCCCACCTCGCCATAGACGATGCAGGGCGCGTTGACCGCCTTGAACAGCTCGATCATGGGCTGGATGCGCGCCTTGTTGGCCTCGATGTCCTCGTTGACCAGCGTGCCCGAGAACCAGCCGCCGCACAGCGTCACGTCGGCGGCCTTGAGGATGGGCAGCATGACCTTGGGATCGTCAGGGAAACGGCGGCCCTTCTCCATGCCGGTGAATCCGGCCGAGCGCGACTGCCTGAGGCACTCCTCGAGCGACACGTCATCGCTCAGCTCCACCAGATCGTCGTTCCACCAGGCGATGGGCGACATGCCCAGTTTGGCTTTCATTGTATGGATGGTCCTTTTTTCATTGTCTCAGTCGGCGCTCCTCTCCCGCGTGCGGGGGAGGGGGACCATGCGAAGCATGGTGGAGGGGGCGGCCCCAAGCACGGGCGCAAGCGGCCGCCCCTTCCGCCGGCTTAGCCGGCACCTTCCCCCCCAGGCGGGAGAAGGACGCCGACTGCACGATTTCAGGCAGCCCTACAGCCTCTGTCCCTTCACCGCGTCCTCATAGTCCTTGCGCGCGGCATTCACTTCGCGGCGCGGCGACACCTCGGGCACCGCGACGTCCCACCACGCGCCGCCGGCTTCGGTCGATATCAGCGGGTCCGTGTCGATCACGATCACCGAGGTGCGGTCGTCCGCTTCAGCCGCCTTCAAATGCGCTTCGAGCTCGGCGATCGAGGCCGCCTTGCGCGCCACCGCGCCCATCGATTCGGCGTGTTTGACGAAATCGATCTCCGGCATCACCTCGTGATAGGCGTCCTTGAGCAGGTTGTTGAAGTTGGCGCCACCGGTTGCCATCTGCAGCCGGTTGATGCAGCCGAAGCCACGGTTGTCGAGCAGCACCACGGTCAGTTTCTTGCCCAGCATCACCGACGTCGCGAGCTCGGAATTCATCATCATGTAGCTGCCGTCGCCGACCATCACGATCACGTCGCTCTGGGGCTTGGCGATCTTGACGCCGAGGCCCCCGGCGATCTCGTAGCCCATCGTCGAGTAGCCGTATTCGAGGTGGTAGCTCCCCGGCCCACCGGCCGGCCAGAGCTTGTGGAGCTCGCCGGGCAATCCGCCGGACGCGCACACCAGCGTCACGTCCGAACCGCGAGCCCGGTGCACTGCGCCGATCACCTGGGCGTCCGAGGGCAGGGCGTTGGTCGGCGCCATCACCGCGGCCGCGGCGCGCTTCCAGTCGCCGATCCGGCCCCGGATCATGGTCGCCCACGAGGCCGGCGCCTGCCAGCCGCCGAGGTCGTAGGAGAGCTCCTTCAGTGCCTCGCGCGCATCGGCCACCACCGGCACCGCCCGGTGCTTCGTCGCATCGAACGCCCGGACATTGAGGCCGAACAGGTGCAGGTCGGGATTGCGGAACAATGCCCACGAGCCGGTCGTGAAATCCTGCAGCCGGGTCCCGACGGCGAGCACGAGGTCCGCTTCTTCAGCGCAAAGATTGGCGGCCGAAGAACCGGTGACGCCGATTGAACCGAGATTCCACTCATTGTCGTGCGGCAACGACGACTTGCCGGCCTGCGTCTCCGCCACCGGAATGTGGTGGCGTGCGGCGAAATCCTTGAGCGCATCCGTGGCGCCGGAATAGAGCACGCCGCCGCCGGCAATGATCATCGGCTTCTTTGCCGCCTTCAGCGCCCGTGTGAGCGCGCCCAGTTCCTCGATATCGGCGCGCGGCCGGCGCTGCGTCCACACCCGCTCCTCAAACATCGCCGCGGGATAGTCATAGGCCTCGGCCTGCACGTCCTGGCACAGCGCCAGGGTCACCGGGCCGCAATCGGCTGGATCGGTCAAGACCTCCATGGCCCGCTCGAGCGCGCTGATCAACTGCTCAGGCCGCGCAATGCGATCGAAATAGCGGCTCACCGGGCGGAATACGTCGTTGGCGCTGACCGTGCCGTCGGCAAAGCTTTCAACCTGCTGCAGCACAGGGTCGGGCGCGCGGTTGGCGAATACGTCGCCGGGCAGCAGCAGCAGCGGCAGCCGGTTCACATGCGCCAGCGCCGCCGCCGTCACCATGTTGGTTGCGCCGGGGCCGATCGAGCTCGTCACCGCCATCATGCGGCGGCGGAAGTTTGCCTTGGCATAGGCGATGGCGGCGTGCGCCATGCCCTGCTCGTTGTGCGCGCGATAGGTCGGCAGCGTGTCGCGCACCTGGTACAACGCCTCGCCGAGCCCCGCGACATTGCCGTGTCCGAAGATCGCGAACACGCCGCCGAAGAGCGGCACCGTCCCGCCGTCGATCTCGGTCAGCTGCCTGGTCAGGAATTTCGCCAGCGCCTGCGCCATCGTGAGGCGAATGGTGTTGGTCGTCATCGTTTCCTCCTCACTCCACAAGGTGTCATCCCCGCGAAAGCGGGGACCCATTCGTCACCCTGCGCTGCGGCCAGTTGGGTCCCCGCTTTCGCGGGGATGACACCCGGGGAACATTCATATCAAGCCGCGGCCGTTTCGCCGAGCCGTTGCCAGGTCTCTGTCAGCGACTCGAACCGTCGCGCCATCTCGCTGACCGCCTGCTCGTCGCTCACCCGGCCGGCGAGCCAGTTGCGCGCCGTCTCACCGAAGATCGTACGGCCGACCGCGAAGCCCTTCACCGTGCGGGCCCCGCGCGCCGCGGCAAAGCCCTGCTCCAGCACGTCCTGCGGCGCATCGAGGCCGAGCAGCACGACGCCGCGGCAATAGGGGTCGTTGGCTTCGATGACACGATCGATCTCTGCCCAGGCCCGCCGCGAGGCCTGCGGCTCGAGCTTCCACCAGTCGGGCTTGAGCCCGGCGGCGTAGAGTTCGCTCAGCGCCGTCGCCACTGTCCTGTCGTCCAGTGCGCCGTGCTTGCCGGCAATGATCTCGATCAGCAGCTCGCGGCCGACCTTGCGCGCCGCGTCGTAGGCCTGGCGAAGCTTGTCGACCTGCTCCGCCTTCAGCGCCGCGGGATCGTCGGGTCGATAAAAGCACAGCACCTTGATGCAATGGTCCACCGGCCAGTCCACCAGCCGGCTGCCGAGGTCCTGGCTGAACTCGAAACGCAGAGGCCGGCTGCCCGGCAGCTCGATGGGCTTGGCGATCCAGAGGTTGCCGGCATCGCCGGCGTCGAACAGCGCGTCGCGGCCATATTTGTCGTCGAGCAGCATGCCGTAGCCGGGCCGGCCGCGCGCCACTTTGGTTGCGGCCTTTACCGCGAGCCGCTTGAATGCGGCGATCTTGTCGGGGGTCGCCCCCGGCAGCTCCTCGAGCTGCAGCCGGTGGTCGATGGCGAGGGCCATCAATTGCGGGATCGCCTCTCGGCGCGTCGTCGCCCAGTGCAAATGGTTGAGCGCCTCATCCTTGCGCAGCGCCTTCTCACGGCTCCCATGCTGCAGGAAGAAGCTGAGCTCGTCCCAGGTCGGGTATTCCGGCGCGCAGAGCAGCCGCGACACGGCGAAGGCGCCGCAGGCGTTGGCCCAGGTGGCGGATGTAGAATGAGGTTCGTCTTTCAGCCAGCCGCGCAGGAAGCCCGACATGAAGGCGTCGCCGGCGCCCAGCACGTTATAGATCTCGATCGGGAAACCCTTGCCGACGATGCCTTGTTCGAGGTCGGCCGGGATCGGACCGTCATAGACGATGCACCCCTTGGCGCCGCGCTTCAAGACGATCGTTGCCCCGGTGAGAGCTCGGATCGCCTTGAGCGCGGCGGGGAGGTCCGACGTGCCCGCCGCGATGGCAATCTCCTCTTCGGTGCCGACCACCAGGTCGACGTCCGCCAGGATCGATTGATACATCGCGGTCACGCGGTCGGATTGCACGTAACGCTCGAAACCGGCCGCGTGGCCGGCGAGGCCCCAGAGGTTGGGCCGGTAGTCGATGTCGAACACCACCTTGCCGCCGTGCGCCTTGGCGAGGCGGATGGCCTTCTTCTGCGCGGCGGCGGCGTTGGCGGTGGAGAAATGCGTTCCAGTCACGACGATGGCGCGGGCCGAGGCGATGAAGCTCTCGTCGATATCGGTCTCGTCGAGCGCCATGTCGGCGCAGTCGGAGCGGTAGAAGATCATCGGCGAGCGGCCTTCGGCCTCGACCGCCAGCAGCACCAGCGCCGTCAGCCGCTCCTTGTCGGTCACGATGCCTTTGGTCTCGACGCCCTCGCGGACCAGCTGCTCCTTGATGAAGCCGCCCATCTGCTCGGCGCCGACGCGGGTCAGCAGTGCCGATTTCAGCCCGAGCCGGGCGGTGCCGACGGCGATGTTGGCGGGGCAACCGCCGACCGACTTGGCGAAGCTGCCGATGTCCTCGAGCCGGGTGCCGATCTGCTGGCCGTAGAGGTCGACCGAGGCTCGTCCGATGGTGATGACATCGAGCGGGCGTCCGCCCGCGTCCTCGCGCGTCGCTGCCACGTCAGCCTCCCTGATGCACGTTACCGAAACACCGGTTCCGCTACACAGTCAACATGGAATTTTTGTTCCAATCGTGATGAGTGCAACAAGCCCGTTCGTCGTGAAAAACGCGTCCCGAAAGGGCATATGTGTGGGGTCGAAAAAATCAGCCGGAGCGGTGCCGGCGGGCTTCGGCGACGCTCACCGTGAGCGCCATGGCGAAGGCCATGCTGGCCGACAGCGAGCGGAAGCCCGCATGGTCCGCCTCCACCACCTCGAACCACACGCTGCTCACCTCGGCGAGCGGCGAAAACGCCGAATCCGTAAGAGAGACAACGGGTACGCCGCGCCCCGCCATGGTCCGCGCCTGCGCGGCGCTCTCCGTCGCATAGGGCGAAAAGCTCACCGCAAAGGCCGCGTCGTTCGGTCCGGCGAGCGCCAGCACGTCGTCGTCGATGCCCGCCGCGGTGCCCACAGCGATGCACTTTACCCTAAGCTTTCCAAAGGCATAGGCCATATATGACGTGATCGGATAGCTTCGTCTCTTGGCGATGAGGAAGATTGTCTGGGCCCGCGCGAAGGTCGCCACGGCGCGCTCAAATGCAGCCGGATCAATGGCTTGGCTCAAGGCATCGAGCGAGCGATGCCCGGCGGTCACGAAGCCGTTGAGGATCGCCTGGCTCTCCGGCACCGACGCGCTGCCCTCTTCGAGCCGCCGCAGGCGCTCCTCGTAGCTCGAGGTGCGGGATTTGAGGCGATCCTGGAAGATCTGTTGCAGGCTGGAAAAACCTTCAAATCCAAAGCTTTGCGCGAAGCGGACCAGGGTTGAAGGCTGCACGGAAGCGGCGCTGGCGATGCTGGCGGCCGTGCGGAAGGCGATTTCGTCCGGGTTATCAAGGGCATAGACCGCGACCTGGGTCAGCCGCTTGGGCAGCGTCGCCTTGCGCTCGAGGATGGCGCTGCGCAGCTCGTCGAAATCCCGAGGTGCAACATAGGGCGTTTCGGACACGGACATAGGGCTTACCGAGCCGCAATTGCGCCCGCCGTCAAGGGGTGGTCTGGTGCCGCGGGGGAGGAACCACATGGACTCGATCGGCGTCGGCCTCATCGGCACGGGATATATGGGCAAATGCCACGCGCTGGCCTGGAACGCGGTGCACGCCGTGTTCGGTGACGGCCCGGGCGTGCGGCTCGAGCACCTGTGCGAAACCACCCCCGAATTCGCCGCGCAGCGAGCCGCCGAATTCGGCTTTTCCCGCTCCGGCGCCGACTGGCGCACCCTCGTCACCGACCCGCAGGTCGACGTGGTTTCGATCACGACCCCCAATGCGTTCCATGCCGAAATGGCGGTGGGTGCCCTCGAAGCGGGCAAGCATGTCTGGTGCGAAAAGCCGATGGCGACCAGCCTTGCCGATGCGCGGCGCATGGCGGATGCGGCCAAAGCCTCAGGCAAGGTCGCGATCCTGGGCTACAACTACATCCAGAACCCGATCGTCCGGCAGATCGAGGCGCTGCTCAACTCCGGGACCATCGGCACGGTCAACCACGTCCGTATCGAAATGGACGAGGATTTCATGGCCGACCCCAATGCGCCCTTCGGGCTCAAGAGCGAGAAATCGTCCGGCCACGGCGCGCTTGACGATTTCGGCGTGCATGGCCTGTCATTGATCACGACGCTGCTCGGTCAAATCGCCAAGGTGATCACGCAGCAGAGCAAGCCGTACGCGACGCGGCCGCAGCCAAACGGCGCGGCCCGTCCGGTCGAAACCGCCGATATCGCAACGGTGCTGTTCAGCCTCGAGGACGGTGCATCGGGCCTGCTCGCGCTCAATCGCAGCGCCTGGGGCCGGAAGGGGCGCATCGCACTGCAGCTCTTCGGCGACAAAGGCGCGATCGTTTTCGACCAGGAGCGCTTCAACGAGCTCATGCTTTATACCGCCGATGGCGCAAAGGAGACGCGCGGCTTTCGCACCATCCTTGCGGGCCCGGTGCATGCGCCTTACGACCGCTTCATTCCTGCACCCGGTCACGGGCTCGGCTTCAACGACCTCAAGGTCATCGAATGCCACGAACTGCTGGCACGCATCGCCGGCAAACCCGCGCGGGTGATCGATTTCAGCAAGGGCCTCGAGATCGAGCGTACGGTCGAGGCGATGGCACGCTCGAGCGCCGAGGGCAAATGGCTGAATGTGGCGAGCGTCACAGCCTAATCGATCGACACCTTCACTTTGTCGCTACGTCCCTTGGCGTCGACGACGGACAGGGTGACGAACCCCGGGCCATCCGGCATCCAGCTCTCCTGGCGGGCAAAAGCGCTCTGACCGATCGGCGCGCCATTGGCAAAGAAGGTGAAGGGTGGAGCGCCGTTCCGGATTTTGAGGATCAGCGGCGCCTTGTCGCCGTTGGCGACGCCGAGGTCGACAGCCACGCCGTCCGCCGGATAGGCGATCTGCGGCGCGGAGTCCTTTGCCACCATGTTTTCGTCGGGGTGGCGGAAGCGCTTGAGCGGCGCCGGCAAGTCGGCATTGGTGCCGAAGATCACGCCGGGCGGCGCTGAGCGGAACGGCGCCACGTGCGTCGCCATGCGGTCGAACGCCTCGAACAGGATCGGCGCCGCCGTCGTGATGCCGGCGATACCGGGCACCGGCGCGCCGTCAGGACGGCCGACCCAAACGCCGATCACGGTCCGGCCGTCGTAGCCGATCGACCACGCGTCTCGGTAGCCATACGAAGTGCCAGTCTTGTAGGCGATGCGGCCGGGGGTACCGTTGATCGGCGGCGGGACGTCGCGCAGCACATCCGTGACGTACCAGGCGGCGACCGGGTCGAGCACCGGCGCCGGCACGGCGTCATCGGCCGGCGGCGTCATCACGCCGTCCTTCAAGTGGACCGGCGTTCCACCGCGGCCGATGGCGGCGTAGATCGAAACAAGGTCGCGGAGAGTGACGCCCACGCCGCCGAGCCCGACCGCGAGGCCGGCTGCGGTTTCGTCGGGCAGCAGCGGATTGGCATAAGCGCGCTTCAGCCGGGAGACGAGCCGCGCGACACCCACGGCATCGAGCGTGATCACCGCCGGCACATTGAGGGACTCGGTCAGCGCGTCGTGCACCGTAACCGTGCCGCGGTTGAGACCGTCGAAATTGATGGGAACGTAACCACCGAAGGCGGTCGGCCGGTCCTCGATGAGCGATTGCGGATGGGCGAGGCCGAGCTCGAAGGCAAGGCCGTAGATCACCGGTTTCAGGGTCGAGCCGGGCGAGCGCACGGCCTCGGTCATGTCGACGAAGCCGCTATTCTCGGTGCCGAGATATCCGGCCGAGCCAACCGAGGCGAGAATGTCGCCGGTCGCCTGGTCGGCGACGAGGATCGCGACCGACACCTTCGGTCCGATCAGCACGGCGCGGGCGGAGGCCAGCCGTTCCAGCTTGTCCTGCAAGGTCTTGTCGACCGTGACCTTGATCTCGCGGGCATTGGGTCTTGCCGCGATCGCCTCATCTGCAAGGTGCGCGGCAAGCATCGGGAACGCCTTGCGGCCGGTGGGGACCGGCTCGCGCTTGGCCGCGGTCGCCTCTTCGGCCGTGAGCACGCCTTCGTCGACCATGCGGTCGAGCACGAGGTCGCGTCCGGCTTCCGCCGCCTTGGCGTCATGATCCGGCCGGCGCGCTTCCGGCGACTGCGGCAGCGCAACCAGTAGTGCCGCCTCGGCGGTGGTCAGCCGCGAGGGCTCCTTGCCGAAATAGGTGAGGCTTGCGGCACGGATGCCCTCGATGTTGCCGCCATAGGGCGCCAGGTTGAGATAGAGCGTCAGAATCTGGTCCTTGCTCAGCTCGCCCTCGAGCTCGGTGGCATGGACGATCTGCCTGACCTTGGCGTCGAGATCGTGCGTCGAGTTGCCTTCGATGAGGCGCGCGAGCTGCATGGTCAGCGTCGAGCCACCGGAAACGATATGGCCGCCGGCCAGGACGAACTGCCCGGCGGCCCGCAGAATGCCGCCCCAGTCGACGCCGTGATGGGTCTCGAAGTGTCGGTCCTCATAGGCCAGCAGCATGGTGATGAAGCGCTTGTCGACGTCCTTCATCGCCACCGGCAAACGCCAGATGCCGTCCTTCGTGGTGTAGGGCCGCAGCATCTGGCCGGTACGGTCGACCACCACGGTCGAAACCGGCATGGTGGCGGCATCCGGCGTCGGAGGAAGATCCGCCGCGGCTTCGACCCAGACGCCGCGGACGAAGCCCGCGCCGACGAGGCCGACGCCGCCGAGGGTCAGCACACTCACCAGCGCGAAGGCCGGCCAGCGTGGCGTTCGCCGCGCCGGCCGCCGGTCGAGCAGAGCGCTCGTCGTCATATCCCGCGCCTCAGTTCGAGGGCTTCACGGGGATGGTTTTGACGGTGCGGGTGACCATCTGCGTGGCGCCCCCGGACTGGCTGTTGGCGTCGTGCGTGGCATCCGCGGCGCCGCCGACGGGCTGGCTGTTCGCCGGTGCGGCGGCCCTGGCGGGAGTCGGCTGGCCCTCGCCCGGCAACTGCACGGTGACGGTGTCAGCGTCGGTATTGGCCCGCAGGACCGGCTGGTACATGTCCTCGATCGTCGCGCCGGGCATCGCGAATTTCCCCGGCGACGTGGCGCGGACCATGTACGCCGTCGAGAAGTCCTGCGTGTCCTCGACGTAGCGGAACGCCACGACATACTGGTCGGTGCGCGATTCCACGTGTGTGGGCTGGTCGACCTGCAGCCAGCTGAGATCGGCGACGCCGTTGGACGAGCTCAGATCCGGGTTCTCGATCTCGAAGCCGGCCGGCAGGGGATCGGCGACCAGGTACTGACCGGTACCGAGGTTGTCGGCAGTCATCTCGAGCACCACCACGAAGCGGTCGTTCTGGTGCACGTTGGTGAGGTCGGCTTCGGTGCCATCGGGCAGGTAGTAGGTCCGCTTGATGGTGAAGCCGTTGCCCGAGGCCTTGGGGGGCGTCGCCGGAATGCCGGTGATGCTGACCGTCATCTCGGTCGGCTGGTTGCCGGTATTGGTGACCACCACAGGCGCGCCGTCGAAGTGCTCCTGCTGGTAGCGCAGGTACACCGTGCCGGTCAGCGCCTTGCCGTCGACCGTGACGCTGCCTTCGGTCGCCTGCTTCTGCAAGGCAGACGCGGCGAGCAGCGTCTGCGCGTCCTCCTGGGTGGAGGTCCACTTGGCGACACCGCGCTCGGTCGCGAGCGTCTTGGCCAAGGCGCCGAGATCGACGCCCGGTGGGGCGAACTCTGCGGCGAGCGCCAGGGTTGCGGCGGTGTCGCGGAGCTGGCTGCCGTAGTCGGTGCGGTAGCGCTTCGGATCGTCGGGAGCCTTGAGGCCTTCGAGCGCCGCGTTGAACGCCGTCGCGGCCCGGGTGCGGTCGCCGTAGAGAGCGAGCGCCGCGCCGAGCTGGGCCTTGGCCAGCGGCGAGCCGAAGTTGTTCAGCTTCGCCTCGAGGTAGTAGCGCAGGTCGCCGATGGCGGCCCGGCCGCCGCGCGCCATGTCGTAGAGCGCGTAAGCGAGGTCTTCACCGCCCTTGTCGAAGTCCTGCGCCGCGGCGACCTGGTTGCTGAGGTTGTCGAGGGCGCTCGACAGGGCCTGCTGCGGCACGTCGAAGCCCTTGGCCTTGGCGCGCAGCAGGAAGTCGGTGACGTAGCCGTCGAGCCACAGATCGTCCTCGTCGTACGGACCCCACAGGCCGAAGCCGCCGGTCGAGGTCTGGTGCGTGAGAAGATTGGCGATGGCATCGACCACGCGCTGGTGCAGCGCATCGTCGGTGCCGAGCCCGAGGCTTGCCGCCACATCGTTGAGATAGAGCAGCGGCAGGGCACGGCTGGTCACCTGCTCGGCGCAGCCATAGGGGTAGCGATCGAGCACATCGAGGAGGTGCGGCACGTCGAGCCGGGCGATCGGCCCGATGGCGATGGTCATCAGGCTGGTGTGCGGCAGCAGGGTGTCGAACCGGCTCTTGTCGAGTGTGACGGACTTGCCCGGATCGAGCGGCACGAGCTCGCTCACCGTCTGCGGCGCCGCCGTGGCGCGGACGCCCAGCGTCAGGTCCTTGACCTGCGTCGAGCCGTCCGGCTCCGTCAGCGTCAGTTTGATCGGCTGGTCGCCGAGCAGCATGCCGGTGAGGTCGAGGTTGAGTGCCGTTCTAGCCCCGGCTCCGAGGTCGAAGCTGGAGTTGGCCGCCTTTGTGGAAATGCCGGCGCCGGTGTCGAGGTCGACCTTGTAGCTGCCGGCGGGGCCGGAGACGTTGTTCACCTCGACCAAGAGGCGCGACGTATCGCCGATACGCAGGAAGCGCGGCGGGCTCAGCGTCACCACCACCGGATCGTGGACGATCACGTCGGCCGAAGCGTGGCCCACAGCAGTATCGGTCCAGGCCATGGCCATGAGCCGGACGGTGCCCGCGAAGTCGGGCATGTCGAAGCTCACGGTGGCGGTGCCGTCGTCGGCGACGGTCACTACGCCCGAGTGCAGGGCGACGAGCACGGACGTCGCCGGCGGGGTGCCGAGACGGCTTGCGGCCTCGTCGCCGCCGGAGCGCAGCGCCCCCATGATGCCCTGTGTCGGGTCGATCAGCTGGCCGTAGAGGTCGCGGAATTCGACGCCGAGCTGGCGCTGGCCGAAATAGTAGCCATCGGGATCGGGCACGGCGAAGTGCGTGAGGTTGAGGATGCCAAGGTCGACCGCCGCCACGGCCACATAGGCCTTGGTGCCGGCCGGCACGTTGCCGAGCTTGATCTTCGTGCTGAAGCTTGTACGCGGCAGCGCTTCCTTGGGCGCATCGAGGCTCAGGGCGAGCTTGCGGTCCCCCGGATCGACGCTGGCGAAGGCGAGGCCCAGCGCCCGCGCCGGCATCCGCTTCTGCGCGGCGTCGGCGGGACGATAGAGCGTTGCGGTCACATAAGCGCCCGGACCCCAGTCGGCGGTCACCGGGACATCGACCGTGGTGCCGCCCTCCGGCACGTCCACCGCCTTCATGTCGATGACGTGGTCGTCGACCACCATCACAACCGCGGTGCCGGCGAACTGCGGATCGAGCCGCAGATGCGCGACATCGCCCGGCTTATAGGCCGGCTTGTCGAGCGCGACCTGGAGCTTGTCCGGGGTGTCGCTACCGGCGGTCGGATAGTAGTAGCCGGCATAGAAGTCGTAGCTCGACGAGGTCGAGCCGTCTGGCGCCGTCACCTCGAGCAGGTAGTGCCCGTAGTCGATGGCCGAGGCGACGGTCGCCGGGCCGGTCGCGAGCGTATCGACGGTGCCGTTGGCGACCTTGCTGGTGGTGGTGATCTCCTCCCACTTCCAGCTGCCGTTGTCGCGGTACCACTGATACGACGAGTCGAGCTTGCTCAGGGTCCAGGCGAGGCCGGTCCGGGCGGCGAGCTTGCCGTCGGTGCCGACGTCGATGACGTCGAAGCCGGCCTGGGTGCCCGACTGCAACCCGTCGCCCGAGGCGAATTGCGGCTTGATGCCGATGCGGTCGGTGGTCGCGGCGACCGGACGGGTGAGCGTGCGCTCGACCGTGCGGCCGTTGGTATCGACGAGGCGCATGATCACGTCGGCCTCGAGCGGCCGCGTCGTCGTTGATTGCGGCGCCGGCAGCGTCACCTCGGCGGTGGCGTTGCCCTGGTCGTCGGTGGTGCCGACGACGCCGAGCGGTTCGCGGTCGGTCTCGAGCGTGTCGTCGGTGCGCCCGAAGGTATAGCCGGGGTAGTCCTTGAGGGTCGAGACCGGCCGCAGCACGGCGTCGGCCTCGATCGACAGGCCGGGGGCCGTGGCGCCGTAGAGGTACTTGGCGGCCACGGTGATGTCGTTGGCCTCGCCGACCTTGAACGGCGCATCGGGCGCGCTGATGTCGAAAGCGAGGCGTTCGGGCTCGAAATCCTCGACCAGGAAGGTGGTGCTCGAGAGCGCCTCGGCCT
>JBQCIY010000178.1:0-7368 GCA_051953275.1 Devosia sp. | reverse complement strand
CGTCCGGGTGGCCCGCGTGGCGACCGCGGCGGCTTCGGCCGCGGCGACCGCGACTCCCGCCCGCCCCGCCGGTTCTAATTCGAGGAAACGCAGAAGATGGCCATCAAAGATCTCTCCACCTCCCAGGCCCGCCGGCCGTTCCAGCGCCGCCGCAAGACCTGCCCGTTCTCGGGCCCGAACGCGCCCAAGATCGACTACAAGGACGTCCGCCTGCTGCAGCGCTACGTGTCCGAGCGCGGCAAGATCGTGCCGTCCCGCATCACTGCGGTCTCGGCGCTGAAGCAGCGCGTGCTCGCCCAGGCGATCAAGCGCGCCCGCTTTATCGGCATCATGCCCTACGCGGTTTCGTAAGCGGCGGTTGCGCCGCCGTCCCCGCGAAGGCGGGGAACCAGACCGACGATCGCTGGGGTGGCGGATGGTCCGCCGCTCCTAACCGGCATCGCGCCGGGACAGCCAAGGATACCGAAATGAAAGTCATTCTCCTCGAACGCGTCGGCAAGCACGGCCACATCGGCGACGAAGTCACCGTGAAGGACGGCTACGCCCGCAACTTCCTGCTGCCGCAGCAGAAGGCGCTCCGCGCCACCGAAGCCAACCGCAAGCGCTTCGACGTCGAGCGCGCCGCGATCGAAAAGCGCAACGCCGAGCGTCGCGAAGCCGCCGCCGGAATCGCCTCGGGTCTCAACGGCCGCAGCGTCGTGATCATCCGCCAGGCCGGCGAGACGGGGCAGCTCTACGGTTCGGTCAGCTCGCGCGATGTCGCCGAGGCGCTCAGCGCCGACGGCTTCACCGTCGCTCGCTCGCAGGTCGACCTCGCCAACCCGATCAAGACCGTCGGCCTCCATACGGTGCCGCTCCACCTCCACGCCGAAGTCGCGGTGTCGATCACCGTCAACGTCGCCCGTTCGGATGACGAAGCCGAGCGCCAGGCCAAGGGTGAGGACCTCACGGTCCAGACCTTCGACGACGAAGCCGCGGCCGAGTTCGCCGCCGGCCAGGCTGAAGCCGGCTCCGCCGCCGCCGACGCCGTAGGCGACGAAGCCTGATCGCGCCGCAGCGCTGAAATCTGAAAAAAGGCCGGGAGCAATCCCGGCCTTCATTCTTCCGCCAGGTCGTCCAGCGCCCGATTGAGCGCGTCGAGCCGGGCCCGGCCGATCCGCCCGGCATAGCGCGCCTCGATCTGCCGCTTCACCGCATTGCCCTCCGCGAGGAAGGCGGTGCCGCGCCGGGTGAGCTGCACGATGCGGCCGCGCGCGTCGCGGGGATCGACGACGCGCTCCACCGCCCCTTCCCGCACGAGTTCGTCGACGAACTGCTGCACCGCCTGCTTGCTGACGCCGAGCAGGCCGGCGAGCTCGGATTGCGGACGGCCGCCGGGCCTGAGATGGCCGATCACCCCACCCCGCGCCTCGGCCACCCATGGGTAGCCACGGCGCTGCATCTCGCCCTCGAACTCGGCCTTCCACTGCCGGGCCAGCCGCCACAGCCGCCAGCCGACATGGTCGATCAGCTCCGGCCTGAAATTTTCGTCAAGTGGCATTGACCATCCCATTCGGCCGATATAGTCAAGCCGTGTTGACGATAACGATAGAAGCTGCGGCCGCTTCAGGCAAGCCGGCCCGGACATGGAGAGCCCAAATGCCCAAGATGGACAATTCCCACGCCCCGTCCTTCGACACCATCCCCGGCGTCGTCTTCACGCCCGTGGCGGCGCCGAGCCGCGGCACGACCGAGACCGCGATCTGGCGGACACGGGTGCTGCCGCACGAGCCGGGCTTGCTGCACCACATGACGCGCGAGGAGATCATCGTCGGCCTCAGCGGCGCGGCCGAGATCCGCATCGGCGCGGAGCGGCACGCTCTCGCGCCCGGCGACGCCTTCGCCATCCCCGCCTTCACCGATTTCGTGCTCGACTGCATCGGTGACGACCCCTTCGAGGCGATGGTCGTGCTCCCCGCCGGCGGCCGCGCCGTGATCGGCGACCAGCCGAGCTTCCAGCCGCCGTGGAGCGTGTGACCGCTACGCCCGGCCGACGCCCATGCGCGCCAGCAGATGGTCGCGGCGCACCAGCTGATGCCAGAGCGCAGCGCCGACATGCACCACCAGCAGCAGCAGGAGGATCCGCGCCATGATGCCGTGCGCGACGCGCGGGATAAGCTCGGAGAAATCGGGCACCGGCCCACCGGCGAGCAGTGTCGGCACCGCGCCCGACAGGATCAGCGTGGTGATGCCGCTCGACGCCATCAGCACCAGCAGCACGTAGAGGCAGCCGTGCACCAGCTGCGCCAGCCGGACCTGCCAGCGCGGCTGCCCCGTCGGCGCGCCCGGATGCTTGTCTGCCACCAGCCACCAGACGATCCTGAGCAGCGTCAGCGCAAAAACGATGAGCCCGAGCGCGATGTGGGCGAGCAACAGGCCACCCCCCTGCCCCGCTGGCAGCGCGTTGGCGACGGTGAAGCCCGCGAGCCAGGCGAGGATGACAGCGATCGCGCTCGACCAATGGAGGGCTATGGCGACGTTGCCGTACCGGTCGGAACTGCTCTTGGTGGCCATGGCGAAACTCCTTGCTTCAGCCGCATTGGCGTGATTGCATAGCACACTATGGATATGGATAGCAAGCTATGGATATCCCGCGCGATTCGATGAGCTCGATCGGCTACCTGACCAACTATGCCGGCCGCCTCCTGGTACGGGCGCTGGAGCGGCGGCTCGACGGCAAGTCGGCCGGGCCGATGCCGGTGTTCCTCGCACTCACCGCCGGCGCGGCGCTGCCGCAGAAGGAGCTCGCGCGCCTCGCCGCGGTCGAGCAGCCGACCATGGCCAACACGCTCGCGCGGATGGAGCGTGACGGCCTCATAGCGGGCGAGCCTGACCCCAACGACCGCCGCAGCACCCTGCTTCGCCTGACCCGCCTCGGGCACGAGCGGGCGGACGCCGCACTGACGGCGGCCGGCAAGGTCAACATGCTCGCCCTCTCGGCCCTCAAGCCTGCCGAGCGCCCGCTCTTCATCGACATGCTGCGGCGTGTGATTGCCACGCTCGAAGCGGACGGCTAAAGCCTCAGCCGAGAATCGCGTCGGGGCGGTCCTGCCACTGGCAAGCGGCTGCCTCAGATTCCCCCACAATCAACACTAGTCACACGAGGCCCAGGTCCCGGCGGTTGAGGCGACGACGATGCTGCTTTGAGCGGCGGCAGTGCGTGGTTAAAGAAACCTTAAGGGCTTGGGGGAGAATCTTTCGACCATGGTCGACTCAAACGTCGCGCGCATTCGTCCGGCGGACGAAAAGAGCTTCCGGCTCGCCCCGCACAATATCGAGGCGGAGCAGGCTTTGCTGGGCGCGATCCTCGTCAACAACGAGGCCTTCTACCGCGTCTCCGACTTCCTGCTGGCCGAGCATTTCTACGAGCCGGTGCATCGCGAGATCTACGAGGTCGCCGGCAAGATCATCCGCGCCGGCAAGGCCGCGACGCCGATCACCGTCAAGACCTACCTGCCCGACCAGCTCGTCGCCGAGGTGACGATGCCGCAATACCTCGCCCGGCTCGCGGCGGAGGCCACCACCGTCATCAACGCCGCCGACTACGGGCAGACCATCTACGACCTCGCCATCCGTAGAACGGTGATCCAGATCGGCGAGGAAACGGTGTCGACCGCCTACGATGCCGACGTCGAGATGACCGCCGCAAAGCAGATCGAGGAAGCGGAAAAGTCGCTGTTCGACCTCGCCGAAAAAGGCCGCTACGACGGCGGCTTCCAGGCCTTCAACGAAGCGCTGGTCGAAGCCATCAAAATGGCCGGCGAAGCCTACCAGCGCGACGGTACGCTATCTGGCCAGGCCACCGGCCTCACCGACCTCGACCGGCTGATGGGTGGGCTGCAAAAGAGCGACCTGATCATCCTCGCGGCGCGTCCGGCGATGGGCAAGAGTTCGCTCGCGACCAACATCGCCTTCCACGTCGCCCGCTCCTATCGCTACGAGACGACGCCGGATGGGCACCGCAAGACTCTCGACGGCGGCCAGGTGGCGCTGTTCTCGCTCGAAATGAGCGCCGAGCAGCTCGCCACCCGTATCCTCGCCGAGCAGGCCGAGATTTCCTCGTCCGACATCCGCCGCGGCAACATCCACGAGAGCCAGTTCGCGCGTCTCGTCGACGTCTCCAACATGCTGGCGACCGTGCCGCTCTACATCGACGACACCGGCGGCCTGTCGATCAGCCAGCTCGCCGCCCGCGCCCGCCGCCTGAAGCGGCAGAAGGGACTCGACCTCATCATCATCGACTACGTGCAACTGCTCTCGGGCTCGTCGCGCAAGGCGAGCGAAAACCGGGTGCAGGAGCTCACCGAGATCACCACGACGCTCAAGGCTCTCGCCAAGGAGCTCGAGGTGCCGGTGATTGCGCTCAGCCAGTTGAGCCGCGCCGTCGAGCAGCGCGACGACAAGCATCCGCAGCTCGCGGACCTGCGCGAATCCGGCTCGATCGAGCAGGACGCCGACGTGGTGCTCTTCATCTACCGCGAGGAATACTACCTCAAGAACAAGGAGCCCAAGGAGGGCACGCCCGAGCACCTGAGCTGGCAGGAAGAGATGGAGAAGGTCCACGGCCGCGCCGAGGTGATCATCGGCAAGCAGCGCCACGGCCCGACCGGCACCGTCCAGCTGAGCTTCGAGGCGCAGTTCACCCGCTTCGGCAACCTGGCGCACGACCAGTACCTGCCGGAAAGATATCAATGATGCCGGCACCCGCCATCACCACGGGCTACGGTCCGCGGCTCACGGTCGACCTCGGCGCGCTCGTGCGCAACTGGCAGGCGCTCGATCGCGTCACCAACGGCACCTCGCCGGCCACCGGCGCGCAGCGGCCGCCGGTGCTCACCGGCGCGGTGGTCAAGGCCGACGCCTACGGCACCGGCATCAACGCAGCCAGCAAGGCGTTCTACTCGGCCGGGGCGCGCTTCTTCTTCGTCGCGACGCCCGACGAGGCGCTGGCGGTCCGCGCCGCCTTGCCCGAGGCCTACATCTTCGTGCTCGACGGGCTCTATCCCGGCTCGGCCCCGCTCTATGTCGGCGAGCGGCTGATGCCGGTGCTCAATTCGCTGCCGATGCTGGAAGAATGGCTCGTCGCCTGCCTCGGCCGCAACGAGGCGCTGCCGGCGGCACTCCACTTCGATACCGGCATGAACCGGCTCGGCTTCCGGCTCAGCGAAACCTCCGTGGTCCGCCGCATGTGCGACGAGGTCGGCTACGCCCCGCAGATGATCATGAGCCACCTTGCCTGCGCCGACCAGCCGCTGCACGAGAAGAACCGCACCCAGCTCGCGCTGTTTTCCTCGGTGATCTCGCAGTTCCCCGGTATCCCGGCCTCGCTCGCCAATTCGGCGGCGACCATGACCAGCCGCGACACGCATTTCCAGATGGTGCGGCCCGGCATCGCGCTCTACGGCGGCCGCGCCGTCAACGGCCGCCGCAACCCGATGGCGAGCGCCGTCACGCTCGAAGCCCCGATCCTGCAGGTGCGCGACGGCAAGACCGGCGAGTCCATCGGCTACGGCGCGACCTACACCCTCACCCGCGACAGCCGCATCGCCATCGTCGCGCTCGGCTATGCCGACGGTTTCCTCCGGTCGCTGAGCTCGACGAACCAGCATGCCGGCGGCCGCGTCTTCCTGCGCGGCCATATCGTGCCAGTAATCGGCCGCGTCTCGATGGACATGTTCGCCATCGACATCACCGAGCTGCAAAACGACGTTCCGCTTCCCGGCGAAATGGTCGAAGTGCTGGGGCCGCACGTTTCGGTCGACGACCAGGCCGACCCGGCCGGCACCATTGGCTACGAGATCCTGACCTCGCTCAAGGGCCGCTACCAGCGGACCTATATCGACTCCGGTGCGGAGCAACGCCCGCCCGCCTGAGCGGTGCAACGAATCCGGGGGCTGACCGGTTATACCTGCGTCAGCGTCAGCTTCGGAGTCTACCCATGCTCAAGTGGGCCCTCATCTTCTTCGTGATCTCGATCATCACGGGCTTCCTCGGCTTCACCGGAATCTCTGCCGCCACCGCCGGCATTGCCAAAATCCTCTTCTACATCTTCATCGTGATCACGGTGCTCGTATTGATCGTCGCCTTCGCCATCGGCCAGGCGGTGTTCTGAGGTCGCTCCGTCCCCCTGGGAAGCTGGAGGCTGTGCCTCCGGCTTTTCCGGCCATTGTTGCGACGGGCGGTCACCCAGAAACTCGTTCCTCCATACCGCGACCTTGCGGATACCGGCGAGCCGCCGCACCATGAGCTTGCCAACGGCCGCCTCCTCCTGCGGGCGCAACTTCACCTCGACGAAGCGGTCGCTGCCGCAATGCGAGCACGGGAACGGCGCCGGCACGAAGCAGTCGCGGTTCGGGTCGAGCACCTGCACCAGGTCGCTGGCGAGGAACACCACCGGCGAGCGTCTGCACCTGAGGCACCTGAGCGACAGCAGCAGCCCCTGCGCCGCCGCCTCCGCCAGCCGGTAGCGGTTGGCATAGACCCCCATGTTCTTGAGATGATGCGGCGTCGGCATGCCGTGAACATAGCATGAACAACGGGGTCGGTCAGCCACGGAACCGCGAGATTTGCGCGGAGCCTGTAGTCGGCGTCCTCTCCCGCCTGCGGGAGAGGACCAAGTATCAGCGGGGTGCCCCACGCGCGATCCCTCCATCCGTCATCCAGAACCCTCCGCTCCGTCATCCCCGGGCTTGACCCGGGGACCCAGCCAGACGTGAAACCTCAGCGGCGGCGCATTCCGCTGGGTGGCCGGACCAAGTCCGGCCATGACGGAACCGAAAGTTGTGGCGTAGCGGACCTGCCCATAGGCTCCATCGCGGGCCCCACCCACAAGGTCATTCCCGCGAAGGCGGGAACCTCCGTTGCGCCATCAAACAGAGGCCCCCGCTTGCGCGGGGATGACTCCGTGTTTGCTGCAGCTTCGGCTCTTGCTTTCCCTCCCCCGCGTGGCGCGGGCGGCGCGCTTAGCGAGCGAAGCGAGCTTAGCAAAGCCGGGGTGGGGAGAGTCGCGGTCTCGCACGCTGCCCCCAACCGACATCCATTCATCTTGCGAACCCCCAGTGTTTCCGCCCCTCTCACCCCGATTTCAAAAAACTTATGCCCGGTGTTCTGAACCCCCTTATATTCCCCTCATCCCCTCGCGCTGCGAGGTCGCGACGAACGGTCTGCGGGGGGAGTTGGGGATCACGGGAGTCGTCCCGTGGTGGGCCAAAGCGGGAGCCGAGGCGGATGGCACAGTTCCACCGCCCTCTACGCAGCGTATGCCTGAATCCACCCCAACGCGTCGGCGGGACGAAGGTCCCATAAGTTGCCGACTACCGGCTTGGACCC
>JBQCIY010000177.1:0-6577 GCA_051953275.1 Devosia sp. | reverse complement strand
GCATAGTCCAGCATGTCGGCGAGCAACCGGTCGAAGGCCTCGGGCGCCATCGCGGCGGTGTTGTCCCACCAGACATGCGGGCTCGTCAGTTCGTCGCGAACGATGTATTTGTCTTTGGGCGAGCGGCCGGTGAAAGCGCCGGTCGAGACGACCAGCGCCCCGGAATTGGTGAGCTGCCCCTCTGCCGCCGCACATGCGGCCATGACCATTTGCGCCCGATTGCCGCCGCGACGGATGCGCGCAATGCCCTTGAGCTGGCCAAGAAGCTCCCCAGTTTGAGCCATTTCGTCCCCTATCGATTGCCGCCAGTGGTTAGGCCCGAAGCTTGCGGGACGCCGCGCACAGGGGATAGCGGGCAATCGGTCGTACGACGGAAGTTTGAGAGAATCTCCTGGGTCGCCCCAAGGAATGGCGGCTCAGGGCCGTCTGGTATATAGCGGACAGGCGCCTTAGTTTATGCGCAATTGTGGCAATCTCGTTCCGCCACATTTGGCAGGCCCTGGCCGAACAGCCAACTGACCCAAAGAAAGGGACTTGGATGCCTAAAATCGCCCTGGTGGACGATGATCGCAATATCCTCACATCCGTCTCGCTGACGCTCGAGGCCGAGGGATACAACGTCTCCACCTATACCGACGGCGCCTCAGGGCTCGAGGGCTTGACCTCGGACAAACCGGACCTGGCCATTCTCGACATCAAGATGCCCCGCATGGACGGCATGGAACTGCTGCGCCGCCTGCGCCAGAAATCGGACCTGCCGGTGATCTTCCTGACGTCCAAGGACGAGGAGATCGACGAGCTGTTCGGCCTCAAGATGGGCGCCGACGACTTCATCAAGAAGCCGTTCAGCCAGCGCCTGCTGGTCGAGCGGGTCAAATCCATCCTCCGCCGTTCGGCGCCGCGCGACGGTCAGCCGGGCGCGGTGACCGAGCCTCAGCCGGGTAAGGCGCTGATCGAGCGCGGCTCGCTGGTGATGGACGAAGAGCGCCACACCTGCACCTGGAAGGGCCAGCGGGTGACGCTGACCGTCACCGAGTTCCTGATCCTCCAGGCCCTGGCGCTGCGGCCCGGCGTGGTGAAATCGCGCAATGCGCTGATGGATGCGGCCTATGACGACCAGGTGTATGTCGACGACCGTACCATCGACAGCCACATCAAGCGGCTGCGCAAGAAGTTCAAGGCGGTCGACGACGACTTCGAGATGATCGAAACGCTGTACGGCGTCGGTTATCGCTTCAAGGAACAGTAAGGCCCGATGGCCGTCACCGGACAGGATCTTCCGGGCCTCAGGAAGTCCTCCTCGCAGACACGGCGCCGCTCCGCGGCGCTGTCCCGTGTCTGGAAGACCGTTTCAGGCGAGCTCGCCCGCTTTGTCCGCGGCATTCAGTGGCTGCTCGGCGTCACGGTGTTTTCCTCGCTTACGCGGCGCATCATCGTGCTCAACCTGGTGGCGCTGGCGGTGCTGGTCACCGGCATCCTCTACCTCAACCAGTGGCGTGCCGGGCTGATCGATGCGCGCGTGCAGTCGCTGCGCGTGCAGGGCGAAATCATCGCCGCGGCCATCGCCGCGTCGGCCACCGTCGACAGCGATGTGATCCAGGTCGACCCCGACCGGTTGCTGCAGCTCAAGTCGGGGAGCGCGGTCTCGCCGCTCTCCTACTACGATCCGAACCTCGAATTCCCGATCAATCCCGAACGCGTGGCGCCGCTCCTCGGCAACCTCGTGACGCCGACCAAGACGCGGGCCCGCATCTACGACCAGTCGGGCTTCATGATCCTCGACAGCGCCCAGATCTACCAGAAGGGCGAAGTGATCCGGCCCGGCAAACCGGCGCAGGCGACGCCGCCGGCCAACGACTGGTGGACGACGCTGATGAGCTGGGTGCCTGGCGACGACTTCCCGCCCTACAAGGAATACGGCCCCGACGAAGGCACGAAGTATCCCGAGGTCGCGGCGGCCCTCAACGGCGCGCCGGCCGACGTGGTCCGGGTCGACTCCGACCACCAGCTCGTGATCTCGGTCGCGGTGCCGGTACAGCGCGTTCGCGCCACCGTCGGCGTGCTGCTGCTCTCGACGGCGCCCGGCGAGATCGACTCGATCGTCGCGACCGAACGCTGGGGCGTGCTGCGCATCGCGCTCGTCGCGGCGACAGTGACCATCATCATCTCGCTGCTGCTCGCCGGCACCATCGCCGGGCCGCTCCGGCGCCTGTCCGAGGCGGCCGAAAAGGTGCAGACCTCGATCTCGAGCCGCGAGGAAATCCCGGACTTTTCCTATCGCACCGACGAGGTCGGGCACCTGAGCCGGGCGCTCCGCGCCATGACGAGCGCGCTCTACAATCGCATCGAGGCCATCGAACGGTTCGCCGCCGACGTTGCGCACGAGCTCAAGAATCCGTTGACCTCGCTGCGCTCCGCCGTCGAAACCCTGCCGCGCGCCAAGCGGCCCGAGGATGTCGAACGGCTCAATGCCATCATCCAGCACGACGTCCGGCGCCTCGACCGGCTGATCTCCGACATCTCCAATGCGAGCCGGCTCGACGCCGAGCTCGCCCGGGAAACCTCCGAGCCGGTCAATCTCGAAAAGCTTTGCGCCGCGATGGTGGCGATCCAGCACGACGTCGCTACCGCGCGCGAGGTGAACGTCGTTCTGGACAAGCGGCAGGGCAAGGCGCCGGCCACCCTGGTCGGGCACGACAGCCGGCTGGCGCAGGTGTTTAACAACCTCATCGACAATGCCGTGTCGTTCTCGCCCAAGGGCAGCACGGTGACTGTGTCGATCCAGACCACCGACGACAGGATCGTCACCCGGGTGATGGACGAAGGCCCGGGCATTCGTGGCGACATCTCGCGCATCTTCCAGCGCTTCTATACCGACCGGCCGGACGGCGAGCACTTCGGCGACCACTCCGGCCTCGGCCTTGCCATCAGCAAGCAGATCGTCGAGGCGCATCGCGGCACCATCGTCGCCGAGAACCGGGCCGACCGCTCGGGGGCGGTCTTCACCGTCACGCTCCCGCGCGTGTCCATCGACAAGCCGCCGCGGCCGCGAAAGTGACCCGCACCAACATCCACGCCACAGGATTGGTCCTCGGCGGGACGGGGCTGATCCTGCGCGGCATATCCGGCGCCGGCAAGTCGCTGCTTGCCCTCGAACTCATCGACGAGTGGGAGGCGCGCGGGCTCCCGGCAAAGCTCGTCAGCGACGACCGCATCGACATTGAGGCCACCGGCAAGGGCCTCGTCATGCACGCGCCAAAAGCCATCGAAGGCCTGATCGAACTGCGCGGCCGCGGCATCGTCAGCCGCCCCTTCGTCAGCAAGGCGGCGCTGCATCTGGTGGTCGATCTCGTCGACGCCTATGAGCGCATGATCGAGGAAGACGAACTGGTCACCGAGCTCGAAGGCATGAGGCTTGCCCGTTGCCCCGTTCCACGCGCCGGCAAGGTCGACAGCCGCCATCAGGTGCTGCTGATCCGCGAGGCGCTGCGGGCACTTAGCAGCCCCGCCGCCACCGGCAAAAAAACCGCTTGATCCGGCGGACTCACAGGGCAAAACTCCCGGCCTTGCGTCGGGTCAGGTCCAGAATCGGGCCTCCTGCCGTGCAGTCGCGTCAGGGGGCTGGCGCGTCAGGGGATAGTGCATGATCGGTCTGGTTCTGGTGACGCACGGGGCGCTCGCCGTCGAGTTCAAATCCGCCCTCGAACATGTCGTCGGCCCGCAGGAACAGGTGGAAACGATCTGCATCGGTCCCGATGACGACATGGAGGCGCGCCGCGAAGACATCATCGCGGCCGTCGGCACCGCCAATACCGGCGACGGCGTCGTGATCCTCACCGACATGTTCGGCGGCACCCCCTCCAATCTCGCGATCTCGGTGATGAAGACCGTCGGCGCCGAGGTGATCGCCGGCGTGAACCTGCCCATGCTGGTGAAGCTCGCGCGCGTTCGCTCCGACCTCGACATCAAGCAGGCGGTCGGCATGGCCGCCGAGGCTGGTCGCAAGTACATCAATGTTGCGAGCGAGTCGCTTGGCGGCTGAGCCCTTTCCGGCTTAGAATTTCGTTCATGGATGCAGCAGCGAATGCCGGCCGGGCGCTGGCGCAGCAATTGACCATCGTAAATCGCAAGGGCCTGCACGCCCGGGCCTCGGCGCGCTTCGTGCGCATGGCCGAGTGCTTCGAGGCCGACATCAAGGTTACGCGCGACGGCACCACCGTGTCGGGCGGCTCCATCATGGGGCTGATGATGCTCGGTGCCGGCCCGGGCTCGACCATCCTCGTCCAGGCCACCGGCAAGCAGGCCCGCGAAGCGCTCGACGCCATCACCACGCTCGTCGAAAACGGCTTCGACGAAGACAATGAGGGGATCGGCGCGCAATAGCGCACGGCCCATCAGGGGAACACCGACGGCCACCCCGCCGTTGCATGAGGACCTCGGCGGAGATCGACATGCGCAGAACGCTGGCAGTCCTGGGTGGCTTGGGCCTCGCCGTGGCCTTCTCGCAATTTCCCGAATATGCGCAGCAATACGAGCAGCGGCTGGGCGGCGCGGTCGACGAGTTGCGCAGCATCGTCGCCGATTTCGACCAGTCGGCGCAGAAGTTCGGGCTGAGCCGGCAGGATGCGCTGCAGCACTATCTGAGCTCGCATGACAGCTTTCTCGTCGATCGCGGCGTCAGCATGCAGCGCACGCTCGCCCGCTATGCGGCGCTGAGCCAGGATCTGGCGCAGCTCCAGAATGCCGGCCCGATCCAACGCGTGGAGCATCTGGGCGATTATTTCGACAGCGACGTCGGGGCGCGCGCACTCGAGGCCTATAAGCCCGCCGTGCCGGTGACGGCCGAAGGGTTCATGTGGGCCATCGCCGGCTTCATCGTCGGCTACCTGGTTGTCTCGATCTTGGTCGGCTTCATCACGCTGCCGTTCCGCTGGCGGCGCGGGCATACCCCGCACCGGCGCGTTCCGCTCTGGCGCCCCCGGCGCGAGGCGGCGGTGCTCGAGACCGTGGCGATCGAGGAGATGGCGCGCAACCGCAGCCGACCGGCCCGTCCGGTCGAGGTCGAAACCGTCGTGGTCGAGCGCCGGCCAGACCTGACACAGATATAAAGCTTTCTTTATATCCCCATTGCGGGCTGGTGCCGCCGCCTCTATAAGGCGGCCAAATCGACATCCAGCCGGAGACCCTTCATGGCCGACTACGCCGTCAAAGACATTTCGCTCGCCGACTACGGCCGCAAGGAAATCGGCATGGCCGAGATCGAGATGCCCGGCCTGATGGCCATCCGCGAGGAATACGCCGCGAGCCAGCCGCTCAAGGGCGCGCGCATCGCCGGCTCACTGCACATGACCATCCAGACCGCCGTACTGATCGAGACGCTGGTCGCGCTCGGCGCCGAAGTCCGCTGGGTGAGCTGCAATATCTTTTCGACCCAGGACCATGCCGCTGCGGCCATCGCCAAGGCCGGCATCTCCGTGTTTGCCCACAAGGGCGAGACGCTCGAGGAGTACTGGCAGTTTACCGACCGGATGATGGACTGGCCCGGCGGCCAGACCCCCAACATGATCCTCGACGACGGCGGCGACGCCACCATGCTGGTGCTGACCGGCGCCAAGGCGGAGAGCGATCCCTCGATCCTCGCCAAGCCGGGCAACGAGGAAGAAGAAATCTTCTTTGCCACCATCAAGGCGCGCCTCGCCAAGGACCCGCACTTTTATTCGAAGATCCGCGCCAACATCCGCGGCGTCAGCGAAGAGACCACTACCGGTGTAATGCGGCTCTATCAGCTGCAGCAGAAAGGCGAGCTGCCGTTCCCGGCGATCAACGTCAACGACAGCGTCACCAAGTCCAAGTTCGACAACAAGTACGGCACGCGTGAATCGCTGGTCGACGCCATCCGCCGCGGCACCGACGTGATGCTCGCCGGCAAGGTCGCGATCGTCTGCGGCTACGGCGACGTCGGCAAGGGCTCGGCCGCCTCGCTCAAGGGTGCCGGTGCCCGCGTGCTGGTGACCGAGGTCGATCCGATCTGTGCGCTGCAGGCGGCGATGGACGGCTTCGAGGTCGTGACGTTGGAAGACGCTGCGCATCGCGCCGACATCGTCGTGAGCGCGACCGGCAACCGCGACATCATCACGATCGATGCCATGCGCCAGATGAAGGACATGGCGATCGTGTGCAACATCGGCCATTTCGACAACGAGATCGACGTCGCCGGGCTGCGCAATTTCAAGTGGACCAACGTCAAGCCGCAGGTCGACATCGTCGAGCTGAGCTCGGGCAAGCGCATCGTGCTGCTGAGTGAGGGACGTCTGGTCAACCTCGGCAACGCCACGGGCCATCCGAGCTTCGTGATGAGCGCGAGCTTCTCCAACCAGACGCTGGCGCAGATCGAACTCTTCACTAATTCCAAGAGCCTCGAAAAGCGCGTGCACGTGCTGCCCAAGCGCCTCGACGAAAAGGTCGCCGAGCTGCACCTGAGCAAGCTCGGCGCCAAGCTGACCCAGCTCACCAAGCCGCAGGCCGACTATATCGGCGTGCCGCCGAACGGCCCGTTCAAGTCCGAGCACTATCGCTA
>JBQCIY010000176.1:0-2102 GCA_051953275.1 Devosia sp. | reverse complement strand
TTCGGCGTCGCGCTGCTCGATCGCTATGTGCGGGACAATCTCGAGGGCTGAGGAGCCGCCGATGATCATGAACCATCTCAACCTGACGGTGAGCGATGTCGCGGCGGCCAAGGGCTTCCTCGAGAAGTATTTTGGCCTCATCGACATCGGCGGCGGCAACCGGAACCGGGCTTTCCTGCGCGACGACCGCTGGCTCGTGCTGTCGATGTTCAAGGGCAAGGACGCGACCTATCCCGGCACCTTCCACATCGGCTTCGGCCAGCCCAGCGACGCCAAGGTCGACGAGATCAATGCGCGCCTCAAGGCCGATGGTTTCGACGTCAATCCGCCGGAGCATGCCCATGCCTATACCTTCTACGTGAAGGCGCCCGGCGGCTTCACCGTGGAGGTGATGCACTGAGCGAAATCCTGTTCTACCATCTGGAGACGCAGCCGCTGGAGCGGGTGCTGCCGCTGTTGCTGGAGAAATCGCTGGAACGCGGCTGGCGCGCGGTGGTGGAGACGTCGAGCCGCGAACGCGCCAGTGCGCTCGATGCGATGCTGTGGACGTTCCGCGACGACAGCTTTCTGCCGCACGGGATTTCGGGCGAGGCGACCGATCCGGACCAGCCGGTGCTGATCACCACCGACGAAGCCAATGCCAATGGCGCGCAGGTGCGCTTTTTTGTCGATCGCGCCGTGCCGCAGACGGGCGAGGGCTACCAGCGTATCGTCTATCTGTTCTCAGGCCACGACCCCGATGCGGTCGGGGAAGCGCGCGAAGCGTGGAAGGCGCTGCGCGACGGCAATGAGCTGACCTACTGGCAGCAGGACGAGAACGGCCGCTGGGTGAAGCGGGGGTAGGACCTAATTCGGCTCCCACCCCGGCGGGGCCAGCTCGAAATGCGCGAACTCGAAACCGGGGGCGACAGTGCAGCCGACGAGCGTCCAGTCGCCGAGGGAGCGAGCCGACTGCCACGCGCCGCGCGGAACGACGCCCTGCGGGCGCTGTCCCGCGATCAGGTCGTTGCCGAGCCTGAGAGCCGCTTTGTCGACCTTCAGCTCCAGCGGCGCGCCCGCGTACCAGTGCCACACTTCGGCGCTGTCGACCCGGTGCCAGGCAGAACGATCGCCGGCCTCGAGCAGGTAGTAGATGAGCGTCGAGTGCGCGCGGCCGCCCGGATGGGTGTCGGCAAAGGTCTGGCGGTACCAGCCGCCTTCCGGATGTCGTTCGAGGCCGAGCAGGGCGATGACTTCGGCTCCCGTCATGCGCGTTCCGCCTCCTCGAGTTCGGCGCTGAGGCTCAGCCAGCGTTCCTCGGTCCGCGCGATCTCCTCGCTGAACCGCGCCTTGTCCTTGCCGAGCAGCGCGATGCGTTCGGGTGCACCGTCGTAGGTCCTGGGGTTGCCCAGGATGGCCTCGACCTTGCTGAGCTCGGTGCGCAACCGTGTCAGCTTCTGCTCGGCCTCCCTGATCGACTTGCGCAGCGGCGCGACCTCGAGCCGGCGGGCCGCGGCGTCCTGCCGGGCCGCCTTGCGGTCGACCGCAATCGCCATCTGCGGCGCTGGAGCGGCGTTCTTCTGAGCCTTGTCTTTGCCGGAGGTCAGCATGCGCTGGTAGGAGTCGAGGTCTTCGTCGAACTCCTCGATGGTGCCGTTCTGCGCGATCCAGAGCTTGTCGACCGTGGCCTCGATCAGGTGCCGGTCGTGGCTGATGATGAGGACGGCGCCGGTGTATTCGTTGAGCGCCTCGACCAGCGCGTCGCGGCTGTCGATGTCGAGATGGTTGGTCGGCTCGTCGAGGATCAGCATGCCCGGCCCGCTGAAGGTTATGAGGCCGAGCAGCAGGCGGGCGCGCTCGCCGCCAGAAAGGTTCTTGACCAGCGTGTCCATGCGCGAGGTGGTGAGCCCCATCTGCGCGATGCGGCTGCGGCGCTTGGCTTCGCTGTCCTGCGGCATCAGCGGGATGACGTGCTCGAGCGGCGTCTGCTCGGGCTTGAGCTTGTCCATCTGGTGCTGGGCGAAGTAGGCGATCTCGAGCCCCTTGCCCTTGCGCATTTCGCCGCCCATCGGCTTGAGGTCGCCGGCCAGCAGCTTGGCGAAGGTCGACTTGCCGTTGCCGTT
>JBQCIY010000175.1:0-9505 GCA_051953275.1 Devosia sp. | reverse complement strand
CGTGCACCGCATCGACATCGTCCACCTGGAATTCGATCATCACCGAGCGATTGCTGGCTGCTATCGCGGCCCCGGCGTTGAACTTCCGGATGAGGCTTTGGTCGGAGATGGCAAAGCTCACGCTTCCGAACCGGAAGTCGGCGAAGGCTGGTGCGGGCCGCGCGGGCTCGATGCCAGTGAGCGCGACGTAGAAGGAGACCAGCCGGTCGATGTCGGCGGTGACCAGGCGGATCGAAGCGAATTGCATGGGGTGGGATCCTGTTTTGTGCATGAGCCTACCTAGCCCCGCGCACCGCCAGTTTCCGTCAGCATCGCCTGCGGTTGGCGCCAAACAAAAAGGCCGCCCTGCGGGCGGCCTTTCAAACTTGATTCGGAATGCGATCAGCGCGAGTAGAATTCGACCACGAGGTTCGGTTCCATCTGCACGGGATACGGCACGTCAGCAAGCGCCGGCACCCGCACATAGGTCGCGACCTGCTTGCCGTGATCGACCTCGACATATTCCGGCACGTCGCGTTCCGCGAGCTGGTTGGCTTCGAGCACGACAGCGAGCTGCTTGGATTTCTCCTTCACCTCGACCTTGTCGCCGGGCTTGACCTGATACGACGGAATGTTCACGCGCTTGCCGTTGACCAGGATGTGACCGTGGCTCACGAACTGGCGCGCGGCGAACACGGTCGAGACGAACTTGGCGCGATAGACAATGGCGTCGAGACGGCTTTCGAGCAGGCCGATCAGACGCTCGCCGGTATCGCCCTTGATCCGGGCGGCTTCGGTGTAGAGCTTCTTGAACGACTTTTCGGTGATCGAGCCGTAATAGCCCTTGAGCTTCTGCTTGGCACGGAGCTGCAGGCCGTAATCCGAGGTCTTGCCCTTGCGGCGCTGGCCGTGCTGGCCCGGGCCGTAAGCGCGGGCGTTGAGCGGTGAGGCCGGGCGGCCCCAGATGTTTTCGCCAAGACGGCGGTCGATCTTGTGCTTGGCTTGAATGCGCTTCGACATCGTAATCCTTTCAGAACGTCGAAAGTGATTGCGCCCTCCTCTGCCCTGCCTTGCGGAAGAGCCGACAGATTCCCTAGTTCAGGTAATCCCGGGTGCGCTCCACGGGCCAAAAGCCCGGAAAGTGGGGCTCACCTAGAGGCAAGCTCCGCAAAAGTCAAGCGATCAGGCCGCCCGCCGATCGAGCCGCCGTGCCTCTCTCAGCTTCGGGAAGGCCAAACTCCAGATCAGTGCTACGGCCATTGTCGCGCCGCCGCCCGCCGCCACGGCGATGATCGCGCCCAGCGGCGACGAACCCACCATCGATCCGATGATCTTCCCCATGGTGCCGGCGCGGAACTCGCCGAGCTCGTTGCTCGCGCCGATGAACACCGAGTTGACGGCATTGACGCGACCGCGCACGTCGTCCGGCGTCCACAGTTGCATCAGGGTTTCGCGGATAGACACGGAGACCATGTCGCAGGCGCCCATCAGCGCCAACAAAGGTATGCTGACCCAGATCGTCGGAGAGAGCCCGAACAGCATTGTGAAGAACCCGAACAGCGCCACGAAGACGAACAGGATACGCCCTGCCCGGTCCCTGATCGGCGACCGCGCCAGGTAAAGCGCGACCGGGATCGCGCCCAATCCCGGCGCCGCCCGCATGAAACCCAGGCCGGTGGCGCCGACATGCAGCACGTCGAGCGCGAAGACCGGCATCAGCGCCGTCGCACCGCCGAGAAGTACCGCAAACAGGTCAAGCGAGATGGCACCGAGGACCACCTTTTCCTGCCAGATGTAGCGGAAGCCCGCGAGGAGCGTGTTGAGGCTGGTCGCGGCCTTCGACACGCGATGCTTAGGCGCCGCGATCATCAGAACGCTGCCAACGGCCAGCAGCGAAAACAGCCCCGCCGTGCCAAAGGCGAGCTGCAGCGAAATGCTGGCCAGCACGCCGCCGACCACCGGTCCGACGATATTGGCGATCTGCCAGGCGGACGCCGTCAGCGAGATGGCGCTCGCCAGTGCAGGCGTCGGCACGATGTTGGGCGCGAGTGAGGACGCCGCGGGGCCGGTAAAGGCGCGGGCCGAACCGATGATCGCGAGCAGTACGAACACCGGCCAGACACCGGCGGCGCCGGACAAGCTGTAGGCCAGGAGGCCCATCGCACACGCAAACTCCACGAACCCCGCAACGGCGATGATCAACCGGCGGTTGAAGCGGTCCGCGACGAGGCCGGTCACAAGCACCAGCAGAAACGCCGGCGTGAACGTCGACAGGCCCACGAGCCCCAGCATGAATTGATCGCGGGTGATGAGGTAAACCTGCAGGGCCACCGTGATGCCCATGATCTGGGCGGCAAAGCTGGTCAGGTTGGTTGCGACCCAGAAAAAGCGGTAGTCGCGATAGGCAAAGGCTCGGGGCGACGGTCCACCTTCGGTGGACGCGCTCGCGGCTTCCTTGCGCAGCATTGCTGAAATTCCCTAAGCCTGACGCAACCTTCGCGGTCTGGATCAGGCCAAAACGTACGGTCGAGGCAATCAGCCCCTAACCGCTGACGCTCGAAGATGCAACCAGTTTCCGGTTATTTCACCGGATCGCCGGCCTGCCCTTTGCTCTGCCGGTTGGCCTTTGGCCGCTCGTGCTTGCGCTCGATCGAAGAGATGACGCCGTGCAGCGTGCGCACCTCCTGGCCCGAGAGGGTGCCGCGGCTCAGCATGGCGCGGAGATTGTTCACCACCGTGGGACGCTTGTCCGGCGCAGTGAAGAAGCCGGCGTCGTCGAGCGATTGCTCGAGATGCTCGAACAGCTTCAGCAGCTCGCCCTTGGTCGCGGGCTCGGCAACCGTCTCGGCGAACAGCAGCTTGTTGCCGAGGTCGCTCTGCCGCCGCCATTCATAGGCGATGATCAGCACGGCCTGAGCAATGTTGAGCGACGCGAACGCAGCCTCGACCGGCAACGTCACAATGGCGTCCGAGAGCGCCACCTCCTCGTTGTAGAGGCCCCAGCGCTCGCGGCCGAAGAGGATGCCGGTCTTGCCGCCGGTCTCGATATGCAAGATCACACGCTGCGCCGCCTCCTCCGGCCCATAGACCGGCTTCTGCAGATCGCGCCGGCGCGCCGTGGTCGCATACACCAGCGACAGGTCGGCGATGGCGGCTTCGGTCGTCGGAAACACTGTGACCTTCTCGATCACGTGGTCGGCGCGCGAGGCGGCGGCGATAGCCTTCTCGTTCGGCCAGCCGTCACGAGGGTTTACCAGCCGCAAATCCCACAAGCCGAAATTGGCCATGGCACGCGCGGTGGCGCCGATATTCTCGCCGAGTTGCGGTTCGCAGAGGATCACCGCAGGGCTCGGGCGATATTCGAATTTCTGGGTCTTGTCAGTGCCGGCCATGGCCGGCAGTTACGGCACCGCGAGTCCGAGATCAAGCGCGGGCGTCACGCCACCTTGTGCCGGCTGATCTCGCGCACCTTGCTGCCGCGCTGCCATTCTCGATCGAGGATAGCGAAATGCAGCTCCTCGTCCCACTCGCCCTGGAACAGCGCGTGCTCGCGATAGTGCGCCTCCAGCCGCATGCCCAGATCCTTCAGCAGCTTGGCCGATGCTTCGTTCTTGCCGGCCGTGCGGGCATAGATGCGATGGAACTTGAATTGCTCGAAGCCGAGCGTCAGCACCGCCTTCACCGCTTCGGTACCGTAGCCCTTGTTGCGGTAGATCGGAGCAATCGCAAACCGTACTTCGCCCTGCGCCGCGGTCGCATCGGTATAGCGCAAGGAAACGTGGCCGATGACCTTACCATCGGATTTCCGCACGACCGCCAGCGTCAGCACCTCACCCGGACGGGACAGCCGGGTCTGCTTGCGCAGCGCCTCGAAGGCGGACTTGGCTTCGGTCTTGTCGCGGGCCTTCCAGTCCAGATAGCGCTGGATGTCGGGAACCGAATAGTAGCCCAGCACTTCCTGCAGGTCGGATTTGTCGAAAGGCCGCAAGAGCAGTCGTTCGGTTCTAACGGTGAGTTCGGTCATATTGATCATGTCGATGCGCCCTCCGCTGCGCAATCGAGCCCTGACCTATGAACGTGAGGTGGTCCGGCGAGTTCCTGCCGCCGCCTGAACTAAATTTTCGCGGACTGTCGCAAATCACCCTAGATTGAGGCAGTGCCAAACCAGTCCCGGTCGAGAATGGCGAAGACCAGTTCCTCGTCCCAGCGACCCTTGACGAAAGCGTGCTCGTGCAGGTGCGCCTCCTGCTGCATGCCGAGGCGCCGCATCACGTTGGCCGACGGCTCGTTGCGGGCGTCGCAGCGTGCATAGACCCGGTGCAGACGCACCTGCCCGAAGGCAAAGGTGAGCAGACCTCGCGCCGCCTCGGTCGCGTACCCAAGTCGCTGCGCGTCCGGATGGAGGATGTAACCTATCTCGGCCTGCTCGTCGCCTATGCTGCGCCAGATGAGCGAGACCTCGCCGACCAGGCGCCCATCGTCCTTGCGCTCGACTGCGAGGAGAATCTTGTCTCCTTCCGCGGCGAACGCGATCTGACCTGCGCGCAGGCGGACCGCCTCGGCACACTCCTCATGGCTCATCGGATCGTCGAACAGGTAGCGCGCCACCTCCGGTAGGCTACGGTAGGCGAACACCGCATCGACATCGCCGCGGTTGAACGGCCGAAGCCTGAGCCGTTCGGTCTCGATCGGATAGCGCGGTACATAAAGGACGGTCGCGGGCAGAGGTACGTTACTCATGGCGGGCGGGTTAAGCTGGCTGCGCATCCAAATCAACCGGCTTGCGGGCGGACGAGCGGCGAGGCAGCCTCCGTGATCATGAATGGTAAACCCCGACCGGTGGTCGATGTCACGACAAGGTGCGCCTGCGGCGCCGTTTCCATCACGTTTTCCGGCAAAGTCCTGGCGATGTTCCTGTGCTCCTGCGAGGACTGCCAGCGCGCCACCGGCACTGGCCACTCCGCAGTAGTGCTCGCCCGGCCAGCGGACGTGACCCTTGCCGGGACAGCCAAGTCCTTCGCGCGGCCGGCCAATTCCGGCGCGACGCTCACCCGCTCCTTCTGCCCTGAGTGCGGCACGCCGCTGCTCGCCCGCTCGAGCCGAGCGCCGGAGCTGCTCATGCTGCCGGTCGGCCTCTTCGGAAAGGACGCCGCGGACTGGTACCTGCCCAGCCAGCTCATCTTCGCGCGAAGCCATAGCGACTGGGACCTGATTGACCCGGCCCTGCCCCAGCATGCCACCTACCGCGACGAGGGAGCGATGATGTGACTGCTGCCTCCGATGCCCTCGCCGCCCGCCTGCGCCTGGTGCTCGCGAAGACGACGCTCAGGCTCGCCGAAAAGACGATGTTTGGCGGCGTCGGGTTCCTGCTCAACGGCAACATGCTGATCGGGACCACGGCCAAGGGTCACCTCCTCGTCCGCGTCGATCCGGCAAAGAGGGAACAGGCACTGACAAAACCTGGCGCGTACCCGATGCATATGGGCGCCAAGGTGATGACCGGCTTCATAGCCGCGCGCACCGACGCCCTGCCCGACAATCGCGCGATCACGGGCTGGATCGAATATGCGCAGCGCTACGTCGAGACGCTGCCCGCCAAATGAAAGGCTGGGGTACCATCCGGGATGAAGTCGAACCAAACCATGGACTATCTGACCGAGCGCATCCGCACCGTCCTCGGCGACGACCCGCGCGTCACCGAGAAGACGATGTTTGGCGGCCTCACCTTCCTGCTTGATGGCCACATCATCGTTGGCTGCAAGAAGGACGGACGCATCCTTCTCAGCGTTGGCAGGGAGCACTTCGACGAAGCTCTGACCCGGTCCGGCGCGGCGCCAATGGTCCATGGCGGCCGGCAGATGACCGGGTTTGTCTGGGTCGAGGCCGATGCCATCGAGGACGATGACGACCTCAGGGCATGGGTCAACCTCGCCTATCGCTGGGTCAGCCAGATGCCGCCCGACGATCCAAAGAAGAAGGCGGCGGGCAAGACGAAAAGCGAGGCTGGCGCGGCAACGCCTGCTACTGGCCGGCCGGCGAAATCTGCCGCTCGATCCCGTCGAGCAGCAAGTTGAGTCCGAGGTCGAACGTCGCCTGCCGCTGCTCCTCCGCGAACCAGTGGCTCGCCGCTACTACGCGTGGAAAGTCGTGCTGCATGGTTTCATCGGAAACCTGTTCCACGGCAGAGGGACCGCGCGAATAACCCGCCGTTTCGTCCGACATTGCGCCCGTCAGGTAGTAACCGATAAGGCGGAACGCGCGGACGCCCAGCTCCTGCGACAGGCCGGACCGCCCCATGACCGCCAGCATGCCGTCGAGCCAGCGCAACGCCGTCGGCGTGTTCAGCCGGTGCAGGGCGATGTAGGAGAAGAATGCAGGATGGCGCAGGGCCATGCCCCGCCATTCGTAGGCAGCTCGTTCGACCTGGTCCCGCCATGATCCGCCGCCGTCGGCCGGCACGGAGAGCTCGTTACCGATCACCCGGTCGACCAAGGCATCCATCAGGTGCCCCTTGCTGGGGAAGTAGTGGTAGATACTCATCGCCTCGCACCCCAGCCTCGCGGCCAGTTTGCGGGTCGAGAACGCCGTAAGCCCCTCCCCTTCAATAAGGTCCAGCGCCGCGACTTCGATACGGTCGCGCGACAGGGTGGGTTTATCCATCGGTTTTCGCTCCACTCTTCGACCATACCTCAAATCTTACACCGTAAGGCTTGACAGACTTACACCGTAAGAGCTAGCGTCAGTACCAGCCTTACAATGTAAGGCTGTAGAAAATATAAGGAGATATGTCGATGATTCGGCTGAACCCCAATTCTCCGCGGCACGGGATTGCCGCGGGCATCTTCCTGTTGTCTCTCGCACTTGCCGCTCCGGCCTTCGCACAAGACGCCGCCCCCGCGATTCAGACGCCCACCGAGACTGCGGTGATGCAGGACATCATGCAGACGTTCGGTGGCGTCCCGGCATTTGTGAAACAATTTCCCAAGTCGGCGCTCGCGGCGCTCTGGCTTGAGGAGCGCGATCTCGAGGTCAGCCCGAAGACCGCGCTTGATACCAAGACCAAGGCCCTCATCAGCCTCGCGGTGGCAGCGCAGATTCCCTGCCAGTACTGTGTGTGGTCTGATACCGAAAACGCCAAGCGGGCCGGCGCCAGCAACGAGGAAATTGCCGAAGCCGTGGCGATGGCCGGCCTCACCCGCAATACATCGACGCTGCTGAACGGGCTGCAGGTCGACTTCGAGCAGTTCAAGAAAGATATGGGCGGCGGCCAATAGTCTGGTCCGGCCCCGCAGCGGACGCGGGTTGGCCATGCGTCCGCTGCGCCTATCTAGACCGCCGAGAATACCAGCGAGGCATTCACTCCGCCGAAGCCGAAGGAGTTGCTGAGCACGTGCTTGAGCGCCTTCGCCTTGGCCTTGAGCGGCACGAGGTCGAACTGCTTCGCTACCTCCTCCGGGTCATGAAGGTTGAGCGTCGGCGGCAGCATCTGGTGGCGCAGCGCGAGGATCGAGATCACAGCTTCGATGGCGCCGGCGGCGCCCAGCATGTGCCCGGTTGACGACTTGGTCGAGCTGACCGCAAGGCTCTGGCCACGATCACCGAACACGGCGCGGATGCCGTTGATCTCGGCGTTGTCACCGACCTCGGTCGAGGTCGCGTGCGCATTTACGTAGCCGATATCGTCCGGGTTGAGGCCCGCGTTGCGTATCGCATTGTTCATCGCCACCTGCGCCCCAGCGCCGTCGGGCGATCCCGCTGTGAGGTGGTACGCATCGGCCGAAGTGCCGTAGCCGGCGGCGATGGCAAGCGGTTTGGCCCCGCGGGCCAGCGCGTGGCTCAGCTTTTCGATCACCACCACCGCGGCGCCCTCGCTCAACACGAAGCCGGAGTGGCCCTTGTCGAACGGACGCGAGGCTTCGGTAGGCGTGTCGTTGTGGCTAGTATCGAGGGCTCGGCTCGCCGCGAAGCCGCCGATCGAGATCGGATCGACCGAGCCCTCGGCGCCGCCGCACACCATCACCTCGGCCTCGCCGGTGCGGATCAGCCGCATCGCGTCGCCGATCGCCTGGGCCGACGCGGCGCACGCCGTCACCGGCGCGCCGATCGGGCCCTTGAAACCGTACTTGATCGAGATCCACCCCGCGGCGAGGTTGACGAGGAAACTAGGCACCGTAAACGGGGACAGCCGACGCGGTCCCTTGGTCATGATGGTCTCGACCGCCTCGGCCATCACCGGCGAGCCGCCCACGCCGGAACCGATGATGGTGCCGGTGACGGCCTGCTTTTGAGGCGTGTCCGCCACCCAGCCCGACTGGCGCAGCGCCTCGTCGGCGGCACCCAACCCGTACTGGATGAAGACGTCCATTTTCTTGACGTCCTTGGGGTCGACATAGCGAGTCGGATCGAAGCCGTTGGGCGCCTCCTTGCCCGGCACCAGCCCGGCGATCTTGCAGGCGAAATCGGTCACGTCGAAGCGCGTGTTCGGTACGATGCCGCTCCGGCCCGCCATCAGCGCCTGCCAGTTGACGTCGACGCCAACGCCGAGGGGCGAGACGGCGCCCATGCCGGTGATGACGATCGGGTCGGTGTCGGCCATGTCAAAGTTCCTTTCACACCTTGGCGAGTCGTTTCAGCATGTTGATGCTGTCGGTGAATGTCCTGGATGAGAGTTCGGCCTGCATGTCGGCCTGCGCCTTGCGCCACAGCGGCAGCACCTCGTCGACCAGCGCCGCCCCCTTGGGCGTCACTTCCGCCAAGCGGCCGTTGCCGTGCCCCGGGCGGTGCGACGCGACCAGCCCCACCGCCTCGAGCCGGTCGAGATTGCGCGTCAGCGTGGTGCGGTCGAAGCCGCGCGCTTCGGCAATCTCGCTCACCGTCGCGCCGGCCATCTGCATGATTCCGCCGAGCAGTGACAATTGCGTCGCCGTCACGCCAAACGGCCGCAGATAGGCGTCGTAGCGCCGCGTCACGGCGCGCGCCGCCATCCGGGTGTTGGAAACCATGCACTGGCTGAAATCGTCGGGCATCGCGGGTGACATAGCGTGTAACTACACAGTGTCAAGCAGGTGTGGCGCTCGTGTGGCTGCACTTCCCCGCCGATGGTTTCGTGCTATAGCCGCGCCGAGCCTGTTTCCGAGGAGTTTTCTATGGCCAAGATCAAAGTTGCCAACCCGGTTGTCGATCTCGACGGCGACGAGATGACCCGCATCATCTGGCAAGCGATCAAGGACAAACTGATCCTCCCCTATCTCGACCTGCCGATCGAATATTACGACCTCGGCGTCGAAAACCGCGACAAGACCGAGGACAAGGTGACGGTCGATGCGGCCAACGCCATCAAGAAATACGGTGTCGGCATCAAGTGCGCGACGATCACGCCGGACGAGGCGCGCGTCGAAGAGTTCAAGCTCAAGAAGATGTGGAAGTCGCCCAACGGCACGATCCGCAACATTCTGGGCGGCGTGATCTTCCGCGAGCCGATCATCTGCAAGAACGTGCCGCGCCTCGTGCCCGGCTGGACGCAGCC
>JBQCIY010000174.1:0-19377 GCA_051953275.1 Devosia sp. | reverse complement strand
CCAGATCATCTCCTTCTTGCTGAAGCGCAGGGTACGCGCGTGATCGAGTTGCGCGCGAAGCTCAGTCTCGTCGATCTCTTCGCTGAGGTGCACACTGGTCTTGCGGTTGATCAGCGAGAACGTCGCATCGACCTTGGGATACAGGCCCCAGATCATCTGCAGCATCAGGAGCTTGTAGAAGTCCGTATCGAGCAGCGAGCGCACGATCGGATCGAGCTTCCAGGTGTGATTATAGACGCGACGCGCGATGTCGGTCTTGGGCATCGGACAACACTCCACTCGCCTGCCTCAATAGAGCATCGGCGACCAATGTGGGAACCCGTTTTTCGTTCGGCAAATGCCGGGTAAAGATGCGCCCCGGTTCAGGAGGAATCGCTATGGCCGACCGCAAAATTCGCTGGGGAATCGTTTCAACCGCCGACATCGGCATGAAAAAGGTGACGCCGGGAATCATGAAGTCCCCGCATTCCGAGGTGGTCGCGCTCGCCTCGCGCGATCTCGGCAAGGCGAAGGCGGCACTTGCCGAGCTTGGACTCGGCAATGCCCGCGCCTACGGCAGCTATGAAGCCCTGTTTTCGGACCCCGAAATCGATGCCATTTACAATCCGCTGCCCAATCACCTGCATGTGCCGGTGACGCTGGCAGCGGCGCGCGCCGGCAAGCATGTGCTCTGTGAGAAGCCGATCTCGATGACGGTGAAAGAGGCCGAAGGGCTTCGCGCCGCACCCGGCAACGTGCTGGTCACCGAGGCGTTCATGGTGCGGCACCATCCGCAATGGCACCGGGCTCGCGAGATCGTCCGTGCGGGTGAACTGGGCAAGGTGCATCTCGTCCGTGCCGCATTCCTCTACTATCTCGACGATCCGAACAATGTCCGAAACCTCGCCGACATCGGCGGTGGCGGACTGCTCGACATCGGCTGCTACTGCGTCATCTCCGGTCGCTACCTGTTCGAAGCCGAGCCCAAACGCGTCGTCGCCCTGGTCGATCGCGATCCGGCATTCCGCACGGATCGGCTGGCGAGCGTCATTGCCGATTTTGGCGGTGGCCGGCAGCTGAGCTTTGTCTGCGGCACGCAGACCGCCGGGCGACAGAGTGTCGAGGTCTTCGGCACACAAAAGAGCCTTGAAATCGTCATTCCATTCAATGCACCGCCGGACGAACAGACCGCGATCCTCGTCGGCGCCGGCCCACAGCGCGACCTCTACCGCCGCGAGATCATTGGCGCTGTCGACCAGTACACGGAGCAGGCTGAGAATTTCGCACTCGCGATCCTCGGCCAGCAGCAGATGCCCTACGGCATCGAGGACGCGATCAGCCAGATGCGGGTGCTCGATGCCATTTTCCGCTCTGAGAAATCGGGCAATTGGGAAGACGTGAAGTGACCACGAGCTTCGATCTTACCGGCCGCACCGCGCTGGTGACCGGCGCCGCCCGCGGTCTCGGCCGCGCCATTGCGCTTGCGTTGGCCGATGCCGGCGCCGACGTCGCGCTGGGCCTCCGTGACGCCGGGGCCGACAGCGGCCTGGCCGCGGAAATCGAAGCCAAGGGTCGGCGTGCGCTGCCGTTGCAGCTCGACGTCCTCCAGCTCGATCAGGGTCGCGCCGCTGTTGACGCCGCCATCACGGCCTTCGGCAAACTCGATATCCTCGTCAACAACGCCGGCGGTGGCGTCGAGGAGCGGCCGGTCGAGGACTACAGCGAAGAGGTTTTCGCCCACCTGCTCGACCTGAACGTCCGCTCGACTTTCTTCCTCACGCAGTACGCCGGCAGGCACATGCTGGCGCGTGGCCAGGGCGCCATCGTCAACATGGGCTCGCAGGCCGGTGCCGTAGCGTTGCCGGGCGAAGCCGTCTACTGCCTCAGCAAGGCAGCGGTCTCGCACATGACCAAATGCTTCGCCGTCGAATGGGGCAAGAACAACGTTCGCGTCAACTGCGTGGCGCCAACCTTCATCGAGACTGATGGCACCGAGGCGATGCTGTCGCGACCCGCCTTCCGCGCCGATGTCATCAACCGCATCGCGGCGTTGCATCGCATCGGCCAGCCGCGTGAGGTGGCCGATGCCGTGGTCTTCCTTGCGTCCGACGCAGCATCCCTGATCACTGGCCAGACGTTGCTGATCGACGGCGGCTGGACTGCCCGCTGATCGATAGGCCAGCCGCTAGTACGTCTTCACCCCGTTGGTCATGACATACACCGCGTAGAGCGAGGTCGTGCCGCAGATGAACAGCCGGTTACGCTTGAGGCCGCCAAAGCAGACGTTCGCCACCACCTCGGGCACCAGAATCTTGCCGATCAACGCACCGTCCGGGAGATAGCAGTGCACGCCGTCGCCGGCGCTGGTCCAGATCCGACCCTCGACATCGAGGCGGAACCCGTCGAAAAGGCCGACGGTGCATTCTGCAAATTCCCGGCCGCCCCGCAGCGTGGTGCCGTTCACGTCGAAGACCCTAATGTGTCTTGGATGCTGTGCCCCGTGCGTACGGCCGGTGTCGACGACATAGAGCTGGCTCTCATCGAGCGAAAAAGCGAGACCGTTCGGCTTGATCATGTCCGTGATCACCGCCGTGATCGCGCCGCTCTGCGGATCGACGCGATAAACGTTCGAACGGCCGATCTCGCTGTCGCCCTGGTGGCCCTCGTAGTCGGTGTCGATGCCGTATGTGGGATCGGTGAACCAGATCGAATCGTCCGACTTCACCACCACGTCATTGGGCGAATTGAAGCGTTTGCCCTCGAAGCGGTCGGCGATCACCGTGATGCGCCCGTCGTGCTCGGTGCGTGTTACGCGCCGCGCCCCATGCTCGCAGGTAACCAACCGGCCCTGCCGATCGACCGTGTTACCGTTTGAATTGTTGGACGGCGCGCGGAACACGCTCACATGCCCGTCTGCCTCGTCGAAGCGCAACATCCGGTTGTTTGGGATGTCCGACCAGATCAGCGAGCGCGCTCCGCCAAGCCAGGCCGGCCCCTCGGCCCAGCGGCAGCCTGTGTAGAGCTGGTCGAGCCTTGCATTACCATTGAACAAGCCCGCGAACCGCGGATCGAGAACTTCGTAAATGGATTCGACGCTCACCGCCCCCTCCCCTCTGTTGGCTGTATTGCTACCACAGAGGCGGGCCGGGACAACTCACTCCTCATCGAGATCGGCCAGCTCTCGCGAAAAATAGCGGCGATAAATCTGCAACATGCCGGCGCCCTGCGCCGCGGCGGCGCGACCGAGGCTGCCAATGCCGATCCTTGGTAGTCCCTGCCGGTGTGCGCCGATCCGGTGGAGCTCGGCTTCCGTTGCCTCGGCCAGCCGCTCCAGCCAGGGATGCGGCAACGGCCCGCCGAGCACCACGACGTCGACGGCCAGCAGCGTCGTGGTGTTGAGCACCGCCTGCGCCAGGGCAAACCCTGCCCCGCCGGTCCAGTCAGCCAGGACGTGCACAGCCTCCTCGCTCGGCGCATCGCCAAGAATGTCCGCGAGAGAGGTCCTCGATTGGTGCAACCGCAGTTCCAGGGCCCGCAAGGAAGCAATGTCCTCGACGCATCGGGACGTTCCGGCTTGATCCGTCACCAGCATGGCGCCGAAAGCGACGGAGCCGGCGCCGCCTCGCTCCAAGAGCCTTCCGTCGGCGATGAAGCCGGCGCTCACGAACGTACCGACGCCGAGGAACGCGAAGTTGGCCGGCAACGGCCGGCTGCGCGACAAAAACTCCGCCCAGCACGCAGCGGCGCCGTCACTGAGCAGCCGCGTCGGCAACCCGGTCAGCTGTTCCACCTCGAGCCGGATATCGATGCTGGACCAGGGGTTCGCTTGCCCGTTCGGCGGCGGCAACTGGTCATTTGGCTGTCCCAGTTCGTGCGGGACAGCGACGCCGACCCCGTGTATCCGCGTCCGCTCGGATGATCGCGGTGACTCGAGGAGGGACGGCATCAGCCTGCCGAGCTCCGCAAGGATGTAGCCGGGATCAGGATAGTCGTGGCTGCGCACCAGGCGCTCGACCACACGGCCGGCCATGTCGACCAGCGCCACATCGAGCCCATCCCAGCCAATCTCAATGCCGATTGCGAAAGCGCCCTTGGCATTCAGATAGATCGGGATGGCGGGCTGGCCACGGCCGCCGCGCCGTTGCGCCGGGCCCCGGGTGAGCAGCCCGGCGTCGTCGAGCGACGTCAGGACGGCCGAAACGGTCTGCGGCGCGAGCCCAGTCAACCGCGCGATCTCGGCATTGGACACACCCGGTGTCCGGGCAATCACGCGCGACACGGCCCGCATATTGCTCTGTCTGACGCCCGCCGGCTGCATACCGCGGGCCGCGACGGCGAAATATCCGCGGGCCCGTTCAACATTATCATCCATGATCGCCCCCCGCAGCGATCAACGGTTAAAAAAGGCGCCCGAACATGGCGCCGTGTACTCACGCAATGATTCATTGCTAGCGGAATTTTATCGCCGCGGCAAGGCGTTACCAGCCGTGCGAGACGGTTCCAGTCAACCTGCCGCGAAACAAGACCGACGTTCTAAGTTACCAGTTGGTCGTTGACCCGTCTCGCCGCTTCAGGTGTGGAGCCTCCCAGAACCTGAAGCTTTCCTTTGCCACCAGCTCTTCGTTGACCTCGATGCCAAGGCCAGGCGCGTTGCTCACCGGATAGCTCGCCCCGTCCAGTTGGGGCTGGATCGGGAAGTACACGGAGTTGTCGAAGCCCAGCTTCTCGTACTGCGTCGTCCGCGTCTCAAGCCAGGCCATGTTGGCGATCGCCGCGCAGAAATGCACCGTCGCAGCGGTGCAGACAGGCCCAAGCGGGTTGTGCGGCATCATGTCGACATAGTGTGCCTCACTCCACCCGGCAATCTTCATGGCCTCGGTCAGGCCACCGACATTGCATACATCGATGCGGTTGAACTGATGAATGCCGCGCTCGATGTAGGGCAGGAACTGCCACTTGCTGGCAAACTCCTCGCCGATCGCAAAAGGCACGTCAGTCATCGTGCGCAGCGACTCGTAGGCCTCGGGCGTCTCGTCGCGGATCGGCTCCTCGAGAAAATCGAGTGTTCCTCGAGGCATCTTCTGGCAAAAGCTGGCAGCTTCAGCAACGTTCAGCCGGTGGTGATAGTCGATGCCCAGCACCACGCTGTCGCCAAGCGCCTCCCGGGCGGCAACCATGCCTCTGGCAGTCGGTCCGATCGATTCACGCGGTTCGTAAATGTCGTCATGGCCGGCATGCCCGGACGGGAAGAACCGGATGACGTTCCAACCCTGCGCCATCAGCGCCTTCGCCTGGTCGATCATCACTGGCCCCGGCTCGGCCGAGGTCGAGGCGAAGGTCGGAATCCGGTCGCGCTGCTTGCCACCAAGAAGCTGGTGAACCGGCACTCCCAGCGCCTTGCCCTTGATGTCGTGGAAGGCAATGTCCAGCGCCGAGATCGCCGCCTGCAATACCCTACCGCCTTCGAAATACTGGCTGCGGTACATCTCCTGCCAAAGTGCGCCGATCTGCATCGGATCGTGGCCGATCAGGAACTCGCGATAGTGCTCGAGCGCGCCCACCACCGCCTGCTCGCGCCCGCTGAGGCCGCTTTCGCCCCAGCCGAAAATGCCCTCGTCGGTCTCGACCTTGACCAGCATCTGGTTCCGCGTGCCCACCCACACGGGATAGGGCTTGATCGCCGTGATCCGCATCAGAGTACCGTTTTAGCCCAGCGCCAGCGACTGCTGCGTTTCGCCGTCGAACAGATGCAGCCTGGCCTGATCGAACTCGATCCATACGGGTTCATCGGCCCTGACCAGGGCTCCGGGGTCGAGACTGACAATGACGATATGCTCGCCCAAATAGACCTGAACGAACGTGACGTCGCCGGTCGGCTCGACCGTGTAGACCTTACCCGGGACTGTGCCCGGCACTGCGTCCTTGTGCAGCCTCAGGGTCGAATGGCGGGCGCCGAGAATTACCTTGGGCGTCGACGACCGCTGCGCCTTGCGCGCATTCTCGGCGCTCAAGCGAAGACTCCACCCCTCGGAGCTCCGCAGCACGGACTCCCCGCCTTCGGCGGTGACGTCGAGTGGAATGAGGCTCATCGCCGGCGAGCCGACAAACCCCGCAACGAACGTGTTGCGAGGATGGGCGAACACTTCGGCCGGCGAAGCGTATTGCTGCAGCACCCCGCCGCTCATCACCGCCATCTTGTCGGCCATGGTGACCGCCTCTAGTTGGTCGTGCGTGACATAGATCACGGTGGCCGAGAGGTCCTGGTGAAAGCGCTTGATTTCGCTGCGCATTTGCACACGAAGCTTGGCGTCGAGATTGCTGAGCGGCTCGTCCATCAGGAATACCGCCGGGTCGCGCACCAGAGCGCGGCCGAGCGCCACGCGCTGCTGCTGTCCGCCCGACAGCTCGCGCGGCTTGCGCTCAAGCAGGTGCGTCATGTCGAGGACGCGTGCCGCCTCGCGCACCTTCCTGTCGATCTCGTCCTTGGGGAGCCGGCGCATCTGCAATGGGAAGGCAAGGTTCTTGTAGACCGTCTTCTGCGGGTAGAGGGCGTAGTTCTGAAACACCATCGCAATGTCGCGATCCTTGGGATCCAGATCATTGACCAGACGGTCGCCGATGGTGATCTCCCCCGAGGTGATAGGGATCAGGCCGGCAACGAGGTTCAGCGTCGTCGTCTTGCCGCACCCGGAGGGACCGACGAGCGCAACGAATTCGCCGTCGTTGACCGTCAGCGAAACGTTGTTGACGGCGTTGAAGCTGCCGTAGGACTTGACGAGATCGTTGAGGACCACGTGGGCCATGGCAGCTCCTAGTGCTTGACCGCGCCTTCTGTGAGGGCGCGTACGAAGTATCGTTGCAGAAGCAGGAACAGGACGACCACCGGCACGCTCATCATGAAACTTGCCGCCATCAGGCCGGGAAAGTCCGCGGTATTCTCGGAAAAGAAACGCTGGATGCCGACCGGCAAGGTCAACTGGTCGTTCCTGGTGAGGAATGTGTAGGCGTAAATATATTCGTTCCAAGCCCCGATGAACGAATAGATCGCGGTGGCAATGATGCCCGGAACCGAAAGCGGCATGACAACAACGAGGAACGCCTGGAAGCGCGTGGCGCCGTCGATGCGGGCCGCCTGTTCGAGTTGGATCGGGATGTTGTCGTAGAACCCCTTGAGCAGCCAGATGGCAAGCGGGAGGCCAAAGGTCATGTAAGTGAGGATCAGCGAGCCGTGGGTGTTCACCAGGCCGAGGAAGCGCATCAGGATGAAGAGCGGCACAAGGAAGATCACTGCGGGAAACATGTTGCGCAGGAGCACCGAGAAGAAGAGGAACCTGCGGCCCGGGAAATGGAAGCGCGAGAACGCGTAGGCTGCCGGCACCGCGACCGCCACGCTCAGCACGGTGGTGATGCTCGATACGTAAAGGCTGTTCCAGAAGAAGCGCAGGAAATCCTGCCCGACACTGTTCTGAGGATCGAGCAGTTTCTGGTAGCTCGCGAGCGTGGGCTCTGCCGGCCACCATTGTGGTGGGAACTGCATCGCCGCAAAGCCCGACTTGATCGAGGTCAGCAGCATCCAGATCATCGGCACTGCGGTGAAGAACAGCATGAGCAGCAGGAAAAGCCGCCCAGCCCAGCGCCAGCCGTCGATCGGCTTGCGGCGGACACCCATTGCCGGAGCGGCTATGGCGGAGGAGGTCATGCGTCGGCTCCCTTTTCGCCACGGCTCAACGCACGCACATAGAAGTAGCCGAAGGTCATCAGGATGATGAACAGCAGCACCGAATAAGCCGCGGCCACACCCCAGCGCTGGCGCCCGAAGGCAAGCTCGTAAATATGCGTGATCCAGATGTGCGAGGCGTTCGAGGGTCCACCCCCGGTCATGATCCAGGGGATGATGAAGGAGTTGAAGTTCGCCACCGCGAGCAGCAACACCGTCACCGTGGACACGCCTCTCAGATGCGGGAAAGTCACATGCCAGAAGCGTTGCCAGGCGGAGGCGCCATCCACCTTTGCGGCGCGCAGCAATTGCTCGGGGACTGTCTGCAGGCCGGCCATCAGCATGATCATCGCAAAGGGAAACTCACGCCAGATGTTGACCACGATCAGCGAGGGCAGAACCGTGCTGACGCTATCGATGAAGTTCGGCGGCCTGCTGACGAGCCCAAGTTGCATCAGCACAGCCCCGATCACCCCGAATTCGGAGTGATAGATCCACTTCCAGATGTAGGAAGCGGCGACGGCGCTGATCACCCACGGAATGATCAGGATGGCCCGGAGCACGCCGCGGCCGATGAAGTCGCGATGCAGTGCGAGCGCCGAACCGAAGCCGAGTATGAATGAGAAGACAGTCGACGCCAGCGTCCAGATGATGGTGTTGAGCGTAACGCGCCAGAACACCTCACTGGTGAGGATGGCGGTATAGTTGTCGAGGCCGATGAATTCCTTGTCCTTCAACTGCAGCCCAGGCGGCGTTTTGAAGAACGACAGGTCGATCGTATAGTAGATGGGGTAGGCGATGACGATGAGCATCACCACGAGGGCCGGCAGCACATACAGGTAGTCGGCGCGATTGATCCACGCCTGATTGAAGATGCCGGATCGGACTTTGGTCACCGCGCGTGCCGCGGCAGGTTGGCCGGTCGTCACCGTCGTCATTCGTGGTGTGCCCTGCTCTCGACTGAAAGGGGACCGGCAGCATAAGCGCCGCCGGTCATATTTGCGATTGCTAAGTTAGAGGCCGCCGCCGCTCATCAGGTCCTTTACCTTCTTAGCCGCGTCGTCGGCTGCCTGGTCGACAGTCATCGCGCCGGTCAGGGCATTCTGCAGCATGTCCGGAATGATGATGTTCATGATCTCAGGCGACTGCGGCAGGGCCGGGAACGGCACGCCGTAGGGCAGCATCGAGGTGGTGACGTCAAGGAACTTCGTCTTCTCGAGGCGCTCCTTCATCCACTTGGTCAGGAAGCCGTTGAGGTTGCCGGGGTTGGAGCCGACATAGGCGAGCTTCAGCGACCATTCGGGGCTGGTCCACATGCAGATGAGGGCCTTGGCAGCCGGCTCATCCACCTTGCCGCCCTCGACATATTCGGGCTTGAGGATGTGGATGTTGGATCCGCCGAACACCACGGCGCGCTTGCCGTCCGGACCGGTCGGGATCAGGCCGTAACGCATATTGTCGATGACCGTCTGCGCCTTCTGCGTGTCGCTGCCCGTCGTCTTCTTCAGCAGGTCCTGCATCACGTCATAGTCGGACGGATGCGAGATCATCATGCCGAGCTGGCCGGCCAAAAAGAGCGGCTGATTGTCCGCCTGCTGGTTGGTCAGCGCCGAGACGGGCACGGACTTGTCGCGCACATACATGTCGTACGACGCCTGCAGGGCGCGCTTGCTTTCGGGGCTGTCCAGCTCGATCTTCTGATACGTCGGGTTCGGTTCGGCCTCATCGAAGACACCGCCGCCATAGGCCCATAGTTGCGGCATGAAGCGGTACGGTGTGTTGCCGGCATTCTTGCGGGCCACCAGACCGTAGCCGGCGATACCGAGCTTGTCGTGGATCTGCTTGGAGTACTTGACGACGTCGTCCCAGGTTGCCGGTGGCTTGTCCGGGTCGAGGCCGGCGCGCTTGAAGATATCTGCGTTCCAGATGAGCGCCATGGTCTCGTTATTGGTCGGGATGCCATAGGTCACCCCCTGCCAGGTCACGGCCTTCAAAGCACCCGGCCAGAAGTCCTCGCTCGAATAGCCGACGTCCTCTGGCTTCAGCGGCTGGAGGTAGCCCTTGGCCGCGAACTCGGTACCGCCCAGGATCTGCAGGCGGATCGCCATCGGGGCGGCATTGCCCAGGAGCGCCGTGCGGAACTTGTCGAGCAGATCGTTATAGGTGATGCCCTGCTCTTCGAGATCGATGTTGGGGTAGGTCTTGCGGAAGGTCTCGAAGAAGTCCTTGTAGTACTGCCGCAGGACGTCCGGATCGCCTTCGAACACCCCCTGGTACCAGAAGGTCAGGTGTCCCTTGTAGTCGAGCGGCGTGACCTTGGCGCAATCGGCCGCGGTGTCGAAGTCCTTCGTGCCGGCAATCGACTTCACATATTCGGGCGACCACTTGCTCAGGTCAACCGGCGGCGCCGCCATGGCGGATGTCGACATCGCCGATGCCATAAAGGCAGAGGCGACCGTGCCGCGCAGGACGGCGCCCAGTTTCAGGCTCATCATTTACTCCTCCAGATTCGCTGTCTGCCCACGCATCGGATGCGTGGGTCGCCTCCACCAAGAGGATCGGCTGTTGGCTCTTATGTATCCCCTCGATTGCTTTGTACGTTTTCAGACAGACGATTGCGTGTCAACGCGAAAGGATCGTACATTCTTTTCGTCAACCTGTGTGCACGGCGATGGGCGTGGGGGAATAGCGTTTGGCGAGGACGAGTGAGTTCAAGGTATCGCCACCTGTCGGGCTCGAGGAGATTGACGTCTCGAGCCGCCGGGCCGTTTCGCTCTATGAGACGATCCGAGAGGACATCCTGTCCGGTCGGCTGAAACCGAACGAGCGCCTGGTTGTCGCCGACCTCGCCGAGCGGCTGGGCACCTCCACCAACCCGGTGCGCGAGGCGCTGCAGATGTTGCGCGGCGAAGGCTATGTAATCTTCTCGCCCAATCGCGGCGCCCGGGTTCGCCCGATCGACCACGACTTCGTCCGTAATATCTACGAGATCAGCGCCCTCATCGAGCCCATGCTGACGCGCTGGTTCGTCGGCATGGCGACGGACGCCGACATCGCCGAGCTCGAGCGCATCCAGCGCCTGATCGAAGAGAACAATTTCGTCGACGCCGTGCTGCACAGTGGGCTCGACGTGCAGTTCCATACCGTCGTCTATCAGCGCCACTACAACCGGGCTGCCGCCGAGATCTGGTGGAAGCACCGCGAGGTGCTGCGTTCGGTAAGCCAGCGCTTCCACTACACGTTGGCCCGCCGCGCTCAGGTGATCCGCGAGCACCGCGAGCTGATCGCGCTCATCAAGGCCGGTGAAGCGGACAAGGCCGCCCAGTGCATCGCCCAACATGTCGAGGGCTCGGGACGGCACCTTCTCGAGCAGATGCGCGCATACGACGCCGCCAGGGCAAGCTAGACCATCGTGCTATCGGCGTCGGCAAAGAGTTTCATGGAGAGGTAAGAGGAAATGAAGATCACCGGTGTGAAACCGTGGCTGATCAAGTCATCGGCGTCCTATTGGGGCGAGTTCCTGTTCATCGAGGTGACGACCGATGACGGCGTCAGCGGCTGGGGCGAGATCACCACGACCACCAAGCTCGCCAATCGCGCGCTCTGCTCGATGCTGCGCCAGATTGGCTCGTCGCTGGTCGGCGAGGACCCGGGCAAGATCGAGTATCTGTGGCACAAGACCTTTCGCAGCTACACCTATATGGGCAGCCGCGGCGCTGCGGTCGAATGCGTGAGCGCCATCGACATCGCGCTGTGGGACATTCGCGGCAAGGTTCTAGGCAAGCCAATCTACGAGTTGCTTGGCGGTGCGGTGCGCGACGAGATCGCGCTCTACACTCATCCGGACCAGCGCAAGTTCACCAGCAGGGAGGGCGTGGTCAACGAGATCCGTGATATCGTCAACTCCGGCCACACGGCGCTGAAGTTCGACCCCTATGAGTACCAAGGGGAAGTGATCGATGGCCGGGCGCGCGAGCAGCGCAACGGCTATCTCGACGGCAGCATGAGCCGTAAGCACGAGCGCGAGGCGGCGGAGCTCACCGCATTGATCCGCGAGACCGCCGGCCCCGAAACCGAAATTCTCATCGATGCGCACGGCCGGTTCGACGTGCCCACCGCGATCCGCCTTTGCCGTTCGCTGGAAGAGGCCGGTGACATCGACTGGTTCGAGGAGCCGTGCCCGCCCGAGAGCCTGAATGCCCTCAAGCAGGTGCGCGAGAAAGTCAGCGCCCCGATCTCGTGGGGCGAGCGCGGCCACACCAAATGGGACTTCGCGCCAGTTCTCGAGAACAAGCTTGCCGACTACATCATGCCCGACGTGACCTGGACCGGCGGCATCACCGAGCTCAAGAAAATCTCGGCCCTGTGCGAGGCCTACTACATCCCCGTCTCGCCGCACGATGCGGCAGGTCCGATCAACGTCGTCGCCGGCGCGCACGTGATGATGACGGTGCCGAACTTCTACAAGCTCGAGACGTCGGAGTGGAACCTCAACAAGTACAACAGCCTGATCGACACGCCGCTCGACAACTCCAATGGCAGTTTGAAACTGCCGAAGAAGCCCGGGCTCGGTTACGAGATGAACCGGGATTATCTCGAGGCCAATGCCATCGAGGCGTAGTCGCGCTCGGCAGGACGACCACAAGGAGGATGTGATGCCGAACGCGCGCGGAGCCGGGGAAGAAGCCCTCGACCGGGTCAACACCAGTTCGAAGCCGTCAGAACTTCGGATCACCGACATGCGGGTAGCCGAGATCGTCGGCGCGCCGTTCACCTCGGCGCTGCTCAAGATTTATACCAACCAGGGCATCGTCGGGCTGGGTGAAGTGCGCGACGGCGCCAGCGCCACGTTCGCGCTGATGCTGAAGAGCCGCCTCCTCGGCGAGAATCCGTGCGACATCGATCGTCTGTTCCGCCGCATCAAGCAGTTCGGCGGGCACGGCCGGCAGGGGGGCGGCGTGTCGGCCGTAGAAGTTGCCCTCTGGGACCTCGCGGGCAAGGCCTATGGCGTGCCCGTATATCAGATGCTCGGCGGCCGCTTCCGCGAGAAGGTCCGCATCTATTGCGACACCGACGCGGAAAAGCCGAGCGGCACCGAAACCGGCAAGCGCCTGAAAGAGCGCATGGACCGCGGCTTCACCTTCCTCAAGATGGATCTCGGGCTGATGCAGATCGCCGACGTCCCCGGTGCGGTCGTGGCTCCGACCGGCTCGCTCGAAGGCTACCGCCTCCATCCCGGACGGGGCCCGGTGAAGACGCTCGAAGATCGGCGCAAGCGCAACGCCGTCTACGACATCCATAATGTCCGCCATCCGTTCAGCGGCCTGCACTTCACCGACAAAGGCATCGACCTGCTCGAGCAGTACATCCACGAGGTGCGCGAGGTGATCGGCTACGAGATCCCGCTTGCCATCGACCATGTCGGCCACATCTCGCTGCAGAACGGCATTCGCCTCGCGCGGCGGATCGAGAAATATGTGCCGGCCTGGCTCGAGGATGTGATCCCGTGGCAGTACACCGACCAATACCGGCAACTGCAGCAGGCCACCACCGTACCGATCTGCACCGGCGAGGACATCTACCTCAAGGAAGGCTTCGAGCCGCTACTCGAGGCCGGTATCTCCGTGATCCACCCCGACCTGCTGACCTCGGGCGGCATCCTCGAGACCAAGAAGATTGGCGACATGGCGCAGGACCATGGCGTCGCCATGGCCATCCACATGGCTGAAAGCCCAATCGCCGCCATGGCCGCAGCGCACGTCGCCATTGCGACCGAGAATTTCATGGCGCTCGAATATCATTCGGTCGACGTCGACTGGTGGGACGATATCGTCACTGGCCTGCCCCGGCCGCTGGTGAAGGACGGCTTCATCACCGTGCCCGACAAACCCGGCCTCGGCATCGACGACGTGGTCGACGATGTCATCTCCGGCCATCTGCAGCCCGGGGTCACCGGCATCTGGCAACCCACCGATCAGTGGGACAACGAATACTCCTGGGATCGCACCTGGAGCTGATCGCGTCCACCCGAAGTGAATGGTTCAACATGATCTACGAACTGCGCATCTACGATTGCCTGCCCGGCCGTTTGCCGCCTCTGCTCAGGCGGTTCAGCGACCACACATTGACGATTTGGGCCAAGCACGGCATCCGCCAGGCCGGCTTTTTCACCACCGCCGTGGGCGAGAACAGCAATCGGCTGACCTATTTGCTCGCCTGGGAGTCGATGGCCGAGCGGGAGTCGAAGTGGACGGCCTTTATCAATGATCCAGCCTGGCACAAGGCACGGGACGACTCCGAACGCGATGGACCGATCCTGTCCAACGTATCCAACCAATTTCTGGCGCCGACCGCGTTTTCGTCGGTGCAATAGGGGCTCTCATGAAGATCACCGACCTGCGCGTTGCCGTTATCGGCAAGCACCCGATTGTCCGCATCGTTACCGACGAGGGCCTCCATGGCCTGGGCGAGGTCGAATACACCAAGACGTATCTCAAGCCCTGGATCCTGCACTTCCGCGACGCACTGCTTGGTGAAGACCCGACTGACGTCGAACGCGTCATGCTGAAGATTCGCCAGCGCGGCTCGTTCAAGCCCTATGGCGCCGCCGTCAGCGCCATCGAGCACGCGCTCTGGGATATCGCCGGCAAGGCGGCGAATGTGCCGGCCTACAAGCTCCTCGGCGGCAAGGTGCGCGACAAGGTGCGCACCTATAACGGCAACCTCCGTAAGAAGCGCAGTGGCGACCGGCCGGAAGACTACGCCGCTGACGTCAAGTGGATGAAGGAGCTGCCCGAGAATTTCTTCATGGTGAAGCAGGGAATCTCGTTCCATTCCAACATGAAGGACACGATCGACGACTTCCACTATGGCGTCGTTCAGAAGAAGGCGGGCTATCATGGCGCCATGGACCAGGGCGTGATCAGCGAGCACGGCTTCAACCACATGCTCGATTGCGTCATCGCCATGAAGGAGGTGCTGGGCGACAAGGTGAGCCTCGCACTCGACTGCGGCCCTGGCTGGATGCTGCCCGATGCCATCAAGTTCGCGCGCGCGGTCGAGAAGTACAACATCATGTGGCTCGAGGACATGCTCACCGGTGACTACGTGCCGTGGGTCAATCCGCAGGCCTATCGCGAGCTCACGCAATCGACCTCGACCCCGATCCATACCGGCGAGCAAATCTACAGCCGGCACAACTTCAAGGAACTGATCGAGACGCAGGCTGTGCGCGTCATCGGTCCCGACCCCGCGGACGTGGGCGGCATCGCCGAACTCAAGTGGGTCGCCGAGCACGCCTATATGCACTCGATCCTGATGGCACCGCATGGCACCGCCAATGGCCTGCTGGGCCTGGGCGCGCTGATCAATGTCTGCGCCACCCTGCCCGCGAACTATATCGCGTTCGAGTATCCCTCGGCCTCCGATCCGTGGTGGCACGACATCATCACCGGTCTGCCTTCGGGCCGCATCGTCAACGACAGTATGATCGACCTGTTGCCGGGCCCGGGCCTCGGCCTCGACATCGACGCCAAAGCGGCAAAACAGTATCTTCGCGAGGAAGACGCCGGCTTTTTCGACTAAGGCTCGGAAACAAGAAAGCCCCCGGCGACGGGGGCTCTTTTCAGAAGGACATTGGTTGCGGGAGCAGGATTTGAACCTGCGACCTTCAGGTTATGAGCCTGACGAGCTACCGGGCTGCTCCATCCCGCGCCAATGTCGTGCGGTGCGCCAGTCTGCTGCGGTCATGACCCGCGGCGCAGGGCGTATATAGGGGGTGATGCGCCGGACCTCAAGGCGAAAACGGCAGGCGCACGACAGTTTTTTGGCGGACAGAGATCCCGCCCCGTCCGGCCCTCAACCAGGTGAAAAGTTGCGCGCGAGATAAATCGTGTAGTGGTCAATCGGTTTGCCGAAACGAACGATATCGAGGCTCTTGACCGTATCGACCTCGCCGAACTGCGCGGCCAGGGAACTGTCGATCGGCCGCCACTGATCCGCGACGATGATCGCGGACTCCCCCTTGTGCGAAGCCGGGTCGAACCAGTCGTCATAGGCGTCGTGCCTGGCCGAGAGGCTGGTGACGTCGGCATCGGCCAGCGCGAAGCCGAGCGGCGACGCCAGCGCGTAGTCGGTGGCGGCAACGAAGCCGACCGTCTCGCCTGCCTCGGCCCCGCGGACCGCGGCGGCGACTTCGTCCCAACCGTAGGACCACCCCGAGGTCTGGTCGGCATGACTGGTGAACGCGGTCAGCGGCGCCACGGTGTAGTTCACCGCTGCCAGCACGATGGCGAGCGCCCCATAGCCGATTTGCGCCACGGCCAGCCAGCGGGACCGCCAACTGCCCGCGAGATAGGGCAGCACGGCGACATAGGCCACCACATTCCAGTGGATGAGGATGTTGGCGAACAGCGACGCGACAAGGAAGGCAAGGCTCGACAGCCAGAACACGATACGAGCGAAGCCCTGCGTCTCATCGCGGCCGAAGGCAAACCGGAACATCGGCACGAGGATGAACGGCGCCAGCACCACCAGCGCGCCGAGCAGGTAGCCGCTGACGCCGGAGAAACTGGCCGGGCTGGCGACCCCGTGCCGTCCGCCCACGATGAAGCCGAAGGACGCCCAGCCGTGCTGCGCGTTCCAGATCAATACCGGCGCCTGCAGCGCGATCGCCACCAGGGCCGCGAGGTAGAGATGCGGCGACCGCAGCGCCGGCCGAAGCCCGGGTGTCGTGACGATGTAGAGCACGAGCCCCGCGCCGAGCAGCGCCCCGGTGTACTTGCTGAGCGTCGCAAGACCGATGGCGAGCCCGGCGAGATACAGCCAGCGCCAGGCCTTGATATCCTCCTGCCAGCGCTCGACGGCATAGACGGCCGCCAGCGAGAAGAAGACGAGCAGGTGGTCCGGCAGCGCCACGCTCGTCAGCCCGAATAGGATCGGCGTCGCGCAGAGCAGCACGACGCTGCCCCAGAACCAGCCGCGCCACTGCTCGCCCCGGTGACGCGAGAGCAGATCGAGCAGGAAGATGTCGCCGATCAGCGTCAGCAGCACCGGCAGGCGCAGACCGAAGATGGTCCAGCCGAAAAGGGCGCCGGACACGCCCTCGGCCCAGCCGACCAGCGACGGATGATCGAAATACGACAGCGCCGGATGCTGCCCCCACATGAAGTAGTAGGTCTCGTCCATGAACGGATGAGCGAGGACGAGCAGCGCCAGCTTGACCGCGAGCAGGACCAGCGCGACGGCGCGCAGTGACTGCCAGCTCAAGCCCATCGGCTCAGCCATTGGGTTTGTAGCCGGTGGCGAGATAGAGCCGATGCACATCGAGCTCCTTGCCGTCGACCACCACCGGCAGGGTCACCAGCGGGGTCACGCTCGCAAAGTGCGAGGTGATGTCGCCGCCCATGGGACGCCAGCTGTCGTCGAACAGCAGCGCGTCCTCGCCGGCATGCGATTGGGGATCGAACCAGTAGTCGAACTCGTCGCGAGCGGGCGAGAGGCTCGTGACATCTGGGTCGTGGGCATAAAAGCCGAGCAGCGATGCCGTGGTATAGTCGGGCGCTGCGACAAAGCCGACCTTGTGCTCGGCCTTCGCCTGCTCCACCGCGGCGGCGATCGGGCCCCAGCCGTAGGCCCAGCCAGTGCTCTCGTCGCGCCACTGCTTGAAGTCGCTGATCGGCGTGAAGCCGTAATTGACGACGGTGGCCGCGATGTAGAACAGCCCCCAGATCGTTTGCCCGATGATGAGCCAATAAGGCCGCATCAGCCGCGGCAGGAACGGCAGCAGGACCAGATAGGCAACGAGGTTCCAGTGCGGCAGGACCAGGGTCACGAAGCTCACCGCGATGATGACGAGGCTCGACAACACGAACGTGAAGCGGGCGAACCACGTGCCGGGAGCGGCCTGGCGGCCCGCCAGGAACTTGACGATCGGCCAGAACAGGAACGGCGAGAGCAGGATGAACACGCCGAAGGCGAAGCCGAAGATCCCATCGTAGGAGGCGCGCAGCCCATTGTGCCGGCCGCGCAGGATGAACTCCCATGAGGCGAGGCCCTCGGTCAGGTTCCAGTAGATCACCGGGGCCTGCATCAACAGCGTGATCGCCGCTGCAAGGTAGAGGCGCGGCTCGCGCAGCAGCGACCGGTGGACCGCGATGATGTAGAACCCGACCCCGATCGCGAGGATCGCCGCGTTGTATTTCGACAACCCGCCAAGGCCGAGGGCGATGGCCGCGAGATAGAGGTCGCTGCTGCGGCCCGGCTTGCCGTCCGCGCGATCCATGAAGAAGCGGGTGAACCACGCGACCGACAGCAGGCACGTGGCCAGCAGCAGATAGTCGGGCAGCGCCAGGCTCGCCACCAGCCAGTAGACCGGCGTCGCCAGCAGCAGCAGCACCGAGAGCCAGAACTGCCCCTGCCACGCTTCGCCATCCAGCCGGCGCGCGATCATCCACAGCGCGATGATGTCGGCAATCACCGACAGCGCCACCGGCAACCGCAAGGCGAAGCGGTTCCAGCCGAAGATGTGCGAGCTCAGCCACAGCAACCAGGCATTGAGCGGCGGATGATCGAAATAGGACAGCGACGGATGCTGCGACCACATCCAGTAATAGGCTTCGTCCTGGAACACGCCGGTGGTCGAGAGCTGCACGACCTTGACGGCGAGCAGCAGCAGCACCATCACCTGCACCGCGCGGAGGCCCGTGCCTTCGATGCCGATACGCTGTTGTTCCAAGCCCGGGCCCCTGTTGCGACGCCCGGCGCTTATGCCATTTACCGCGGGACCCGCAAACCCTCGCGCCGCGACAAACCGCTGCGCCGCGACCGCCTACTGGAAGCCGGCCGGCCGGCGCGGCGTGTAGGGCGCCTCGAGGGCGGCGACATCGTCGGCGCCGAGCTTCACCTCGAGCGCGCCGAGGGCATCGGTCAGCTGCTCGAGCCTGGTGACGCCGACGATCGGTGCGGTGACCGGCTGCTTCTGCATCACCCAGGCAAGCGCCACCTGCGCCATGGTCTTGCCGTGCGCCTTGGCGACCGAAGCTACCGCGCCATTGATCTTTTCGTCCTCAGCAGCGTGCGCGTCGTACATCTGGTTCTGGAACGGATCGGACTGGAAGCGCTTGGTGACCTCGCCCCACGGCCGGGCCAGGCGGCCACGCGCCAGCGGCGACCACGGGATGACCCCGATGCCCTGGTCGATGCAGAGCGGCAGCATCTCGCGCTCTTCCTCACGGTAGATGAGGTTCACCTGGTTCTGCATCGACACGAACTTCGTCCAGCCGTTGGCCTCCTGCATGGCCAGCATCCGCATGAATTGCCAGGCCCACATCGAGGAAGCGCCGATGTAGCGGACCTTGCCGGCCTTCACGACATCATGCAGGACCTCGAGCGTCTCCTCGATCGGGGTCGCGTAGTCGAAGCGGTGGATCTGGTAGAGATCGACGTAATCCGTCTTCAGCCGGCGCAGCGAATTGTCGAGCTCGCTGATGATCGCCTTGCGCGACTGACCGCGGCCGTTCGGACCCTTGCGCATCTCGCCGTTGACCTTGGTCGCCAGCACCACCTCGTCGCGCTTGGCGAGCTCCCACAGCACCGTGCCGGTGATTTCCTCGCTTGTGCCCGCCGAATAAACGTTGGCCGTATCGTAGAAATTGATCCCCGCTTCCCACGCGGCACGGATG
>JBQCIY010000173.1:0-36186 GCA_051953275.1 Devosia sp. | reverse complement strand
CCCTTAACCGGGAACAAATGATGCACTAAGGTGCCCGGCGCCCCATATCGGAATCACCATGCATCTGCTTCTCGTCGATGGCTCGGGCTATGTCTTCCGCGCCTTCCATGCCCTGCCGCAACTGACCCGCAAGACCGACGGCCTGCCCGTCGGGTGCGTTGCGGGCTTTTGCAACATGCTGTGGAAGCTGCAGGAGGACCTCAAGGGCGACGACGCACCGACCCACATGGCGGTGGTTTTCGACCATTCGGCCAAGACGTTCCGCGACGACATCTATCCCGAATACAAGACGCACCGGCCACCGCCGCCCGAGGAACTGGTGCCGCAGTTTCCGCTGACGCGCACCGCCACCCGCGCCTACGGCATCCCCTCGATCGAGATGGAAGGCTGGGAGGCCGACGACATCATCGCGACCTATGCCTGCATGGCGCGCGACGCCGGCGGCAAGGTCACCATCGTTTCGTCCGACAAGGACCTGATGCAGCTCGTCGAGCCCTCCGGCTCGATCCGCCTGCTCGACACCATCCCGCGCGCCGGGCAGCCGGCGCTGCGCTGGATCGGGCCCGACGAGGTGCAGGAAAAGTTCGGGGTGACGCCCGACAAGGTGATCGACGTGCAGGCGCTCTGCGGCGACGCTGTCGACAACGTGCCGGGCGTACCGGGTATCGGCGTCAAGACGGCCGCCGAGTTGATCAACACCTACGGAGACATCGAGACGCTGCTCGCCAGCACCGCGCAGATCAAGCAGCCCAAGCGCCGGCAGGCGCTCGAGGACAATGCCGAGCTCGCGCGCATCAGCAAGCGCCTCGTGACGCTGTCGCGCGAGGTGCCGGTGGAGCTGAAGCTCGAGCAGCTCGAGCGCGTGCCGGTCGAGCCGGGCAAGCTCTTCCCGTTCCTGCGGGCGATGGAATTCTTCGCCATCGCGAAGCGGCTGGGCGGCATCCTCGAGGTCAACCCCGAGGACTGGGAGCCCGATCCGGAGCTCGCCGCCAAACTCCCGGAGCCGATCGGCTTCGACAATGCGCAGAAGGCCATCGCGCGCAAGGAGCGTCTCGCCGCCGAGGGCAAGAGCACCAATGCCGCAGTGCTGCACGCCGCCGACGTCGCCGAGCACATCAAGGCGCTACCGGTCGACACGGCCGCCTACAAGGCCATAGGCGATGAGGCCGCCCTTAACGACTGGATCCGCGAGATCTACGCCGTTGGCCGCGTCGCCATCGACCTCGAGACCACCGGGCTCGACAACCAGCAGGCCGACCTCGTCGGCATCGCTTTGTCGACCAATCCCGGCACCGGTGGCTACCTGCCGCTCGGCCACAAGGCAGGCGACGGCATGTTCGGCTCGCCGGTCGAGGGCCAGCTCGACATGCGCCGCGCGCTCGAGCTCGTGAAGCCGCTGCTGGAAGACCGTTCCATCCTCAAGATCGGCCACAACATCAAATACGATCTCGGCGTCTTCTTCCGCTACGGCATCGAGGTCGAGGCGATCGACGATACGCTGCTGCTGAGCTACGTGCTCGACGGCGCCCGCTTCAACACGCTGAGCGAACTGAGTGCGCACTGGCTCGGCCATGCCGGCATCCCGATCAAGGACCTGATCGGCTCGGGCAAGAACCAGAAGACCTTCGCTGAAGTCGGCATCCCCGAGGCGACGCGCTACGCCGCCGAGGACGCCGACCTCACCATGCGGCTCTGGACGCTGCTCAAGGCGCGGCTGCCGGGCGAGAACATGACCGCGCTCTACGAGACCGAGGAGCGCCCGCTGACCCCGGTGCTCGCCCGCATGGAGGCACGCGGCATCACCGTCGACCGCCAGATCCTGAGCCGGCTGAGCGGCGATTTCCGGCAGCGCGCCGCCGCCTTCGAGGCCGAGGCCTACGAGCTCGCGGGGGAAACCTTCAACCTCGGCTCGCCCAAGCAGCTCGGCGATATCCTGTTCGGCAAGATGGGCCTGCCGGGCGGCACCAAGACCAAGACCGGCCAGTGGTCGACCGGCGCCGACGTGCTCGAGGACCTTGCGGCGCAGGGCTACCCGCTCGCCCGCAAGATCGTCGACTGGCGCCAGCTCACCAAGCTCATGGGCACCTACACCGACGCGCTGCCCGAATACATGAACCCACGGACCGGCCGCGTGCACACGAGCTACAGCCAGGCCTCGGTGCTGACTGGGCGCCTGAGCTCGAACGATCCGAACCTGCAGAACATCCCGGTCCGCACCGAGGACGGCCGCAAGATCAGAACGGCGTTCGTCGCGGCTCCGGGAAAGATTCTGATTTCGGCCGACTACAGCCAGATCGAGCTGCGCGTCCTCGCCCACATCGCCGACATCCAGGCCCTGAAGGATGCCTTCGAGGAAGGCCTCGACATCCACGCCATGACGGCGAGCGAAATGTTCGGCGTGCCGGTCGAGGGCATGCCCGCCGAGGTCCGCCGCCGCGCCAAGGCCATCAACTTCGGCATCATCTACGGCATCTCGGCCTTCGGCCTCGCCAACCAGCTCGGCATCGAGCGAAGCGAGGCGGGCGAGTACATCAAGACGTATTTTGCGCGCTTCCCCGGCATCCAGGATTACATGGCCGAGCAGCGCCGCCGGGTGAAGGCCGATGGCTTCGTGACCACGCTGTTCGGCCGCAAGATCGCCTTCCCCAACGCTAATTCGAGCCACCCGGCCGAGCGCAGCTTTGTGGAACGCGCGTCCATCAATGCCCCGATCCAGGGCACCGCCGCCGACATCATCCGCCGTGCCATGATCCGCATGGAGCCCGCGCTCCAACGCGCCGGCATCGCGGCCGACATGCTGCTGCAGGTGCACGACGAGCTGATCTTCGAGGTCGACAAGGGCACCGAGGACCAGGCCATGCCGGTGATCCGGCACGTCATGGAAAATTCCGCCATGCCCGCCGTCCACCTCACCGTGCCGCTCAAGGTCGACGCGCATGCCGCCCACAACTGGGACGAGGCGCATTGACGGCGCGGCGCGTGGACGGCCTCAGGCCGCCACGGCTTTCGCCCGCGCGACCGGCGGCAGCCGGTCCAGCAACTGCCGGCAATAGGCCGGGCCGACGTCCCGATCGGCGAACAGGATGTGGTAGTTGATCGGCGCCACCAGGCGGTCGACCAGTTCTTCGGACGGAAGCGGCTGCTCGCCGCGCGCCCGCGCCCGGGCTGCGATCACATCGAACGCGTCATAGGTGTACTGGCAGCACTTGCCGGCGGCCACGCCAGTCTGCGCGTCGGTGAGCACGTCGCGGATCAACTGCTGGCCGACGGGTGACGACATTTCCTCGGCGTAGGGCAACAGATATGCCTCGAGGTCGCCCCGCGTGCTGCCGGTATCCTCGGGCTCGGCGACGGGCCGCAGGCGCTCCACCGCCACGTCGGCGAAGAGCTGGCCGATATCGCCCCAGCGCCGGTAGATGGTCGAGGGCGTCACTCCCGCCTGCTCGGCGATCATCGGCACCGTGATGGCGCTGCGCTCCAGCCTGTCCAGCAGCTTCCGCGTGACCTCGTGCACCGCTTTCTGGATGCGGGCGCTGCGGCCGCCGCCGCGCACCATTTCGCGTGCCATCGGCAACTCCTTGTTTGTGCATACCGGGCATGAGCAAAGCTTAATGCTAAGAGTTTGCATTAAGCGCTAGACCGGCCTATGTGTCGTAACGCTAAGTTTTAGCTTTAGGAGGACAGATTGTCCATTCCAGCCCAGTTTGCAAGGCCTAGCGCCTCGCTTTCCCCCCGCGCCGCCACGGCCTTTGCGTTCCTCACCGCGGTCAGTTTCTCCGCCGCCACGAGCGCCCCAACGCCGCTCTATCACGTCTACCAACAGGCAATGGCGCTCTCCCCGCTCACCATCACGCTGGTGTTCGCGTCCTACGCCTTCGCGATGCTGGCCTCGTTCCTCACCATCGCGCGGCTGTCGGATTTCGTCGGCCGCAAGCCGATGATCCTGGTGTCCCTGCTCATCAATGCGCTGTCGCTGCTAATCTTCATTACGGCGGCCTCGGCCGGGCAGCTGATCCTTGCCCGAGTGGTGCAGGGCATCGGCAACGGCATCGCCATGACGACGCTGGGCGCCGCCATCCTCGATACCGACGCCAAGAACGGCCCACTCTATAACTCGGTGACCGCATTCCTCGGCCTGATGGTCGGCTCCCTCCTCGCCGGGGCGCTGGTGGCCTTCGCGCCGCTGCCGACCCAGCTCGTCTATGTCGTGCTGCTCGCGGTGACGCTGCTCGAGGCCGCGGTGCTCGTCGTTGTGCCCGAGACCACGGCGCGGCACCCTGGTGCGCTTCATGTCCTTGTTCCGCATGCCGCCGTGCCGACGGCGGCTCGGCCGGCAATGCTGCGGCTGCTGCCGCTCAACACGGCGGGCTGGGCGCTCGGCGGCTTCTACTTCTCGCTGATGCCCACCCTGGTCGGGGTTGCGACCCACATCGACTCGCCCTTTATCGGGGGCGCGGTGGTGTCCGCCATGATGCTGGCAGCGGCCGTCGTGGTGTTCGCGCTTCGGCACCTGCCGGCTGAGCGGCTGATCTCGACCGGCATGGGCGGTCTCGCGCTCGGCATCGTGCTCACCCTCGTCGGCATCGCCGTGAGCTCGGCGCCGGTGATGATCCTCGGCACCGTCATTGTCGGCGGCGGCTTCGGCAGCGCCTTTGCCGGTATGCTGCGCAGGCTGTTGCCGCTGGCCGGACCGAGCGAGCGGGCCGGGCTGCTCGCGGCGTTCTTCGTTGCGAGCTATCTCGCCTTCGCCTTGCCGGCGATTGCCGCGGGGCTGGTTGCGCCGGTGCTCGGCCTCGTCACCACGACCTACCTCTATCAGGGCGTGTTGCTCGGCCTCGTGGCAGCCTCGTTCGTTGCCATGCGGCCGGCCAAGGTGCACCACTTACTCGAGGTCTGAGGCAACGCTCCTTCTTTGCGTCCCGTGCGGCCCGGGACCGGAGGCAACTCCGACCCCGGGCTTCGCGTTTGTCGGGTCCATGCTGATCCGCCCGCTGTTGTTTGCCGCCTTCGTCGTCGTTCCCGCGCTGGCGCTCGCCGCAGCCCAGGTGCCGTTGCCGCGCGCGCGGCCTGCGGCCGATGCCGCTTCATCATCGGTGCCGCTGCCGCTCGAGCGGCCGAGCCAGATCGATGTCTCGTCTTCGGCGTCTGCTTCCGAGGTCTCGTCGAGCAGCGCGCCCGCGAGTTCGGCGGGGAGTTCGAGTGAAGCGTCGGCTTCATCGTCGTCGGAAGAGCCCAAGCCGCCACGCGACTACCAAGTGGCGTGTCCGGCACTGATGGACGGCCAGGTGACCGGCAGGCAGATGCCGCCGATCCACGAGGGCCAGTGCGGTATCCAGTCGCCGCTGGCGCTCACCGCCATCACCGCCAACGGCCGCTCGATCCCGCTCAGCGCGGCCGTCACCACCGATTGCGGCATGGCGACGGCGCTGCCCGACTGGATCAGCGAGGTCGACAACTACCTCAAGGCCCACGACAAGACCCAGATCAAGACGATCGACGTGTCGACCAGCTACGACTGCCGCAACGTCGATCATGCCAAGGTCGGCAACCTCAGCTTCCACGCCTTCGCCGATGCGCTCGACGTCATGGGTTTCGGGCTCGAAGACGGCCGCACCATCAGCATCGACCCCGGGTTCAACGGCACGCCGGAGCAGGGCCGCGACATCCTGCATTTCGCGCGCGACAGCGCCTGCACGCACTTCATGACGGTGCTGGGGCCCGACGCCGACAGCTTCCACCAGAACAACATGCACCTCGATCTGGGTTGCCACGGCAAGCTGTGCACGGCGCGCCTGTGCGAGTAGAGGCCCGGTCTAATCGCGCTTCGGATGATGGGTGGGCAGGTCGGCCCAGTCACGCATGGCCCAGTCGTTCAGCGGCGCATGGGTCGTCGGCGGCTGCCGCTTGGTCCTGCGGCGCAGGAATACGAGTGTCATTTTCATCGGTGTCATCCCCTTTTTCGGGCGGCTTCTTGCCGAAGGAGGATGAATGGCGGATGAATGGGATAAGACTCGACACACGCACGCAGAAGCAGCGGTGCGGCCGTTGCGTTTGCTTGCGAGGCTGTAGAAGAAGAAGTTCTTCTCCATCCGCGCTCTGCTAGTCCCTTGCCAGCACGATGATCCGGTCTCCCGCCTCGAAACTCAACAGTTTCGACTTCTTCGGGTTCACCACCACGCCGCCCATGTTGCGTGGATCGTCGGACCTGGCGGCCACTTTCTTCACGTAGCCGATGGCGACTTCGCCGCGGCGGCGGCAGGCTTCGGTGACGGTGTAAAAGCTCATCTCGTGGTTGAGCTCGAGATAAGTGTCGGCCGGCCGCATGTAGATTTCGCTGCCCTGCTCATCGAGAAGATCGGCAAAAATCGCGCCGATGTTCTCGTTCTCGCTGGCCTGCGCCAGCATCAGGCTCACGAGCTTGTTGCTGACCACGAAGTCGTCGGCGCGCGTCACTTCGGCCAGCTGACGGTTGCGCACGTCGATCATCTCGCTCACCACATTGATGTGGCTGCCAGTCGTCTCGGCGATCTTGCGCAGATGCAGCAGCGTCACCAGCGTTCGCGTGTCGGTCGCCTGCGCGTCCAGAATGTCGGAATAACCCAATACCAGAACGTGGTTATAGGATGGCAGGTTCAGTCCTTCGAGCGCCGACCTGCTCGCGGTGTCGATGATGCCGTATTCGACCTGGAGATTGTTGCCCGAGACCATCAGCGCACCGATCTCGTCCTGCAGCGTCGGCGTATCGGCGGCGATGGTCAGCACCGAGCCAGGTGCCACATAGCGCGACAACTCGAAGGCGATCATCGGCCCCCGTCGGTTCCAGCCCAGCATCAGCGTGCGCTCGGGCGTTCGCTCGTGCCGGCGATAGAGCGTGATCGCCGTGTGGTCCACGTTGAGCGGATTGGCCGTGACCTTGATCGTCGTGTCGTCCTCGGCGATGAGGATCGCCTTCATCCCGGCGCGGATCTGGGTCTCCATCGGCGGGTTGAGGAACACCTTGCCCGTCGGGTCGGTGAGCCCGATCAGCGTGCACTCGTCATAGGCCATCAGCGCATCGCCGAAGCTCGACCCCTCGATCGGTTTCTGCTCGGCGGTGTAAATCTCGCAGCCATCGAAATCGAGCAGCTCGGAATAGACCGCGCTCAGACCCGATTGCCGCGACGAGTGGACGACAATGCGGGCGATGAGCTCGTCGGCCAGCACCAGTTGCACCTCGTCGCCGCCGACGATGCGGGCAAGGTCGGCGTTCTTGCTGTCGCGGATCTCCGCCGCGATCTGGTACTTCTGCTTGCGCCGGTTCGGATCGTTGACTAGCGCCAGTACGGTCTTGATCACGCGGCTGTCGGGATCGTCGCCCTCCGGCGCGAGCACGATGATCGAGCGCGCACTGTGCGGCGCGGCGATGCCGAGATCGCTGAGGTCAGTGGGGTCGCCTGAGCGGCAGATGACGCGCGTATTCCGGAGCTTCGGCACCTTCTGGGCGATCTCGTCCTCCATCTCGACCTTGTCCTTGTCGGCGAGGATGACGATGCGCGGCCGCTTGCGGCTCGCATTGGCGATGGTGAGTTCGGAGATGATGTCGAAGATCGAGGGCGACCAGTTGTAGATGATCGTGTGGTCGCGCTCGATGACCTCCGAGCGGCCCTTCCTAAGCTCGTCGAGCTTGCCCTCGATGCCGCTCGAGAGCACGCCGATCAATGCGGAGAAGACGAAGATGCCGCCGATCGTCACCACGATCATCACGGCGCGCAGCGGCCAGCCATTGTCGTTGCCGACATTGCCGGCATCGATCGTGCGCATAAGCGCTTCCCATGCCGCCTCGCCGAAGCCCATCGGGCTGCCGCCATCCGGTCCGATGCCGAGAATGGCGATTACGCCCGCGGCGACGACGATGACGATGACCACGATCAGCGCCAGCCAGCCGATCAGGGCGACGGGCCCTGCAGCCATCGATTTATCGAACTGATAGCGCAGCCTGTGCCCGAGGCTGCCGCGTCCAGACCCAGATTTCGCCATCTGATTTTTGCCGAGCGAAGGAAAGCCCCCTAGAATATTCAAGCACTTGCCCAGGACGTTGAGAAGCCGGGGCTGCGACAATCCCGCCCGGTTTTCACGGAACGGCCACAAATGTTACGGATGGAGCAGCGGTGGCGGTGTGCGGGGTTGTTGATTTGCGGGTCGCGTGGGCGATTATGACGGCTGGAACGGTGGCGCTGCTGCTCGGCGGCTGTGCCAGCACGGCCTCGCTCAGCGGGCTCATTCCGGCCCGCGCGCATGGCTATGGTCCGGCGCCGGCAGCCACCGCGGTAGCGGAGGTCGGTGGCGGTCCGCTCGCCGCCCCGTCCGCGATGGATGGACTGATCGCGAAATATGCCGCGACCTACCGCGTGCCGGAATCGCTGATCCGGCGCATCATCGTGCGCGAGAGCGGCTACAACCCGCGCGCCCGCAATGGTCCGTATTACGGCCTCATGCAGATCCGCTACGACACCGCCCGGTCGATGGGCTACCGTGGCACCCCCGCCGGCCTGCTCGATGCCGACACGAACCTGCGCTACGGCGTGAAATATCTGAGCGGCGCCTATCTCGTCAGCGAAGGCAACTCCGACGGCGCGGTCCGGAACTATGCCCGCGGCTACTACTATCAGGCCCGCGCCAAGGGCCTCCTCGCAGACGTCGGGCTGGACTGAACGCGCGACCGCCAAATCCGGTGCGAAACGCCACGCGCGCGATTCCCCGTGGGAAGGCGCGGCGCTAGGCCTAAGCCTCGTGGGAAACAACCAAGGGGGCTCCTGTACAATGGCGCGTAAGCTTTTCGCCGAGTTCTTCGGCACCTTCTGGCTCTGCCTCGCGGTGCTCGGCACTGCGATGATGGCGGCCGGCATTCCCGACGTCGGCGTCGGCTGGATCGGCGTCGCCTTCGCCGCCGGCCTTGCGGTACTGACCATGGCCTATGCGGTCGGCGGCATTTCGGGCGGCCACTTCAATCCCGCTGTGTCGTTCGGCCTCGCCATCGCCGGCCGCTTCGACTGGAAAGACCTGATCCCATACTGGATCGCCCAGATCGTTGGCGGCGCCATCGCTGCCGTCATCGTCTATGTCGTCGCCTCGAGCGTCGCCGGCTTCACCGCCGGCGGCTTTGCCGCCAACGGCTACGGCGACCTGTCGCCCGGCCACTACTCGCTGCTGGCGGCGCTGATCACAGAGATCGTGCTCACCGGCATGTTCCTGATCGTCATTCTCGGCGCCACCAGCGACGCAGCGCCGGCCGGCTTCGCGCCGATGGCGATCGGCCTCTGCCTCACGGCGATCCACATCATCGGCATTCCGGTCGACAACCTCTCGGTCAATCCGGCCCGCTCGATCGCCTCGGCGATCTTTGCGACCACCGGCGCGTGGGGTCAGATCTGGCTGTTCATCGTCGGCCCACTCATCGGCGGAGCGCTCGGCGGCGTCATCTGGCGCACGCTGCTATCGCCGGGCGAAAGCCCCGGCAACATCGGCCAGGTGAAATAGGGGACAGGGCCCGCTCCGGCGGGCCCTTTCTTTTTGACTAGGCGGCGCGCGACACCTTTTCGCGCCATTCCGCCGGCCACTGCCCCACGTGGCGCCGGAACGCACGGCTGAAGGCCGCCTCGGAGCCATAGCCCGCCTGTTCGGCAACGGCGGCGAGCTTGAGGTCGCCGCGGCGCAGGAGGTCGGCGGCAAGCTGCATCCGCCACTCGACGAGATAGCGGATCGGCGATTGTCCGAGCAGCGCCTTGAAGCGCGCGCCGAGCACCGAGCGCGAGGTGTTGGCGCGGCGCGCCAGCTCCTCGGCCGTCCAGTCATGGACGGGGTCGTCGTGGATGAGCTTGAGCGCCCGGCTGACGACCGGATCGCTGGCAGCGGCGAGCCAGCCCCCGGTCGCCGGTGTCTGCTCGGCGTGGTAGCGGAGTGCCTCGCGGAGCAACAGCTCGGTAACGTGGTCCATCGCGGTGACGCCGCCCCAGCGCGAGCCGTCTTCGAGGGCATAGTTGACCGCCGCATCGAACAGCGCGGCCGCATGTCCCACCGGCCGCACCGCAAACACCGGCGGGAGCCGGCGCAGCACCGCGTTGAACAGCAGCTCGTCGCAGCGGAAATAGCCGCAGACGAGCTCCGTCTCCTCACCGCCACCGCCGAAATGCAGGATCGGAATATCGTTCCACGGCGCTTTTGGCAGGAGCTCGCCGATCGGTTTGGCCACGATCTTGTCGCCGAACGCCATGACGTGGCTGTCGGCATGCGGCAGCACTGCCATCTCGCCCGCCTCGAGCGTTATGCTCTCGCCGAGCGCCGTGACGATGACGCGTCCCTTGCGCACGGTATGAAAGACGAGCAGCCGCTCGGCCTCGGGTGACAGCAGGTCGATGAGCTCACAGTGGCCCGGCGAGTGCAGCGACCACGGCGCCGAGTAGTGTCCGCGCAGGAACAGCGCTCCACTCAGGCGGATGTGCGAGAGCAGATCCGACAACAATGCGTCACGATGATCGGCCGCTACGCTCGAGGACGGCGTTTCGATCAGCTCGCCCGGTGTTTCGATCATGGTCATGTCTGGTGGTCCCGATCATGGTGCCCCCACCGCGCGGTTGTGATGCCGCGTGACCTTCAACCCGTCAATACGAGATACCCATGCAAAAGTTCATCGAGGCCGGGATTAAGCCGGCCACAGTTGGTGTTGTGCGGCAGGCAGAACATTTCAACAGACGTCATATGACACGCAAAGCCGGTCTCGCAACACTTGCTATGCTAGCGATTTCCGTCGGCAGCGCCGCTGTTGCAGCCGAGAGCAATCCGCTCGCCGACAAGGTGCGTGCCGCCGATGCACGCTTTGCCGATGTGGCAATTGCGAAATCGGAAGGTTATGCGCCGATCCCATGCGTTTCCGGTCCTGATGGCGGGGCCATGGGCGTGCACTACGTCAACCAGAAGCTGATCGACGATCCGGCTGTCGACGTGGCCCATCCCGAGGCGATCCTTTACGAGCCCGGGGCCGACGGCAAGCTGACACTCGTGGCCGTCGAGTACATCACGCCCAAGGGGCCGGCCGCGCTCGGCGGTCAGCTCTTCACCTTCACGAACGCGCCCAACCGCTATGGCCTGCCGCCGTTCTACTCGCTGCATGTGTGGGCCTGGCGGGACAACCCGATGGGCCCGTTCGCCGACATGAACCCCAACGTCTCCTGCGCCGCCGTCATGGGCGACGGCATGTGAGCGGCAACACCACAAGGACCACCACCATGATGAATCGCTACGTTATCGAACGCGAGATCCCGGGCGTCGGCCGCAACGATATGGCCGGCTTCTGCAACATCGCAAAAGTCTCGAATGCCGCACTCGGCAAGCTCGCGCCCAAAGTGCAGTGGGAGCACTCCTACATCGCCGAGAACAAGAGCTTCTGCATCTATCTGGGCGAAAGCGTCGAGGCGGTGAAGGAGCACGCGCGACTGAGCGGCTTTCCTGCCAACACCATCACGCTCGTCGGCACGGTGATCGACCCGACGACCGAACGCTGAGCCTGCTTTCGGAAAAACTGAATTCCTGCGGGAGGACTGCATCCATCCCGGAGGAAAGCCGCGCGGGGTGTTCCCATCTCCCGACGACAAAAACACCTCGCGCGGCCCGACCTGATTTAACCGAGACCTGTCCCCATGCTCTATCGCCGGGCGAAATGGGCGCCGCTGCGGCGCCTGCTGCGGGTTGTTTCGCTGCGCTGGCGAGCCCGTCGGCGCCGCGCCGTGCTGAGCGCCGGCGACCGGCGCTACCTCGAGAGCATGTCCGCCGCTCGGCTCGAGCGCGACTTGGGGCTCATCCGCATCGGGCGCGACTACAGGCCATGGCTCTGAGCCTCGCGCCAGAAGGCCTGTAATCTGCTAAAGCGGCACCATGTCGCCGTTATCGATTACACCCACGCTGTCGCTCGATCCGGGCGAGTTGACCATCAGCTTCATCCGCGCCTCCGGCCCGGGTGGGCAGAATGTCAACAAGGTCTCGACCGCGGCGCAGCTCCGCTTCAACCTGATGGCCTCGCCGTCGCTGCCTGCGCCGGTGAAGAGTCGCGCCAAGGTGCTCGCCGGCACGCGGCTCACCACGGAGGGCGAAATCGTCATCACCGCCGATCGCTTCCGCACCCAGGCGCTCAACCGCGACGACGCCATCGCGCGCCTGCTCGAGCTCCTGCGTGAAGCCGCGATCCCGCCCAAACCGCGCCGCGCTACCCGCCCGACCCTCGCCAGCAAGCAGCGCCGCGTCGAAGCCAAGGTGAAGCGTGGCGGCATCAAGAAGCTCCGCAGCAGCCGCCCGAACGACGACTAGGCCGCGGCGGCCGGAATCTCCAGCGGCAAGATCGTCGCGCCGGTGTCGGCAACGAATTCTGCATCGTGCGAGGCAAGCAGGATCACGGCGCCGGCCGCATCGGCGCGGATACGCGCGACCAGCGCGGCCCGCGCCGCGGCATCGAGCGCATTGCTGGGCTCATCGAGCAGGATGACGCGGGGGTGTCCGATCCACCCTGCCGCGAGCAGCAGCTTCTTCTGCGTGCCGAGCGAGATGGCATCGAATCGGGCGCCCAGTTGCGGCGCGAGGCTGAAGTCCGCGATAAGTCTTTCGACGACCGGGTCGTCACCGGCCCGCTTCGCGGTCTGGACCAGGTGCAGCAGTTCCGCCCCGGTCATGAAGGGATAGGCCGGGCTTTCGTCCGGCACATAGCCGAGCCGCAGCCGCGCCTCGATCGGGTCGCGTACGAGATCGTGCCCGTCGATGCTGACGGTGCCGGCGGCCGGGCGTTGGGCGCCGCCCAGCAAGCGCAGCAACGTTGACTTGCCGGTACCGTTGCCCCCGGTCAGGGCATACGCACCCGGATCGAGGTCGAGATCGATGTCCGAAAACACGGTGCGGCCGTCATAGGCGGCGGCGAGGTCGCGGACGATGAGCAGCGTCATTTGAGCACCATGGCTATGGCGCTACCGGCCCAGCCGGCAGCAATGAGGGCGGCGAGCATCGCACCCAGGTGTCCGCCTCGCAGCATCGGCAGGCGCAGCGCCGCCAGTAATCCGGCATAGGCAAAGGCGAGCAGGACGAAGGCGGCGAGGCTGCCCGGATCGAAGGCGCCGAACCAGACGGCGAGCATGAGATAGGGCACCACGCCCAGGCAGAGCACGGTCAGCAGATCGCGCAGCACGAGCGTGCGCGGCGAGACCGGCAACGTCGCAAGGAACGCGCGGATCGGCGCGTGTGTCTCGCGCAGCAGCCGGTAGAAATCGGCGAGGACGAAGCCGCTCAGAGCCAGTGCGCCGATCGCGACCGGCAGTGCGCGGCCGTCGAAGTGGAATGCCGTCGCAATCCCGGCGCCCGCCGCTGCGACGCCCAGCACCACCAGATAGCGGCCACCATTGGTCACCGGCCGCTCCGCCAGCGCCTGCACGTTGGTCCTGAGCAGCGCCGGCAGAGGCAGCATGCGAACCGTACGCCGCGGATTGGGCAGCGGCGCGTGCAGCATTGCAAGTTGCGCCGCCAGCACCAGCAGCAGCAGGCCCACCAAGCCCGGCAGGGCCGCAACTCCGCCGATCGCCACGGCGAGCATCAGCTCCAGCAGGAACAACGCATCGACAAGCAGCAGCACGGTGGCTTCGAGCATCAGCCGTAGCGGGAGCGAGATCGGCAGCGTCTCCGCATAACCGCTCATTTCACCACCCCGGATAGCGGTCCGCTGCGGCAGCACATAGAGCATCGCGGCAATCAGCAGCACCACAATTCCGGCCCCAGTGGGAGCCTCCGCCAGCCCCGTCAACACCGCCGCCGGTAGCATCAGGATCGTCGTCGCCTGTCCGACCACGAGCAGGCCGAAGATCAGCATCCCCTGCCACTGCCGCAGCATCGTGCGGCCGCCGGCCTCGGCATAGTGGCGGAGGCGCAGCGGCGCCGCCGCGAGATAGAGTTTGAGCATGGCTCCCCCGCTCGCTGGCGTCCGATGTAGGAACGCTTGAGCGGAGCGGCAAGCCTCAGGCGATCAGCCCGTCGACCGGCTTCACCCCGATCGAATCGGGGAACACCTTGCCCGTGAGGTCCGCCTCGCTGATCCCGAGGTGATCGCGCAGTGCCCCCTTCAGCACGCCGCGCAGGTCGAGCGAGGGGAACAGGTCGCGATCCTCGTAGAGCTGGTTGGGCTTGAGGCCGGGCCAGTCTGCGAGGACGCGTCCACCCTTCACGGCCCCACCGAGCAGGAACGCGGTGGTTGCTGTGCCGTGATCGGTTCCTTCATTGCCGTTGATCGCCGCGGTGCGCCCGAACTCGGTCATCACCACGACTACGGTGTCCTTCCACACCGGCGCCATGGTGGTGGCGAGCGAATCGAGCGCCCCGTCGAGCGCAGCAAGCAGGCCCGCGAGTCGACCTTCGCCCGCGCCTTCATTGGTATGCGTATCCCAGCCGTCGTAGCTCAGTGCCGCAAGCCGCGGCCCGCCCTCGTCGACCAGAAGCTTGCCGGCCCCTGCGGCGAGCGAACGGAACGATGCGGCGAGGCCGCCGCCCTTCTGCGGATCCATGGCCCCTGCCAGTTTGTCGGTCGACAGCCCGGCGCTCAGCACCTTGGCGAATTCCGGATCGACGGTGGAATAAAGATCGATCAGCCGCGTCGCGGTGTCGGCGCTCGCGACCTTGAGCTCGGGCGGCGTCCAGGTCAGCGTTGGCGCATCGCCCCGAAGGATCAGCGGCACCGTCGGCATCGCAGCGAGCCCGCTGACCGGGGCGACGCGATCGCCCGCGGGGATCACCATGGCCGCGCGGTTGAGCCAGCCGGTCTTGCTCATCCGTGGCCCGGTCTCGCCGCTCTCGAGCACGTCCTGCCCGTCGAAATGCGAACGGTCGCGATAGCCGGTCGCCACCGCATGCACCAGGAGTGCATCGCCGTTCTTGTAGTGCTGATGAAGCAGCGGCATCGAAGCGTTGAGCGCAAAGAAGCCGTCGAGCGGCAGCGTATCGCCATAGCTGCCGGTGCCGATCGCGAGGTCGCCGCGCAGCGCTGGAAAGTCCGGGTCGCCCACCGGCGGCACCACCGCGAGGCCATCCATGGCCCCGCGCAAAATCACCGCCACGAAGCGCGGATCGCGCCCCTGCGCGGCGTAGCTCGCCTTGGGCAGGCTGGCCCAGGCGACAAAGGCGCCCGCACCCGCGAGGAAGACGCGGCGCGATGGGCAGAGCATGGCATCGGTGACGGCACTGGCCATCGTCATCTCCTCTGGAATTCGGGGGACATCAGCAGGATCGCAAGGCCCTGCACGGGGCCTTCGGCGCGCGCGATCGCCTCGCGGGTCGCCGAAGATTGCGCGTCGCCGAGAATGGCGTCGGCCACCTCGCGCGCATCGGCGCTGGAGTCCGCCTGCTGCGCAAAGCTCTGCGCGATGTCGAGCCGGTTGGCCATCGCATCGGGCGCGAGCCAGGTCGCGGCATCATCGTGATAGCCTTCGGGCGAGGGCGGATCGAAGAGCGGCTGCCCCAGCGTTTCGAGGTCCTTCATCAGCATCTGCGGCTTCGGCGTCAGCGAGAGCGCCCGGCAGGCGGAAAGCACGTATTCCTGGGGTAGCCTCAGTTTCTGCATCGGCGCGGTCCAGGCCGCGTCGGCCGAGACCAGCGCCGTGGCCAGTGCGGCAAGATCGCCACCGGTATCCATGAACGTCTTGCTCAGAAGCGCCACAAGCTCATCAGGCGGCGCATCGGCGACGAAATGGTGCACCAGCTGGGTGGCGATGTGCTTTGCGGTCGCCGGATGCCCCGCGAGCATAGCGAGCACGGCATCGCCCTGCTGCACGCCCGGCTGGTTGTAGACATGGCCGAGCACCGTCTGCGGCCCGGGCTCGTGCGCGTTGGCATTGAAGAAGAAGCGACCGAAGCGCTCCGGCTGCTTCTGGTTCTGCCCGAACGTCCAGCCGGTCAGCACCTTGGCGAAACTGGTAACGTCCGCCTGCGTGTATCCGGCCTGCACGCCGATGGTGTGGAGCTCCATCAGCTCGCGCGCATGGTTCTCGTTGAGGCCCTTGTGCTGCCGTATCCCGGCCTTCGAGTCTGGCCCGATCGAGGTGGCGTTGTTGAGGTAGGCCAGCATCGCCGGATGCTGCGTCACCGCAAACAGCAGGTCGTGGAACGAGCCGAAGGCATGAGCGCGGATCGCTTCGCGGTCGAACGGCCCGACCGTCCAGCGCACCAGTTGCCCGGTCGCAGCCTCGATGGCGAAGTGGTTGGTCCAGAACATCGCCCAGCGCTCGGCAAAGCCCACCTGTGCATTTGTGGCGTGGTCGAGCCGCGCCGCGAGCTCCTCGCTCAGTGGATTGCCCGGCTTTTGGCCGTCGGGCAGCGTCACCGCGAGCTTCGGCTTGTTGCCTTGGCCTTTGCCGCGGGCTGGCGTGGCCATCGTGTCGCCGCCGTCCATCGAGGACATGCCGTCGCCCATCACCATGCTCGGCGCACTTGCGGGGGCAGAGGGAGCAGGCACGGGAGCGCCCTGCACATTCTGCTTTTCCGCTTTCCGCTGCATCTGGATCGAGCGGACATCGGTGATCGCAGCGATGGTGTCGGGCAGCGCGCTGTCGGTGATCCACAGCGCACCCGGACTGATCTCGGCGAGCAGCGCGCCGCGCGGATCTGACGCTATGGCCTTGAGGTCACCCGGACGGGCGCCGAGGCCGAATCGTTGCAGCGCGATGAAGCTCTCCGGGGGAGATACCGCCATTTGCCGGCTCCGGATTCGAAACGTCGCAACGCATCGATCAAGCACCAACAAGCCGTCCGGATTGCGGCCGAAGCAGAGTCAAATTGCGGCAAGTTTGCGACGCTTTGGTCCAAAGCATTACGGCGCCGACAGAATTTGGAAAGGTTGAATGCGGCGGCGGCGTGGACGCCTTGCCGCTGGCGCCACCGCAGCACGTGCTTTGGCCCTTGCGCCGCTGCCGCTTGCGGCGGATATCCAAACCATGAGCCACGACCATTCGCATGAGGATCGCGACCATTCGCACGGCCATGGGCACGGCCATGCCCATGGCCACGCTCACGCCCATGTGCACGCCCCGGCCAACCATGGCCCGGCCCTCGTCATCGGTATTGGGCTCAATCTCGGCTTCGTGCTCGTCGAGGCGGTCTTCGGCTGGCTCGGCAACTCGGTGGCGTTGCTCGCCGATGCCGGCCACAATTTGTCCGATGTCCTGGGGCTGGTGGTCGCCTGGGTGGCGCTGCTGCTCGCGGCCCGCCGTCCGTCCGCCCGCTTCACCTATGGCCTGGGCGGCAGCTCGATCGTGGCCGCGCTGTTCAATGCCGTGCTGCTGCTGGTCGCCGTCGGCGCCGTGGCCTGGGAAGCGATCCTGCGGCTCATGCACCCCGAGCCTTCGGCCGGCCTTACCATGATCGTGGTGGCGGCCGCCGGCATCGTCGTCAACGGCGTCACCGCTTGGCTGTTCTCGCGCGGCCAGCAGGACGACCTCAACATCCGTGGCGCCTTCCTCCATATGCTGAGCGACGCTGCGGTGTCCGCCGCCGTGGTCGTTGCCGGCCTGCTGATGCTGGGAACCGGCTGGCTCTGGCTCGACCCTCTGGCGAGCCTCATCGTGAGCGGCGTCATCGTCTGGACCACCTGGTCGCTGCTGCGCCAGTCGCTGGCGATGTCGGTCGATGCGGTCCCCGAAACGATCGATCCGGTGGCGGTGCGCAACTACCTCTGCGGCTGTCCCGGCGTCGACAGCATCCACGACCTTCACGTCTGGCCGATGAGCACGACCGGCATCGCTCTCACTGCGCATCTGGTGATGGGCGCCGGACATCCCGGCGACGCGTTCCTGCGCGCGACCGCCGAAGAGCTCGAGCACCGCTTCGGTATCAACCACGCGACGTTGCAGGTCGAGACCGACCAGCACAATGCCTGCGAGCTGGCGCCCGACGAGGTGGTGTGAGCCGCAGCGAGGCTTCGGGATGTCGCCTAGGTCGCCTGCTGCTGCTTCACCCGGGCCACGATCTGCGTCGGGTTGACGAAGCGCAGCGCCAGCAGCAGCCAGATCAGCGTGGTGACCATGTAGATCACGGCCATGGCGTCGATTGACTGGATGGCGCGGACGCCCGAGGCGAACACCGAGTAGTAGAGCACCACGACGAGCGTCTGGCTCGTCGGCCCCGCGGCCAGGAAGCTCAGCTCGAACATGGCGATGGTGCGCACCAGCACCAGCAGCAGCGAGGCCAGGATGCCGGGGATCAGCATCGGCAGCAGCACATGCAGGAACAGCCGCACCGTCCCGGCGCCGAAGACGCGTGCCGCGGCTTCGATCTTGGGATCGATCTGCTCGATGAAGGGAATCATCACCAGGATGACGAACGGCACCGTGGGCACGAGGTTGGCGAGCACCACGCCCCAGAATGTGCCACCGACGCCGGTCTGGTACAGCACCGTCGCCATCGGGATGCCGTAGGTGATCGGCGGCACCAGCAGCGGCAGCAGGAACACCAGCATCACGAGGCGCTTGCCGGGAAAGTCGCGACGCGCCATGGCGTAGGCGGCGGTGACGCCGAGCAGACCGGCCAGCACCACGACGGTGAAGACGATCTCGAAGGTGGTGGTGAGCACCGAGCCGAGCTGGAACTCGTTCCAGGCCGAAACGTACCATTTGGTGGTGAAGGCAACGGGTAGCCAGGTGCGCAGCCATTGCGTCGCGAAGCTGTCGAGGATGACCGTGGCGATCATTGCGAGGAGATTGAGCACGAAGAAACCGACCACGACCCAGATGGCGGTGGCCCACAGCTTGGCGCCGATGGTGGTATCGCGGATCATCCTTTGCTCCCTGCCGTCGAGCCGCGATAGAACAGCGCTCTTGCGCCGAGCACGATGACCACCACCACGAGCTGCACGGCGGCCATGATCATGGCGATGGCCGAGGCCATCGAGTAGTCGTACTGCTCGAACGCCGCCTGGTACGCTGCAATGGAAATGACCCGCGTCGGACCGGCCGGTGCGCCGAGCAGCACGGCCGACGGGAACACCGCGAAACTCTGCACGAACGACAGCAGGAACGAGATCGCGAGGCCCGGCACGAGCAGCGGCAGGAAAACGTGGCGGAAACGTTGCCAGGCATTGGCGCCGTGCGTTGCGGCGGCCTGCTCCAGGGCCGGATCGATGCCGGTAATGTAGCTCAGGGTCAGCAGGAAGGTGAACGGGAAGCCGGTGATCAGCAGCGAGGCGAAGACGCCCCAGTAGTTGTGCGTGAGCCGCGCCGGGCTCGAGATCAGGTGCAGCAGCATCAGGGTCTTGGAGAACCAGCCCTGCGGACCCAGATAGTTCAACAGGCCCTGCGCCACCAGCACGGTGCCCAACGTGATCGGCAGTACGAGGATGGTGGTCAGCAGCCGCTGCCGGCGCATCAGACGCACGCGCATCGCGACCGGCACCGCGATGAGGAGGCTCAGGATCGTCACCGGGATGGCCAGGGCCAGGGTGGTCCAGATGGTATCGTACTCGAACGGGTCGGCGAAGAACGCCGCATAGTTGGCGAGCCAGTCGCCGGCCTTGGGCGTGAAACTCAGCCACAGACCGTAGACGAACGGATAGACAAAGATCGCGAGAAGGAACAGCAGCGCCGGCATGACCAGCAGCGTCGTGCCGTCGAGGCCGCGCAGCGCGAGGCGGCGGCGCAGGGAAATGTCCGGTGCGTCCGTACTCATGCGCCGCCCGCAAAAACGAGGGCGCGGGCCTGGTCAACCGCCAGCGTCACCGCCGCGCCTACCTCGGGTCGCTGCGTGGTGTGGAACACCAGTTCACCGCCGTCAATGTCGCGGCCGATGCCGACGAATTCGCGCCCGCGATATTCGACGCTCTCGACCCTGGCGGTGAGGCCGGAGCTGCCCAGCGTCAGGTCGTCGGGGCGCGCGACCAGCGTCGCGCCGTCGCCCGCCTTGAGTCCGGGCGTGGCGCGGCCGCTGACCAGCCCGTCGCCGACCTTCAGCGCCACGCGCCCGCCTTCGACGGAGGCCACGGTACCCCGCACATGGTTGCGGAACCCCATGAACTCGGCGACGTCGAGGCTGGCGGGGCTCTCGTAGAGCTCCTCGGGGCGCCCGACCTGGCGGATCTGGCCCTCGCGCATCACGACGACACGGTCGGCCAGCGACAGCGCTTCATCCTGGTCGTGCGTAACATAGATGGTGGTCGAGCCGAGCTGGTTGTGGATGCGGCGGATTTCTGCACGCATCTCGAGCCGGAGCTTGGCGTCGAGGTTGCTGAGCGGCTCGTCCATCAGCACCAGTGGCGGCTCGATGACGATGGCGCGGGCGATGGCGACACGCTGCTGCTGGCCGCCCGAGAGCTGGCCGGGCAATTTTTCGCCCTGGTTGCCGAGCCGCACGAGCTCGAGCGCGGCGGTGATGCGGCGGTCGGCCTCGACGCGCGGCACGCCGCGCATCTTGAGCCCGAAGCCGACATTGGCGCGCACGTTCATGTGCGGGAACAGCGCGTAGTTCTGGAACACCATTCCGAAGCCGCGATCCTCGGGCTTCAGCTCGTCGATGCGGCGCTCGTCGAGCCAGATTCCGCCGCCGGTGATGGCAAGCAGGCCGGCGATGCAGTTGAGCGCCGTGGACTTGCCGCAGCCGGAGGGGCCGAGCAGCGCGATAAACTCGCCGCGCTCGATGCTGAGCGAAACCTCACGCAGCGCGTTGAACGTGCCAAAGGCGCGGCTCACGCGATCGAGGCGGATCTGCCGGAACGGCGACGAGGTGGTGGTCACGGCGATCGATACCTTGTCGCGACGGAGAAGAAATCACAAGCGGCACGGGTGACGCGACCTGCGCCGCGCCACCCGCCCGCGCGCGAGGGAGCTCGTTACTTCTTGATCTGGGCGCCGCCGACCTGCTCGTCCCAGATCTTGAAGGCCGTGACCATGTCGGCCGGCATCAGCGGGGTTTCGAGCGGGTTGTTGGCGATCCAGTCTTCGTATTCGGGACGGCCGAACTGCTTGATCGCGTCCTGGCTGTCCTGCGGCGCCATGGTGATCGGCACGTCCTTTACGGCCGGGCCCGGATAGAAATAGCCTTGGTCGTAGGTCACGGCCTGGGCCGCCGGCGTCAGCATGTATTTCATCAGGTCGAGCAGCACGGCGAGCTTGTCGTCGCTGATGCCCTTGGGGACGATCATGTAGTGCGCGTCGGTGACCCAGTGGAAGCCGTCGAGCTTGGCGACCTTGGCTTCGGCGGGCACGGTGCCGAGCACGCGCGGGTTGATGTCCCATCCCGTGGTGGTGACGGTCATGGCACGGGTGCCTTCGCCCAGCTCCTTCATCACCGCGCCGGTGCCCGAAGGATAATACTCGATATATTTGCCCAGTTCCTTGAGGTAGGCCCAGGTCTTGTCCCAGCCCTTCGTCGGGTCCTTGGGATTGCTGTCACCGAGCAGGTAGGGCAGGCCCATGATGAAGGTGCGGCCGGGGCCGGAGTTGGCCGGACGCGCATAGATCAGCTTGTTGGGGTTGGCCTTGGCCCAGTCGAGCAGCCCCTGCGCGGTCTTGGGCACGTCGGCGTCGGCCACCTGGTCGGGCATGTATTCGAGCAGTGGACCCGACGGATAGTAGGTGACGGTGACGCCGAAGCCCTGGCTCAGGGCCTGCATCGCCTTGGCGCCCGGCAGGTAGATCGAATCGAGGTCGGGCAGCGCGTCCGCGTGGTCGGGCAGCAGCTTGACCCAGAGGTTCTGCTCGATGCCGGCCGACAGCGCGTCGGTGCCCGACAGGACGAGATCGATGTCGAGACGGTTGGCCGCCTGTTCGGCCTGCAGCTTGCCCGGCAGCTCCGGCGAGGTCGCCTTGTTGAAGGTAATGGCCGAAACAAGGTTGGGGTTGGCCTTGGCGTAGGCCTCGAAGGCCGGCTGCGTGAGCGCCAGGTTGCCGGCAACGTCGATGACGTTGAGCGCAACCGGTGCGCTCGGCAGCGGCGGGCTTGCCGCGAAAGCGCCGGTCGCCGGCAATGCGGCCATGGCGCCGAGTCCGGCAAGCGTCTGCCGGCGGGTCAGTTTGATCATGTTGTCCTCCCAGCGCCTCCCGGCGCGACTTGTATACTAGTAAGGCAGTTGACAGTTGCAACAGGAATCTGCACGTCTAGCGAAAAGGAATTGCGCTGTCAGACAGGCACAGCCGCAGAACTCGTCTGCGGCCGGAGGATATCGAGAAATGCGGCAAGGCTGGCGCTGGTTCGGGCCCGACATGGGAGTCGGGCTCGACGAAGTTCGGCAGGCAGGAGCGACCGATGTGGTGTCGGCGCTGCATCAGGTGCCGATCGGTACGGTGTGGACCGACGCCGCGATCGCCGAGCGCAAGAACCTGATCGAGACGACGCCGGCCGGCCGCACGCCGCTGACCTGGAGCGTCATCGAGTCGATCCCTATCCCCGATGCGGTCAAGCGCAAGGGGGGGGCGGCGAAAGCCGAGATCGAGGCCTGGATCGCGAGCCTCGAGGCGGCCGGCCGCGCCGGCATCAAGCTCATCTGCTACAATTTCATGCCGGTCGTGGACTGGTGCCGCACCGATCTCGACTACGAGACGCCGACCGGCTCGACCGCCATGCGCTTTGACCAGGAGAAGTACGCGGTCTTCGAGCTCTGCATCCTGCAGCGCCCGGGCGCCGAGCGCGACTACACCGAGGAGGAGCAGGCGCGGGCCAAGGCGCTCCATGCCGGGATGAGCGACACCCAGATCGCTCAGCTTACCACCAACATCGCGGCGGCCCTCCCCGGCTCGACCACCGAGCCGCTGACCATCGCGGCGTTTCGCGACAAGCTCGAGCAGTATCGCGGCATCGATGCCGGCAAGTTGCGCCAGCACCTGATCGAGTTCCTCACCGCCGTGACGCCGGCGGCCGAGGCGCTGGGGGTGACGCTGACGCTCCATCCCGACGATCCGCCGCGGCCATTGTTCGGGCTGCCGCGCGTCGCCTCCACCGAAGCCGACTTTGCAGCAGTGTTCGAGGCGGTCCCCTCGCCCGCCAACGGCCTTTGCTTCTGCACCGGCAGTTTCGGCGTGCGGGCCGACAACGACCTGCCGAGGATCGCGCAGCGATTTGCCTCGCGTATCGGGTTTGCGCATCTGCGCGCCACCAAGCGCGAGGCCGACCCGCGCAGCTTCCACGAATCGGCGCACCTCGAGGGCGACGTCGACATGGTGGCGGTGCTCAAGGTCCTGCTCGCCGAGGACCACAAGCGGGCGCCCGGCCAGAGCATCGTCGTACGGCCCGACCACGGCCAGAAGATGATCTACGATTTCGGGCGCAAGGGCGCGCCCGGCTATCCCGTGACCGGCCGCATGCGGGGTCTCGCCGAACTGCGCGGCATCATCACCGCGCTCGAGCATCGCTAGAGCCGGCACGCTGGTAAACAGCCTCTAACCAAATCCATCGAATTCGAGCGGCTTTAGAGCCGAAACCTTGATCGTTGCGCGGTAAGTAGAGTTCCGGGGGCTGTCGGGGTGACCAGTGCAGCCGATGATCAAGCTGCTGAGTGAGGGGCAATTGCTCCGCCGAATTCAACCAATCGCAACGAAATTCGAGATCGAAGACGACGAACCCGAGCCCGCTCCGGCGCCCGAACCTGTCGAGCAGGTCTCGCCGCGCATCGACCGCCGTCAGGGCGAGCGGCGCCAGGGTGAGCGCCGCGGTATGGACACGCTGCGCGCCGAGGCATTGCAGGCGGTGATCTCACGGGTCGAAGACCGCAACTTCAACGGCCTGCGCGACCGCTTTTCGCTGCCGCGGCTGCGCGTGCCACTGTCGCGGATCGCCCTCGTGCTGGTGGCGCTCGCCGCCGCTGGAGCGGCCGCCTATCTCGCCACGCAGCGCGATCCGTCGGTGACCATGCCGGTTGCCTCGGCAGAGGCGCAGGCGCCCGCGCCGATGACTGAGGTGCTCGTCGCCAAGGCGCCGATCGCCGTGGGCCAGACGCTCACGGCCGACATGCTCAAGTGGCAGGATTGGCCCAACAGCGCGCTGACGCCCGACTACATCACCAATTCCGGAACGCCCGACGCACTGACAAAGACCGCCGGACAGATGGCGCGCGCCGACTTCGTCGCCGGCGAGCCGATCCGGCAGGACAAGCTCGTCGCCGCCGGCGGCGGCTATCTGTCGTCGATCCTCGCCAAGGGCATGCGCGGCGTCTCGGTCAGCGTCTCGGCCGACGCCGCCTCGGGCGGCTTCGTCGTTCCCGGCGACCGGGTGGACGTGGTGCTGACCCGGCAGACGCAGAACGGCGGACAGGAGTCGGCAAGCATCCTGTCGGATGTCCAGGTTCTCGCCATCAACGCCCGACTGAGCGGCACCACCGCGAGCTCGGCCGAAGGCGGTGGGGACGCCGACGCGGCCAGCGCGCAGGCCTTCGCCAACACCGCCATCGCCACCCTCGAGCTCAACCCGCAGCAGGCGCAGGTGATCATCAACGCCGCAACGCAGGGCAAGTTGTCGCTGATGCTGCGACCGGCGTCGGAGGCAGCGGCAAATCCGGACGACGCGGTCAACGCGCAGATCCGCCTGTCGAGTCCATTCTGGACCGGCGTGGCCGGCAAGTAGCGCGGAATCCGATTCTATGAGTCCCGTTAAGCGCGTGTTGACGCGTCATGGTTAAGCTTTGGATGTGGGCTCTCGACTTGAGTTTGGCGTAACGCGGTGACCGCGCTTTCTCTCTACATGCTTAGACTTGTGCGGCATGCGATGCTGTCGGGGGCGCTTTTGCTCGCCCTGGCGGCGGCTCCCGCCTTCGCGCAGACCGTCAATTACGACCTCTCCAGCACCTCGGTAATGCGGATCAAACTGCCGGTGTCGCAGGCGGTGACGGTGGTCATCTCCGATGCCGTCGGCAAGATCGTCTCGGCCGATCCCAACATCGCCGATGCGCAGCCGATCACCGACAAATCGCTGTATCTCGTCGGCAAATCGTTCGGCACCACCACGGTCAACCTGTTCTCCGCCTCGGGCGCGCCGGTCGGCCTGCTGGCGGTCGAAGTCGGCGCCGACACCAGCGGAATGGCGAAATCCATCCGTGCCGCGGTGCCAAATTCCAATGTTCGGGTCAGTACCGCCAACGGCCGCGTGCTGCTTTCGGGCTCGGTGCCCGACGCAAATGCGATGCAGAAGGTGCTCGACGTCGTCGCGCAGTACGGCAGCCCGGCCGTCATCAACACGCTGACGTTCGTCGGCGGGCAGCAGGTCAACCTCGAAGTCCGCATTCTCGAGGCGCAGCGCGACGCCGGGCGTGAGCTCGGCATTTCGTGGGGCGCGCATGCCGGCGGCAACGGCTTCTCAATCGGCGGCGGTCCGAGCAATCCGGCCGGCGATGCAACCTCGTTCTCCTCGTTCATCACCAGCGTGATCTCGGGCGTCACCGGCCTCAGCGTCAGCGCCACGATCAACGCGCTCGAAACCAAGGGGCTGGTGCGAACGCTTGCCGAGCCGAACCTCACGACCCTTTCGGGCGTCAATGCCAGCTTCCTCGCCGGCGGCCAGGTGCCGATCCGGACTGTCGACAGCAATGGCGTTGCGGCTCTGACCTATCACGATTTCGGTGTGAAGCTCGAGTTCACCCCGGTGGTGCTCGACGGCGACCGCATCCAGATCCACCTCACTCCCGAGGTCAGCGACCTCAGCGGCTTCAACGGCACCGATCCGATCTTCACCACGCGCAATCTCGATGCCACGGTGGAGCTGCGCGACGGCCAGAGCTTCTCGGTCGCCGGGCTGCTGCAGACCAATACCAACCTCAACCAGAACCAGCTTCCGTGGCTCGGCGACGTGCCGATCCTCGGTTCCCTGTTCAAATCCTCGGGCTACAAGAAGCACGATACCGAGCTCGTCGTAATCGTCACGCCGCGGCTGGTGCAGCCCAACAGCCCGAACCAGGTCGCGGCGACGCCGCTCGACCAGACGCAGCCCGCCAACGACGCCGAGTTCTTTGCGCTCGGGCAGATGGAAGTGACGCCCAAGATGCTCAAGACCATCCAGTCGGGCGGCGGCGTCAGCGGACCGTCGGGCTACATCATCAACCTTGGAGATGGCGGTTGAGCCTGCGCGCACTCGTGATGGCCGCCGCCGCACTGTCGGCGGCATCGCTCCTGGGCGGCTGCGCCTATGACTATCTGCAGCATACCGATCGCGTCGGCTATTCGGCCGGCGACGCGGTGGCGCACAACCTCGCCCAGGAAACCGTCAATCCGTCGAAGCGCTCGATGTATGTGAAATCCGGATTGGGCAAGAACGGTGACGTGATGCCCTCGGCGCAAGGCGCGGCGAGCGCCCCGGCTGCCAACTAGAACAGGCCTTCATCCCGACCTGCCCGCCGAAGCTCAGGCCGCGACGTGGCCCGCGGCGACGTTGGCGAGAATCTGCAGATTGTTGGCGACCACGACGTTCTGCGGGTCGAGCTTGCTGGCCTTGCGGAAGCTGCTCAGCGCCTGCGTCAGGTTGCCCCGCAGCATGTAGGAATAGCCGACATTGTTGTAGTACTGCGCGGTCGGCCCCGAGATCGCATAGAGCGACTGATAGACCCGGTCGGACAGGTCGAAGCGGCCGAGCCGGTCGTAGGAGGCGGCAAGGCCGGTATAGCCCTCGGGGTCCTTGGGCGAGAGGTCGACGACGCGCTTGTAGAGCGTGGCCGAATAGCCGAAATCGTTATTGCGGAAATGCGCCCGGGCTTCCGACAGCGCCCGGTCGGCGGTGTAGTCGCCGATATTGGAGATGTCCGCCACGTCGAGGCGGTTGCTGCCCGCCGTGCTCTGGCCGGCGAGCAGTGAACTGCAACCCGACAGCAGCGTCGCCGCCAGCAAGGCGGCCGCAAGTCCAAGCCCAGCAGATTTGACCGAGCGCATACGCATTTTCATTTGCCCCAAACAGACGGGCGAGCAGAGCATGTCTGCCGCCCGACAGGGCAAAGCTACTGAGACGATGGGTTACGGTTGGTAAAGATGCGCCGTTCACACGTCATCAGGCTTAACGCAAGGTTAGCGGCCGCCTCACTTGGGCTCCTGCAGCGTCTCGATGGTCGTCTTCAGCCGTTTGATCTGCCGCTCGAGGGCGTCGTTGTGGGCGCGCATCTGCCTCAGCCGCGACTCCGCGGCCTTGAGGTCGTCGTCGCTGGAATCGAGTCGGTGCGGCCGGACATTGCCGCGCGGCACGGCGCGGCCTTCGAGCACGTCGAGCCAGGTCAGCTCGTGCTTCTTGAGGAAAGCGATCGCCTTGAGCGCGGCCGCCGCCCGTTCGCCGGGCTGGTCGGACGCCAGCAACGCCAGGATGCGGTCGAGCCGCGCAATGTCTTTCTTTTGAATTTGCAGCGTCCGGATTGAGGCGGCCATACATGGCACGAGCCGAGGCGCCTGCGGAAGCCTTGCGCCGGACCGGCCGGCAGGGCGATACGATGAGCGGTAACCTGGAGAGAGCGCCATGACCGCTGCCGCAACCGATCCCTTCCGCCTCGACGGCCGCCGCGTGCTCATCACCGGCGCCGGCGGGGGTATCGGCGGAGCGCTGGTCGAGCGCTTCGCCGCGGCAGGCGCCGACGTGATCGGCGCGGACCGCGAGCTGGGCGCCATGGCGCACCTGAACCTGAGCGACCGGCTGAGCTTCGATGTCGCCGACCTGCCGGGAACGTCGCGCGCCATCAGCGCCTACATCGCGGCCAAGGGCGCGCCCGACGTCGTCGTCTCCAATGCCGGCTTCACGCGCGCAGAGCTGCTCGAGCAGCTCGATCTCGAGAGCTGGGAGAAGGAGCTCGCGATCAACCTCAGCGGCGCCTACGCTCTGGTCGACCCGATCGTCAGCGCCATGGCCGAGCGCGGCGCCGGCAGCATCGTCTTCATCTCGTCGGTCAATGGCCTGATCCATGTCGGCAATCCGGCCTATTCGGCGGCCAAGGCCGGGCTCATCGCCTACGCCAAGGGAATTGCGGTCGAACGCGGCCGGCAGGGCGTACGCTCCAATGTCGTCGCGCCCGGCTCGGTGCGCACGCCGGCCTGGGACCATCGCCTCGCCGCCGACCCGAACCTTCTCGACAAGGTGCTGCCGAACTATCCGCTCGGCCGGCTGGTGTCGCCGTTCGACGTCGCCAACGCCGCGCTGTTCCTCGCCTCGCCGGCGGCGGGCGGCATCACCGGCGCTGTCCTGCCGGTCGATGCGGGCCTCCTTGCGGGGAACCTTCGGTTCATCGACGACGTGTTGCGCGGAGGAGAATGACCATGCTCAGGCTGTTGCTGCTTGCGGGACTATTGCTGCCCCCGACCCTGGCTTTCGCCGACCAGCTTGCGCCCGCCCCGGCGATGCAGGGCGACACACGCATCCACGATCCTTCGGCCATCGACGTGAACGGGCATTGGGTGACGTTCCAGACCGGCGAAGAGGGCGGGCTCTACCAAGGCGCCATCCTGCTCAAGACCTCCCCGGACGGCGTGACCTGGAGCAATGCCGGCGCCATCGGCAAGGGCGTGCCGAAATGGACGCAAGGCCTCCTCGGCTACAAATCGCGCAACATCTGGGCGCCGACCATCTCGGTGCACGACGGCACCTATTACCTCTACTACGCGGTCTCGATGTTCGGGCTCAACACCAGCACCATCGGGCTGATGACCAACACCGTCTTCGATCCGCTGCACCCGGCCGAGGGCTGGCAGGACCAGGGCGAGGTGATCACCAGCCATGCCAGCGACGACTGGAACGCGATCGATCCGTTCCGCATCGACACCAGCGACGGCCGCGCCTGGCTCTCCTACGGCTCATACTGGTCCGGCATCAAACTCAGCGAGCTCGACCCTAAAACCGGCAAGCTGCTATCGCCGCAGACGCCCGCGATCGGCATTGCCTCGCGCGGCCGCGGCGCCATCGAGGCCTCATCGCTGCTCGAGCATGACGGCAGGTTCTATCTGTTCGTGTCGTATGACCGCTGCTGCGCGGGCGTCGCCAGCACCTATCGCATCATGGTCGGCCGCGCCGACACGATCACCGGGCCCTACCGCGACAAGAAGGGCACCGACATGATGCAGAGCGGCGCCACACAACTGCAGGCCACGATGGGCCGCTATATCGGTCCGGGCGGCGAGGAGCCGGTGAAATTGCCCGACGGCGACGCTCTCATCTACCACTATTACGACGGCGACGACGGCGGCAGCTCCAAGCTCGAGATCGCCCCGATCCACTGGACCGCCGACGGCTGGCCCGAACTCGCCCCACCCCCGTGAGGCGCTAGCCGCGACCTCAGGTGCTCTGCCGGATGATGAGCTCGGGATCGATGAGGGTTACACGCGGTTCGGGCAGGACATCGCCGGCGCTGATCAGCCGCAGCAGCCGGTCGACCGCCATGCGCGAGACGGCGTCGACGTCGTAGTTCACCGTCGACAGGGGCGGCTCGGCGAACTCGGTGAAGGCGATGTTGTCGTAGCCCATGATCGCGAGGTCCTGCGGAATGCGCACCTGGTGCTTGTGGCACCAATGCAGGGCGCCCAGGGCCAGCGAGTCGTTGTCGCTCAGGATCGCCGTCGGCTTTTTCGTGATGCCCATCAGCGTGTCGAGCGCGAAGTAGCCATGCCGGCCATAGTGCCCATTAGTCGGAACGACGAGCTGCGGATCGAACGGAATACCGTTCTCCTTGAGTGCCTGCTGATAGCCCTCGAGCTTTTCATCATTGCCATTGGGGTGCGAGGCATCGAGGAAGCCGATGCGCCTGTGGCCCAGGCCGATGAGGTGGCGGGTGGCCTGGAACACCCCGCTGCGGTCGTTCACGCTGACCCCGTCGATGCCGGCATCGGGGTCGGCGATCAGCAGGACGAGCGGGAAGTTGGCGCGGCGCAGCGGCCGCAGATGATCGAGCTCGCGGTGCCGGGCCGGGTAGATCAGGATGCCGTCGACCTGGCGCGAGCGGAACATCTCGACGACCTTGATCTCCTCGCTCAGCGTGTTGTTGGAGGTCGCGAACAACGTGCCATAGCCGCGCTCGGCGAGGGCGACCTCCACCGCCTGGGCGGTCTGCGTCAGGGTCGGGTTGAGGATATCGGTCAGTACCAGCCCGATGGTGCGCGTCTCGCGGCTGACCAGCGACTTGGCGACATGATTGGGCAGATAGCCGAGCTCCAGGGCGGCGCTGCGGATGATGCCGCGCGTTTCGGCCGGTATGCGGGTGCTCTCGCGCAACGCCAGCGACACGGTGTTGGTCGAAAACCCCGTCTTCGCGGCGATATCGCTGAGCCGAACGACGCCCTTGCCCAAACCTTCACCCACATTGCGGCCGGCCCGCTTCGCCGGTGCCGGCCTTCATCCGAGCGGCGTCGTGCCGGCTCTGCCGGGCCTCTTACACCAAGACCCGTTCAGCGCGCAGCCGCTTAATGGCCTCGTACTGCAGGCTGTCCGCCGCCATTTCCATGAGCTCGATGCGGTTGCCGTCCGGGTCCTCGAGCCAGGCCTGCCGGTTGCCGTCGACGGCGGTCTTGAGCGGCAGCAGGAGGCTGAGGCCCGCCGCTTCGACCTGCGCCAGGACGGGGTCGATGTCGTCGACGGTGAGGCACATGTGGTTCATGCCGTTGGCATCCCAACCGGGGGCGCGCGGTCCATCGGCGCCGGGGAACACTTCGAGATACTGCTCGTCGGTGATGCGCAGATAGACCAGCCAGGTCGAGCCGTCGTCTTTGTGCAGCCGCATCATCTCGGGGAAGCCGAGCTTTTTGACGTAGAAGTCGAGCGAACGGTCGAGGTCGCTGACCTTGATGGCGACGTGCCCCACTCCGGTGATCCCTTTCAAGCGGCCCTCCCCTTGCATCGAACGATCCTGCGGTCGCCCCATCCGGCATCGTTGAGGCGTCCTGTGAGAACGCTAATACAAGTTACGTCGCGCGAAGGCCCGTCGATTGTCAATCCGGATTTTGTTACGGCATCGATTTCGGCCTGGCCATCGCTGCCCGCGATAAGCGGGAAATCCAATTCCTATCACGTTGATTTTTCAACATTTCGTCCGCCTGTTCGACCTGTGTTGAGCAGCGATCTATCGGCCACGGGTGATAGCAGGCGGCTGACGGCGTTGAAGGACCACCCGCGAACTACCCCGTTGACGACCCGCCGAAATGAGGATTTATGTTAACGCTAATACGATCCCGGCAAGGGACAAGGACTGGCCAGGCCGTTGCGGCACTGGCCCGGGAGGGGTAGTCGCCATGGCCTTACGCTGGAGCCGATGGTCTCCGCAGCTTGCCCTGACGCCGTCGCTGGCGGTTACCGCGGTGGCGTTTGCCGGCTCGATCGCGTGGACCATCTGGCTGTCGTTCACGCGCAGCCGCCGCTTCGCCGACTACGCGCTCGCGCTCGACAATCCGTGGCGGCAGTTCAACCGGCTGCTGCACGACGACATCTTCCTCAATGCCCTCAAGAACATGGTCGTGCTGGGGGTGGGGAGCCTGCTGGCCATCGTCTTCGGCTTCATCCTGGCCGCCATGATCGACCGCGAAAAGCGCGGCGAAGGCATCTTCCGTACCATCTTCCTCTACCCCCTCGCGGTGTCGCTGATCGTCACCGGCCTGGCCTGGCGGTGGCTCTTCAACCCGCCGCTCGGACTGCAGGCGTTCTTCGCCCGGATCGGGCTGCCATGGCTGCATTTCGACTGGCTGAACTATCCGCAGACGGCGATGTACGGGATCATCCTCGGCACCGTCTGGCAGGGCTCGGGCTTCTACATGGCCTTGATGCTCTCGGGCCTCAAATCCATCAACGCCGAGATCTGGAGCGCCGCTCGCCTCGATGGCGTGAGCTTCTGGCGGCTCTATCTCGAAATCATCATCCCGATGATGCGCTTCACCTTCCTCACCTGCGCCATCCTCCTCTCGCTCGGCGTCGTGAAGGCCTACGACATGGTCTATGCGATGACCAATGGCGGGCCCGGACAATCCACCTGGGTGCCGGCCTACTACATGCTCAATGCCTACTGGCAGGCGCAGAACCTCGGTCTCGCGGCCGCGGCAGCCGTCGTCATGCTGCTGATCACCGCGGCGATCTTCATTCCGCTGGTGCTGCTCACCGCCTGGCAGCAGCGCCGGCAGGAAGCGCGGGTGCAATGAGCACGATCGCCGACGCCTCGCTCAACAGCGCCCGCGCCACCGACGAGCCGGTCGCCTTTCCCGCCAAGAAGAAGCGGATCAAGGGTTCGTCGATTGCCATCCTCGTCTTCCTCACGATCTGCGCGCTGTTCTTCTGCGTGCCGCTCTATGTGGTGGTCGTCACCTCGCTCAAGAGCATGGACCAGATCCGGCAGGGCGATATCATGTCGCTGCCGTGGAGCCTCGATTTCTCGGCTTGGTGGCAGGCCTGGGACAAGTCGTGTTCGGGGACGCTCTGCCAGGGCGTCAAGGTCGGCTTCGTCAACTCGATCGAAATCCTGGTCCCGAGCCTGGTGCTCTCGATCGGGCTCTCCATCGTCACCGGCTACGCACTGGCGTTGTGGAACGTGAAGTGGGCCAACGCCTTCCTCTTCATCTTGTTCCTGTGCGCATTCGTGCCGTTCCAGATCATCATGGTGCCGCTGATCCTGATCACCGGCTTCCTCAAGGTCTACGGGACGATCTGGGGCATCGCGGTTGTCCACGCCGTGCTCGCCATGCCGATCCTCACCCTGATCTTTCGCAACTACTACAAGGGCATCCCGCAGGAGATCATGAGCGCCGCAATGATGGACTCGGGGTCCTTCTGGCGCATCTTCTGGGAAATCATCCTGCCGATGAGCGGCAACATCATGATCGTGGTGCTGATCCTGCAGATCACCTCGATCTGGAACGATTTTCTGATCGGCCTCACCTATGGCGGCATCGGCACGCAGCCGATGACCGTGATCCTCGCCAACGTCGTCATCACCGCGCTGGGCGAGGCCAACTACAACGTCGACATGGCGGCAGCGCTGCTCACCGCCATTCCGCCGCTCGTCATCTACTTCGTCCTCGGCCGCTTCTTCGTCCAGGGCATCACCGCCGGCGCGATCAAGGGATAGCAAATGCCTCGCGTGCAGTTTGAAAAGATCGTCAAGAGTTTCGGCCGGGTGACCGTGCTCAAGAACCTCGACCTGCAGATCGAGGATGGCGAGTTCATCGTCCTGCTCGGCCCCTCGGGCTGCGGCAAGACCACGCTGCTCAACCTGCTCGCCGGGCTGCTCGATGTGAGCTCGGGCCGCATCCAGATCGGCGAGCGCGACGTCACCGAGCTCGACCCCAAGGATCGCGGTCTTGCAATGGTGTTCCAGAGCTATGCGCTCTACCCGACCAAGACCGTGCGCGGCAACCTGAAATTCGGCATGGCCGCGGCGCGGCTCGCGCGCGAGGAGCAGGAGCGCCGCATCGCCTGGGCGGCCAGGCTGCTGCAGATCGAGGCCCTGCTCGATCGTAAGCCGGCCCAGCTCTCGGGCGGGCAGCGCCAGCGCGTCGCGATCGGCCGCGCGCTGGTCAAGCAGGTCGGCGTGTTCCTGTTCGACGAGCCGCTCAGCAATCTCGACGCCAAGCTCAGGACTGAGACACGCATCGAGATCAAGCGGCTCCACGACGAAACGCGCTCGACCATCGTCTATGTCACCCACGACCAGGTCGAGGCGATGACCATGGCGACCCGCATCGCCATCATGAACGCCGGCGTGATCCAGCAGTTCGATACGCCCGACGCGGTCTACGACAAGCCGGCCAATCTGTTCGTCGCCGGGTTCATCGGCGCCCCCGCGATGAACATCTTTCCGGCGACGTTGCGGGTGGCCGCGGGCCAACCGACGGCGGTGCTGAGCGGCATGGCGGGAACGGTCGATCTCAGCCGCTATCCATTCGCGGCGCCGCCGCGGGATGGCGACAGCATCCAGATCGGTCTAAGGCCCGAACACTTCGCGGCCGCCAATGCCCCGGACGGGGGCAGCGCCGCGCAGTTCCAGTTGCCCGTGCAGTACACCGAAAAGACCGGTGCCGACGCCACCGCCTATTTCAAGACCGACAGCGGGCTGCTGGCCGTCAGCATCCCGCCCGATCGCATCGGCGCCCTCAGGCAGGGCGACGTCGCAACCCTGAGTTTCCCGCACGACAAGGTGCATGCCTTCGACAGCGCGAGCGGCATGCGCCTCTAGCGCGAGCGGCCGGGCTGCCGGCCGGACGTGGTTGACCGAAGCAACGCTGCGCGACCGCTCGGCGGCTTCAAGCAGAGAGGGATCTCGCCGAGATCCACAATGGGAGGAGAGACTATGTTCGTCAAAGTTCTGGCCGGACTGAGCGCGGCCCTCATGCTCACGGCGACGGCCCACGCCGCCGACCCGACGCCGCTCACCATCTACCACTCGTGGTCGACACCGAGCGAAATGGCCGCGCTCAACGTGCTCAAGACGACCCTTGCCAGCAACAATATCGGCTGGACCGAGATCGCCATTCCGCACGACACCGGCGCCAATGTCAGCCTCACCAACATGGTGACCGGCGGCAATCCGCCGAACGTGTTCATGAACTCCGACCCGGGCGTCATCCGCGATCTCGCCAAGCAGGGCGCGATCATGGACCTGACGCAGTATTTCAACGACAACGGCATCGCCAAGAACCTGCCGCCGACCGTGCTGCAGGAGATCACCGTCGACGGCAAGATCTACAAGGCGCCCGCCGGCATCCACATCGACGGCATGGTCTACTGGAACATGGACGTCGCCAAGAAAGCCGGCGTCGATCCGACCAAGTGGACCTCGCTCGACGACATGTGGAAGGACTTCGACAAGGTGAAGGCCGCCGGCTTCCAGCCGCTCGCGGTCGGTAGCCAGGACTTCCAGGTCGGCTACCTGACCCACGCGCTGATCGCGGCGGTGGCCGGGCCCGACATCTACAATCGCTTCTATGGCCCCAAGGTCGATCCTAAGGTGTTCGACGAGCCGGCGCTGAAGCAGGCCATCGACTGGGTGCGCAAGTTCAGCCTGCAGGTCGATGCCGGCTCGCAGAACCGCGCCTGGAACGACACGACGGCGCTCGTCATCACTGGCAAGGCCCTGATGCAGATCCATGGCGACTGGATGAAGGGCGAGTGGCGCAACGCCGGCAAGGTCGCCGGGCAGGATTTCGGTTGCGAGAACATCCCGGGCACCAAGGCGCTGGCCGTCACCGTCGACTCCTGGAACTTCCTCGATGGCCCGGGCCTCAGCGATACCACCAAGCAGGCCGAGCTCGAATTCGCCAAGCTCGACACCGACCCGAAGGTGACGGCGGAGTTCGCCGCCAAGAAGGGCTCGACCCCGGTGCGCCTCGACGCGGCAACGGCGGGGCTCGACCAGTGCAACACGCTCGTCCTCAATTCCCTCAAGGACGAATCGCACTCCGTCCAGAACCCGTTCAACATCGCCGACAGCGACTGGGTCCGCTCGGTCTGGAACGTCATGTTCAAGTTCTGGGGTGACCAGAACATGACCTCCGACGACGTGGTCAAGGAACTCAAGGACCAGTACGACCAGATTTTCGGCTGATCCCAGGGGTTTTATCTCCCGATGACTGGCCGGCGGGATTCTTGCGGTCCCGCCGGCTTTCTTTTGCCTCCTTCCCCGTTGCGGGGAGGGTGGCTGCAGCCGGGTGGGGGTAGGCCACACACCCGGTGCTCGTCTCCAACCCCACCCCTGACCCCTCCCCGCAAGGGGGAGGGAGACGGCGACGCTGCGGCTGGGGGCCTCATGGTTCGAGGCTCGCTGCGCTCGCACCTCACCATGAGGGTGGTGGGGGAGGACCTCACCCTAGGAGCACTCACCCCGCAAAGCACACGCGACAGGACCTCACCCCCACGAAGGACCTCACCCTGAGGGTTGTGGGGGATCTGCCCTGAAGGACCTCACCCTGAGCCTGTCGAAGGGCGAGGTCCGGGCCCCTTAGGCCGCCCCCTCCACCAGGCTTCGCCTGGTCCCCCTCCCCCGTGAACGGGGGAGGATGTGGGCGGCGGGTGCTGCGGTCGGAACCTCCCATGGTTCGACGGGCTCACCATGAGAGAGCGCATCTAGCTCCGTAGTTCGCCGCACCTCGCAATCGAACCAGCGAAAAGAGTCCCGCCCCGCCCCGCCCCTAAGGACCTCACCCTGAGCCCGTCGAAGGGCGAGGTCCGGGGCCCCAATCCCAAACGTCGTCATGGCCGGGCTTTAACCCGCCAACCACACCACCCCCCCGGCTG
>JBQCIY010000172.1:0-6519 GCA_051953275.1 Devosia sp. | reverse complement strand
CCGGGGTAGAGGCTGATGTCGCGGCTGGTGGCGAGATCGGCGGGATCGGCGACGACCTGGGCCAGGTAATAGGCGCCGCCGGTGCGCTCGTCGGTCAGGCGGTCGGCGCTGACGGTGGTGACCTTGCCGCGCACCATCGGGACGTACATGCGGGTGTAGTCGGTGAAGTGGATCTCCGCGTCGGATCCGGGGTGGACATCGCCGATGTCCTCGATCCTGATCTTTGCGTCGATCACGAGGTCGGAGCGGTCCGGGACGATATCGAGGACCGGGCCGTTGGGCGGGATGACGGCGCCCGTCGAGAAGACGCGCAGGTTGACGACCTTGCCTTCGTAAGGCGAGCGGATGGTGCTGCGCGCGAGTTCCGCCTCGGCGGTGGCGAGGCTGGGGCCCAGGTCCAACAATTTGGTGCGGACGTCGGCGAGCTCATTGGCCGCCTGCGCGCGCTGGTCGTTGACGAGTTGGGCGATCTGCTGCTGGTCCTCGGCGATGTTCTGCTGGGCGGAGGCGATGGCCGCGCCCGCGGCCGACATTGCCCCTTCCATCGAGGCCGAGGCGCGCTCGAGATCGAGCGAGCGCTGGCTGGTGGTGAGGCCAGCGTCGAGCAGGCCCTTCAGCGTGCCCTGCTCGGTCGCGATGGACTTGATCTGCGCACTGATCGCGTCCTGCTGGCCCTCCTGGCCGGCAATCTGCGCGCGCAGGTCGTCGATCTTGCGCTGCAGCACCTGCTGGGCGCCAAGCAGGTCGGTACGGCGCGCCTCGAACGCTGCCTTCTGCGTGGCGACGGCCTGCGCCTGATAAGGCTCGGTTCCCATGAGCAGGTCCGCGGGGAATGCGATCTCGGGGGCGCCGGCGAGCTCGGCGGCGAGGCGCGCCTCGGTGGCCTCGGCGACGGCGATCTGCTGGCGATAGAGACCGACCTGGGCGCGCAGCTTCTGGTCATCGAGCTGCACCAGCACGTCGCCGACATCGACATGTGCGCCCTCCTTGACCGCGACGGACCGGACGATGCCACCTTCGAGGTCGGCCACTGTCTTGCGGTTGCCGTCCACATTGACGACCCCCTCGCCGACCACCGCGCCATCGAGCGGCGAAACCGCCGCCCAGACGCCGAAGGCGCCGAAGAACAGCGCCACGACCAGGAGGCCGAAGGCGATCAGCCGGGCGGGCGAGTCCGACGGACGCGCTTCCGCGGGGGCGGCCAGAGCCGATGCATTGCCCGACGACACATCAGCCATGGGCCATCTCCGCGGCTGCAGCGGCAGGCCGATGCGTCAGGCGCGCGGCAATCTCGTCGCGCGGGCCAAAGGCCTCCACGACGCCGTCTCTGAGGAACAGCATTTTGTCGACGCTGCCCAGTGTGCTCGGCCGGTGCGAGATGATGACCACGGTGCTGCCCAGCGCCTTCAGCGTCTCGAGGCAACGGGACAGCGCCGCGTCGCCCTCGGCATCGAGATTGGAACTGGGTTCGTCGAGCACGACCAGGCTGGGGATGCCGAACACCGCGCGCGCCAGCCCGATGCGCTGACGATAGCCGCCCGAGAGCACCGCCCCGCCCTCGCCGACTTCGGTGTTGTAGCCGGCCGGCAGGCGCAGGATCATCTCGTGCACGCCGGCCATCTGCGCGGCCTTGACGATGTCGGCATCGGCGCCGGCGGTGAAGCGCGAAATGTTGGCGGCGACAGTGTCGGCGAAGAGCTCGACGTCCTGCGGCAGGTAACCGAGATGGCGCCCGAGGTGACGGCGCGGCCAGTGCTGCACGTCGGCGCCGTCGATGCGAACAGCGCCGCCCGCCGGCCGCAGGACGCCAACCAGCAGCCGTGCCAGCGTCGACTTGCCTGCTCCCGAGGGGCCGATGATGCCGAGGGACTCTCCGGCCTCGAGCCGGAACGCCACATTGCGTAGCGCGAACTTCGAGGTCCCTGCCAGCGCGAAGTGCAGGCCTTCGACTGCAAGGTGTCCCTTGGGTGGCGGTAGCGACATCAGGTCAGGCACAGCCGGCTGGGCCGCCAGGAGTTCCCGCACTCTCAGATAGGCCACGCGCGCCGCAACGATGTTGCGCCAGTTGCCGACGATGGACTCGATCGGCGCCAGGGCGCGGCCGAGCAGGAAACCGGAGGCGAATATCGTTCCAACACCCACGAGCCGGGCCACCGCCAGCAGCGCACCGAGCCCCAGGATCAGCGACTGGAGCGAGATGCGGAGAAAGCGGATGAAGCTCGACATGCCGGAGGCGCGGTCCCCGGCCTCCAACTGCTTGAGGATGTAGCGAGACCGGTCGCGGTTCCAGCGCTGCACGACGCCGTCGATGATGCCCATTGCCTGCACGACCTCGGCGTTGCGGACGGCCATTTCGGCGAAGCTGTGGCTGCGGCTCGCGGCCTCGTTGGCCTCGCGCAAGGGCTTGCTGAGGAAGAACTCGTTGGAGATGGCAAGCGCGAGCAGCAGCAGGCTCGCCACCAACGCGAATGCGCCGATCGCCGGATGCAGCAGGAACGCGGCGACGATATAGAGCGGCGACCATGGCAGATCGAGCAGCGACGTCATCGCGCTCGAGGAGACGAATTGGCGGAACACGTCGAACTCCCGCAGCGCATGACTGCGGGCGCCAAGCGGCCCACCGGCGGGCCGGAAGGATGCGGCGAACACCCGTTCGGCGAGCATCCGGTCGAGCCGCACGCCCATCCGCGTGAGGATGCGGGTGCGGACGGAGTCGAGCAGCGACAGCGCGGCGAAGGCCAGCAGCAGCACGACGGTCAGCAGGATCAGAGTGACCTCACTGCCCGAGTTCACAACCCGGTTGTAGACCTGCAGCATATAGAGCGGCGATGCCAGATAGAGCACGTTGACCGCGAGGCTGAACGCGCCCGCCGCGAACAGGTAGCCGCGGATCGCTCGCCTGGCTTCCTGCATCGGATCGGGCGTCGGACTCGACGAAACGGGCATCAGGCGGCCTCGATCATGGGAACGATGAGATCGAGCCAGGCCGGCTGGCAGATGGTCGCGCGATCGTAGCGCGCGATGACCGTTTCGCGCGCCGCCTTGCGCAGGACCCGAAAGCGCTCGGGTTCGCGACAGGCGGCGATGAGGGCCCCGCTCAATCCCGCCACATCGAAGAAGTCGAGCAGAATGCCGTTCTTGCCATCAGTGACGGCATCGCGGACGGGGCCGGTGTCGGAGGCGATGATCAGGCACTCGCTGGCCATCGCCTCGAGCAGCGACCACGACATCACGAAGGGATAGGTGAAATAAACGTGCGCCCAGGAGATCGAGAGCGCGCGCAGCATCATCTCGTGCGGAATGCGGCCCACGAAGTGGATCCTGCTGCGATCGACCCTGTCGGCGATTTCCCCGAACAGGCGGGTGCCCCAGGTCTTGTCGCCCGAAGGCGCGCCGTAGCCGCCCGGCTCGTCGGCACCGATGATGACGATCTCGGCGCCGGGCACAGCCGCCATGAGCGCCGGGAGCGCACGGATGAAGATATGGAAGCCGCGCAGGGGCTCGAAGCGGCGGTTGATGAAGGTGATCACCGGTTGGCTGCCGTCGAGCACCTTGCCGCCGCCGAGCGTGAGGCTGACGTTGTCGCGTTTCCTGATGTAGTCGGTGTCGACGCCCTCGTGGATCACATGCGCGCGCTCGCGGAAGATCGCGGGCAGCAGCGAGCGCTGGAAGTCGGTGGGGGTGACGATCGCTTCGGCTTCGGCGAAGGCAAGCGTCATGCCGGCGTTCTTGGCGTAAAGCGTGTGCGGGTCTTCCGCCTTGGCGGGGCTGAACTCGGGGTCAAAGCCGACGTCGCCGCCTTCGCTGCGATAGTAGTACTCGGCGTAGGCCACCTGCCGGGCGCGCGGGAAGATCTCGCGCATATAGGTGGTCTCGCCCCAGCCGGGGTGGCCGATGATCAGCGCCGGATCGAAGCCCCTGTTGCGCAGGTGCAGCGCGGCCTTGGCAGCGGCGCCGCCGCGGATCAGGTCGGCTTCGATGCGCACGGCGGCGGGCAAAATGCCGGAGGTGGTCGCCTTGCGGGTCCGCCACAGTACAAGTTCGATCCCGTCGAGCTTCTGGCCGGTATGCGAAGCGATGGCGGCGCAACGATGCCCGTCGGCACTCAGCTTCTGCGCAATGAAGCCGAACTGACCCGGGAAATTGTTATGCACGAACAGGACATCACGCATCGGCATCAATCCATGCGCAGCGTTTCGATGCCGATGGCCTTTAGGCATTGCAGCAGGAACACGGCGCTGAAGGTGCCGCGCGAGAGCTTGTTGCGAATGCTCGCCTCCGACTCGTCGACGCCCTCGAGTGCCAGCCGCTCGGTGACCTGCGCGTAGGTCAGGCCCTTCCGCTTGATGGCAGCCTTGAGCAGGTTGGAGGCACCAGCCTCCCATTCGGATCTCGATGGCATATCATATCCAGTCTAAATATCTCATATATGAGACTTTCATATCATCCCGCTACCGTCAATGGGGTGCCGACGAGGCGCGAAAAGCCGGACAAAAGTCCTACTGTTTGCCGCTTGCGTCGGGGCGGCGGTTCGGCGTTATTGCGTGCGCTCGGAGGACCAGATGAATCTCATCCAATTCACCAAGGATAACGGCAAGCGCGCGGTCGGCGTGATCGACAAGGGCGATGCGCATGTCGTCAAAGGCGCCGACAGCGTCTACAGGCTGGCGCTCAAGGCGGCCGACGAGGGACGCAAGCTCAAGGCGGTGATCGCCGACAAGGGGCTGGGCGCCGCCATCGATCCCGCGGCGATCCTGGCCGATGGACGCATGCTGCCGCCGATCGACCATCCCGATCCGGCGCATCTTTATGTCACCGGCACCGGGCTCACGCATCTGGGCTCGGCTTCGGCGCGCGACGCGATGCACAAGTCCGACCAGCAGGCGGTCGAGGCGCCGCTCACGGACTCCATGAAGATGTTCCGCATGGGCCTCGAAGGCGGCAAGCCGGCCAAAGGCCAGGAGGGCGTGCAGCCCGAATGGTTCTACAAGGGCAACGGCACCATCGTGGCAGCGCCGGGCGCGCCGATCCCCTCCCCCGCTTTCGCCAAGGACGCGGGCGAGGAACCGGAGATCGCCGGCATCTACGTGATCAACAGGAAGGGCGTTCCGTTCCGGCTCGGTTACGCACTGGGCAACGAGTTCTCGGACCACGTGACTGAGCGGGTGAACTACCTCTGGCTCGCGCACTCCAAGCTGCGCTGGTGCGCGTTCGGGCCCGAGGTGCGGATCGGCGACCTGCCGGCGAGCGTCGAGGGCACCTCGCGCATCCTGCGCAAAGGCAAGGTGATCTGGGAAAAGCCGTTCCTGTCCGGCGAAGACCATATGAGCCATACCATCGCCAACCTCGAGCATCATCACTTCAAGTACGGGCTGTTCCGGCAGCCGGGCGACGTGCACGTGCATATGTTCGGCACCGCGACGCTGAGCTTTGCCGACGGCGTGCGGACCGAACCGGGCGACGTGTTCGAGATCTCGGAGCGCCAGTTCGGGCTGCCGCTGCGCAACACCGTTGCCTGGGACAAGGCCGAGAAGCTCCAGATCAAGACGCTATGACGGACAGGCTCAAGGTCATCTACGACACCGACCCGGGTGTCGACGACGCGATGGCGCTGCTGCTGCTGGCGCGGCATCCGCGCATCGAGCTCATCGGCGTCACCACGGTGTTCGGCAACGCCACGATCGACACAACGACGCGCAACGCGCTCTACCTCAAGCAGCTATTCGGGTTCACCGCACCGGTCGCCCGCGGCGCGGCCAAGCCGATCAATGCCCCGGCCGCGGCGGCGCCTGTCACATTCGTCCACGGCGACAATGGGCTCGGCAACATCCCCATCCCCACCGTCACCGAGACCGCCGACCGGCGCAGCGCCGCCGAGCTCATCATCGATCTCGTGCGCGAGCATCCCAACGAGGTGACGATCATCGCGGTGGGCCGCATGACCAACCTTGCCGAGGCGATCGCCAGGGACCCCGGCATCGTGCCACTGGTCAAAGCCGTGTCGGTGATGGGCGGTGCGTTCGGCCGCAACGGGCATTTCGGCAACGTGACGCCGGTTGCCGAGGCGAACATCATCGGCGATCCGGTAGCGGCGGACATCGTGTTCGGCGCGAGCTGGCCGGTGACGATCGTCGGGCTCGACGTCACGCATGAATCGGTGATGACCGACGCGTACGTGAAGGAGCTCGCCGAGCATGCCGGCAAGGATGGCGCGTTCCTGTGGGAGGTGTCGCGGTTCTATGCCAACTTCTATACCTCGACGCGGCAGTTCCTGAACGGCTTTGCCGTGCATGACTCGAGCGCCGTGGCGGCGGCGCTTCATCCCGAGTTCTTCACCTACGAGCGCGGTGCGGTGCGCGTGGTGCCCGACGGCATCGCCCGGGGCCAGACGATCCTTCGCCCCGACGGCCACTACGACCGCGCCACGGACTGGGACGGCCGGCCCTCGTGCAATGTCGCCGTGACGGTCGACGCCAAGGCGTTCCTGGCGTTCTACCGCGACACGATCGTCAACGGCGC
>JBQCIY010000171.1:0-5898 GCA_051953275.1 Devosia sp. | reverse complement strand
TGTTTCTGTTCAAGCTGATCAAGCCGCTGGTCGAAGCCGGCCTGCTCGAAACCGTGCGCGGCCGCAAGGGCGGCATTCGCCTCGGCCGGCCGGCCGCAGAGATCACGCTGCTCGACACCATCAAGCTCACCGAAGAGAACTTTGCCCTCGCCGAATGCTTCGAGGGCGGCAGCGACGTGCTCTGCCCGCTCGCCGATGCCTGCGACCTCAACGGGGCGTTCCGCGAAGCCCTTGGCGCCTTCTTTGACGTCCTCGACGGCTACACGATCGCTGACCTCGCTGGAAAGCGTAAGGCCATCCGCCACCGCCTCGGCCTCCTCGACGAGCTCGCGCCGCCCGCCGCTCACTGATCCCCGCTTGCATGCGCTCACCGTGGGCCGATAGATAGCCGGTCCCCACCCGACGGAGCCACCTTGCCCGAAAGACTGCGCAACGTGCTGGGCCTGGTGGCCGCGTTCGCCCTGGGCATCGTCGCGTTCGTCGTCCTCATCGGCTGGCAGACGCTCATCCCGACCAATATCGGCTGGCTGAACTTCGCCGATCGGGCCATGCACACGCTGGGCTGGATGTTCTTCCGCCAGGCGCCGTGGGGCATGCCGCCTGGCGCCAATCCGAAACTTGGCCTCGAACTCGCCAATTCCATCGCCCTCGTGGATGGCCTGCCGCTCTTCGCGCTGCCGGCCAAACTCGTCGGCGCATGGTTGCCGCATCCGTTCCAGTATTGGGGCGACTGGCTGCTCGTCTCCATCGTACTGCAGGCGGTCTTCGCCTACGCCATCGCCCGCGAGCTGCAGGCCGGCCGGCTCGTCGCGCTGTGCGCCGCCGCCTTCGCCATCATCACCCCCGCCTACATGTTCCGCGTCGAGATGCACCTCGCGCTCTCGGGCCATTGGACGATCCTCGCCGCGCTCTATCTTTACGTCCGGCGCGAGGCGCCGAAGGCCTGGATGTGGCCGCTGCTGGTGATCCTCACCTCCGCCATCCACGCCTATCTCCTCGCCATGGTCGGCGGCATCTGGCTCGCTGCGCTGGTCGAGCGGCTGTGGACCCGCCGTATGGAATGGAGCGCCGCTCTAATCGAAGTCGCGGCGAGCCTCGCCGGCACGCTTGTTGTCCTCTGGGCCGCGGGCTTCTTCGCCACCGGCTCGATCGGCACCTACGGCTATGGCGACTACAAGCTCAACCTGTTGTGGCCGCTGCTCACCTATCGCGGCTGGTCGCACCTCGTCCCGGACTGGCCGCACACCAAATACGACTACGAGGGGCTGAGCTTTCTGGGCATCGGCATCCTCGCGCTGCTGCTGCTCTCGCTCGTCACCGGCGCCGTGGCGCAGTTGCGCGCCACCGTCACTGCCCGGTGGCTGCCGCTCGCCGTCATGCTGGTGCTGCTCACCCTCTTCGCCATCTCCGCCAAGGTGGATATCGCCGACACGCACCTGTTCACCGTGCCGCTCCCCGAGCCCATCGAAAATCTCGCCGCGACCTTCCGCTCCACCGGCCGCTTCGTCTGGCCGCTGCTCTATTTTGTGACCATCGGCGCGGTGGTGATGTTCGGGCGCCGCTTCACCGCGGCCCTGACGGTGCCGGTGCTCGTGCTTGCCTTCGCGGCCCAGGCCTGGGACTCGGCCGATGCGCTCCTCAACTTCACCCGCCACCTCGGCCCCGTCAGCGACACCTGGACCACGCCGCTCGTCTCGCCCTTCTGGGACCGCGCCGCGGCCGCCGGCTACGACAGGATCCGCGCCATCCCGCTGGTCTCCAATCCGGGCAACGACTGGCGTCCGCTGGGCTACTACGCCGTGACGCACGATATGGGCATCGACACCGTCTATCTCGGCCGCGTCGATCAGACCGCGCTCGCCGAAATCCGCGCCCGCGACCAGCAGGCCCTCGACACCGGCGATTTCGAGCCCAAAACCCTCTACATCCTCGACGCTGACGCCGCATCCGCTGCCGCCGCCCACATGGCCCAGGGCGACCTTCTTGCCGTCATCGACGGGCGCATCGTCTTCGCCAAGGGCGGCGCTGGCCTGATCGCCGGCCTCGGCATCGCCCCCTTCGCCCCCGGCGGCTGACCGCGCTTGCGCGGCACCATCCCGCTCCCGTAGAACTCGCCGCAACGTCACCCGGCGGAAGCAGTCCTTGGACCAGAAATCCCGCGATGCCCTGGGCGGCCTTGGCGCCGTGCTGCTCGGGCTCGCCGCGTTCCTGCTGTTCGCCGGCTGGTGGGTGCTCATCCCCGGCAACATCTCCTGGCTCGGCGAGCGCGATCGCGCCATGCACACACTGGGCTGGTTCTTCTACCGCGATGCCCCCTGGGGTTGGCCGCCCGGCGACAGCCCGCATCTGGGCATCGAGCTGGCCAACTCGATCGCGCTGGTCGATGGCCTGCCGTTGTTCGCCCTCCCGCTGAAACTCGTCGCCGCCTGGCTGCCGCGGCCGTTCCAGTATTGGGGCGACTGGTGGCTGCTGTGTTTCTGCCTGCAGTCGTTCTTCGGCTATCGGCTCGCCCGCGAGCTCGGCGCCTCGCGGCTCGCTGCCATCGTCGCTGGCGGGTTCGCGCTCGCGACGCCCGCCTTCCTCTTTCGCATCGGCCTGCACATGGCGCTCGGCGGCCACTGGCTGATCCTCGCCGCGCTTACGCTCTATGCCCGCCGCACGCCGCCGAGCCTGTGGTTATGGCCGCTGCTCGTCGCGGTCGCCGCGGCCGTCCATGCCTACCTCTTCGTCATGGTCGGCAGCATCTGGTTCGCCGCCTTCATGCAGCGCATCTGGTTGCGGCGCCTGGCTGGAACGGCGCTCTGGCTGGAGCCGGCCCTTTGCATCGGCCTCGCGCTGCTGGTCCTATGGGCCGCCGGCTTCTTTTACACCGGTACCCTGGGCGGCCTCGGCTACGGCTACTACCGCCTCAACCTGCTGTGGCCGTTCATCACCCAGGGCTGGTCGCGTCTCCTGCCGTCGCTGCCGCATTCCGGCGAGGACTACGAGGGCCTGAGCTTTCTCGGCATCGGCGTCTTCGGCGCCCTGCTGCTGGCGCTCGTCACCGGCAGCCTGTTCGATGTGCGCCGCCTCGCCTCGCGCCGCTGGCTGCCGCTGCTGCTCGTCTGCCTGCTGCTGGCGCTCTTCGCCCTCTCCGACACCGTCGGCCTGCTCGACCATCAGGCCGGGCCGATCCCGCTGCCGGCGCCCGTCGAGCTGCTTGGGCACATGTTCCGCTCCACCGGACGCTTCGTCTGGCCGCTGCTCTATCTGGTGAGCATCGGCGCCGTCGTCCTCGCGGCGCGCCGCCTCGTCCTCGCCCCGTTCATCCTGGGCTTGCTGCTGATCGCCCAGACGCTCGATTCGAGCTGGGCCTGGTCTGCCTTCCGCCGCACCATCCCCGCGCCGGCCGCGGCCTTCGCGACCACGTTGGCATCCCCCTTCTGGGATCGTGCCGCCGCCGTCGGCTATACCCATATGCGCGCCATACCGGTCGTCTCCCGCAACCCCGATTGGCGTGCCCTCGAATACTTCGCCTATGTCCACGGCATGGATGTCGATGCCATCTATCTCGGTCGCGTCGACGACGGCGCCGTCGCCCGCCTCAATGCGGGGCAGAAGGCCGCTGCCGCCGCCGGCACGCTCGATCCGCACACCCTCTATTCGGTCGATCTCGTCACCGCCCGCGCCATCGGTCGCTGGCTCACCCCCGCCGACCTCCTGGCCGTGGTCGATGGCCGCATTGTCTTTGCCCGCGGCGGTGCGCATCTGGTGGATGGCCTCGGCGTCGATCCGCATTCCGGTCTCGCCGCAACGCCGTGGCTGCCACCCGCTTTCCGTAGTCTTGCCGGACAATAGATCGTTATGCCCGCTGCCCCCATCCTCGCCCTTCAGGATATCCGCCTGACCCTCGGCAGCACGCTGCTGCTCGAACGCGCCGAGCTCAGTCTCCTGCCCGGCGACAAGGTCGCCCTGGTCGGCCGCAACGGCTCCGGCAAGTCGACGCTCCTCAAGATCGCCGCCGGCGAGATCGAGCCCGATGGCGGCAAGCGCTTCCTCCAGCCCGGCGCCACCATCCGCTACCTGCCGCAGGAGCCCGACCTTTCGGGCTACGCCACCACGCTCGACTACGCCGCGGCCGGCCTCGAAGCTGGCAACGACCCGCATCGCGCCCGCTACCTGCTCGAGCATCTCGGCCTCACCGGGAGCGAGGAGCCGTCACGTCTCTCCGGCGGCGAGGCCCGCCGCGCCGCGCTCGCCCGCGTGCTGGCGCCCGAGCCTGATATCCTCCTGCTCGACGAGCCCACCAACCATCTCGATCTGCCCGCCATCGAGTGGCTCGAGGCCGAGCTCGCCGCGCTCCGCTCCGCCCTCATCATCATCAGCCACGACCGCCGCTTCCTCAGCGATCTCACCCGCGCCACCGTCTGGCTCGACCGCGGCACGACGCGCCGCCTCAACAAGGGCTTTGCCGCCTTCGAGGACTGGCGCGATACCGTGCTCGAGGAAGAGGAAACCGCCCGCCACAAGCTCGACCGCCAGATCGTGCGCGAAGAGCACTGGCTGACCTACGGCGTCACCGCCCGCCGCAAGCGCAACGTCCGCCGTCTCGAAGGCTTGCACACCCTGCGGCGGGAGCGCCGAGAGCTGAAGCGCCAGGTCGGCAACGTCAGGCTCACCGTTACCGAAGCCGAGACCGTCACCGGCAAGCTCGTGGTCGAGGCCGAGCGCATCGACAAGTCCTTCGGCGACCGCCCGATCGTCCGCGATTTCTCGACCCGCATCCTGCGCGGCGACCGCGTCGGCGTCGTCGGCGCCAACGGCGCCGGCAAGACCACGCTGCTGAAGCTGCTGACCGGCGAGCTCGCGCCCGACAACGGCCGCGTCCGCCTCGGCTCCAATCTCGAGATCGCGACCCTCGACCAGCGCCGCCGCTCACTCGATCCCAGCCTCACCCTCAAGGAGGCGCTGACCTCTGGCGGCTCCGACACGCTCATCGTCAACGGCCAGCCCAAGCACGTCGTCGGCTACATGAAGGACTTCCTGTTCACCCCCGAACAGGCCCGCACCGCGGTCGAAAAGCTCTCGGGCGGCGAACGCGGCCGCCTCGCGCTCGCCCGCGCTTTGGCGCTGCCCTCCAACGTGCTGGTGCTCGACGAGCCCACCAACGACCTCGACCTCGAAACCCTCGACCTGCTGCAGGAAATGCTCGGCGACTATCCCGGCACCGTCGTCGTCGTCAGTCACGACCGCGATTTCCTCGATCGCGTCGCGACCTCGGTGATCGTCGCGGAAGGCGAGGGGCGCTGGACCGAATATGCCGGCGGCTATTCCGACATGGTCGCCCAGCGCGGCTACGGCGTCACCAAGCCCGAGCTGGAGAAGTCGGCAAAGTTCGACCGTTCGCCCGCCGAAGCCGCGCCGCCTCCCGCCGCCAGGGCGAAACTCTCCTTCAAGCACAAGCATGCCCTCGAAACCCTGCCCGGGGAGATCGCGCGTCTCACCGCCGAGATCGCCCGTCTTAACGGCCTCCTCGCCGATCCCAGCCTCTACGCCCGCGACCCCAAGGCTTTCGCCGAGACCTCGCAACAGCTCAGCGCCGCCGAAGCCGCCAAATCCAGAGCCGAAGACGACTGGCTCGAGCTCGAGCTGCTGCGCGAAGAGCTGGAGGGGTGATGCCGGCAGTCCGCACTCCTCCCCCGCCTGCCTCGGTTCCGTCATGGCCGGACTTGATCCGGCCACCCAGATGCACCTGCAGAGTGCGTTGAGAGTTCGGACGGGTCCGCGGGTCAAGCCCGCGGATGACGAACCAAGAAGTTTGTGAGCGGTACCTGCGGTAAGAACTAGAACGGTATTTCCGGCAACTGCAGGATCTGCAGCGCCTCCACCGGCTCGCCCTTGATCCGCTTGAGCAGCAGC
>JBQCIY010000170.1:0-17756 GCA_051953275.1 Devosia sp. | reverse complement strand
CCGTAGATGCGGCCGGGGGTGTAGTTGCCCCAGTCGTACTCGAACTTCACGTCGCCGGTGATCTGCAGGCAGTTGTCATCGGACGAAATGGTCAGGCCGGAGAGGCCGAGCTCGTCGCAGACGTCCAGCGACGTCACGACGCCCAGATCGGCTGCGTAGCCAGCGGTCGAGAGACCAGCGACGGCTGCGATCGCCGCGGAACCGAGAAGCAGGCTCCTGATTTTCATTGTTGACCTCCAAAGTCAGTCATCTGTTTTGCCGGGTTTCCCCGACGGTTTGCCGAAACGCGACCACACTTGCTTGTGTGTGTTGCCGTCGCGTTTGCGACCGACAAACGATCCCATGCATGGATTCGCAGTAGCCACATTACCTACGGCGGGGGTGGGCGCAATCGCATAAAGGCCAGATTGTGGAAGAGATCACATGGTTGGCCCGGCGTTGTTGCAGATTCAGCACAGGTTTCGAAACCTACTGTTAACCCGGCTGAATCCGGGGTTAACAGCGGCCTTCCAGCGGGCCGTCGCGGGCCAATTGTGGCAGCGTCTTGGCGCGTCGCCGCATTATTGCACCAGCACACAAATGGCTTTCGCGGACGCATGAATGGCCTATATGGAGCCGAATTCCTTCAGGTAGATCCATGGCCGCGCCGCTCGTCATAAAAGCCCCGCAACTCCAGCCGCTTGCCGCGCTCAACGTGGTGCAGAGGGGCGGCGCCGCCTACTACCGGGAGTTGCGTAACTCATCTGACAGGTACCTCGCGGCCGGAGCCTGGTGCGCGATCCTGGATGCCAACCTGATGTCGTTGCCGCTCGAAGCGGAGGTGCTGCACCAGTGCCACCACGCGGCCGTGCGAGCTCGGGCATTCCGGTATTTCGAGTCGGTCTATGAGCACGAAAGCGCCCGGACCGCCGCCTCGACAGCGGCAGACTCAGCTACCGAGCTCGAGCAGAAGGGGATGCTGGCGGCGCTCGACCACGATCCGGCCACGGAAGCCGACGCAGCGGGCGGCCTCTACCTTGCCACCGGCGACATCACCCACCTGCGGGTTGCGTCGGAGAAGGCCGAGGCGGCCGGAGGCTGGCGGCCATCGCTGGAATGGGCGCTGCGCGCCGTGGCCATCGCCCCGCTCAACCCGATTCCCGTGCAGCGCCTGTTCATGGTGCTCGAAAGCTCGGCGCAGCCCGATCTGATCGAAGAGGCGGCGCAAATCTTCATCAGCCGCAACATCCATCTGCAGGTCGCCCAAATCTTTCTCGCCGGCGGGGCGCTGATGCGCGGCGACGCCAAGGGGGTGCTCAACCGACTCAAGCCATTCGACGACGCCAAGATCGTCGCGACGCCGGTGCTGGCGCCATATCTGGGCGCCGTCCGGGCGCTGCGGGCGCAGGCCGAGGACAAACTCGGCGAGTACCGCAAGGCGTACGATGCCTATGTGGGGCTCAACGCGGCGGAGAAATCGACCGAGATCAACCCAGCGGATTTCTACAAGGGCGTGCAGATCCGCGCCAAGCTGGCGGTACCGCCCCTGCCCCCGGCCAAGCAGCAGAATGTCGTGCAGATGCTCGGCTTCCCGCGCTCGGGGACCACCCTGCTCGAGAACGTGCTGGCGTCGCATCCCGATATCGAGACGTTCGAGGAGACCTCGGCGCTGGTCGTCGCGATCGACCGGATCGAGCGCGTGGTCCTGGGGAAGATCGAGGAGCCGCTCGAGACGACATTCAGTGCGGCGCGCGACCGTTACTATGCAGAGCTCGACCTGCTGCGGAAGAAACCCGAAGCCAAGGTGCTGATCGACAAGATGCCGATCCGCACCGCCGACACGGCGTTCGTGGTGAAGCTGTTTCCGGAATGGCGTTATATCTTCTCGATCCGGCACCCGTTCGATGTCGTGCTGAGCTGCTTCAAACAGCGTTTCAGCCCGAACCCGGCGATGGAGAATTTTCGCACCATCGACGATGGGGCGCGGCTCTACGACTTTGCCATGACCGAGTGGTTCAAGCACCACACGATGGACGACCCGCGCGTGCACTATGTGCGCTACGACGAGCTGGTCACCAATTTTGAGCCGGTGACCCGGAAAACGCTGGATTTCCTGGGCGTTCCATGGAGCGATGCGGTGCGGGATTTCTCGAAGACAGCGGAAAATCGCGCGGCGAAAACCCCGAGTTACCAGAAGGTCCGCCAAGGCCTCGGCATCGGGGTGCAGACGCAGTGGCGCAACTATGGATTTGCGTTCCAGTCGGAGGCGACCAAGCCGCTGCGCAAATGGGCCGAGTTCTTCGGCTATCCGGTCGAATAGAGGGCAATACGGAACGCGGATGGGCACGCTCCCCGACATCCTCGCCCCCCTGGCCCTGCTCAATTCGGCCCGCAAGAACGCGGCCGACTATTATGCGCCATTGCTCGACAGCGTCGACCCGATCCTCAAGCTCGGGGCGTGGTGCGCTTTGCTCGATCGCGGCGAGGTCTCCTATGCGCAGTATCCGACCGTCCTCGCGATGGCGGACAATCCGGCCATTCGCGACCGTGCGTTTCGCAGCTTCCTCAAGTTTTTCGACTATGAGGCGGCGGCCGAGGTCGCAGCGACGCAGGCCCGCGGGCTCGAGGCAGCAGAGCAGCGAGTCATGGCAGCGGGTCTCAGCGGCGAGCCGGACGAGCAGGCGAAGGCGCTGCGCGACCTCTACCTGGTCACGGGCCGAACCGAGGTGCTGACCGACCTGCTCGCTGCCGAAGATGCGCGCGGCGGCTGGCGCCTCGCCGTGCCGGTGGCGGTGCAACTGGCCGTGCTCAATCCGCACGACCCCGCGATCGCGCTGGACCTTCTCGATCATGTGCACGAGTCGCGCCAGATCGACTTGCTCGATGCGGTGCTCGAGCTGTTCGAGGCGAACGGCCTGCATGCGCCGGCCGTGCTGCTCTATTCGGCGGCGTCCAAACTGCTCAAGGGCAATCCCGGAGGCTGCGTCAAGTCTCTCGCGGCGCTCGGCGAAGCACGCATCGGCCGCCCCGACCTCGCCAACCGTATCCGCTCGACCGCGTTCTACCTGACGGCACAGTCGATGGAGAAGCTGGGAGACTACCGGAAGGCCTATGCCGCCTATCGGGACATGAAGGCGGTGCCGCAGGGACGACCGCTGAGCCTCGACGAATTCCCGCAGATGGTGACGTCGTCGGCCGCGCTCCACATCCCTCCCCTGCCCCCGGACACCCGCGGCAACCACTTCATCATGACGGGGTTTCCGCGGTCGGGCACGACGCTGCTCGAGAACGCACTCGGGGCGCATCCGCGCATCGAGACCTTCGAGGAAATTCCCTCGGGATCGAGCACGCACATCTACCTCGACCGGGTGCTGCCGACGCTCCCGGTCGAGGCCGACCGAACACCCATCTTTCTCGAAGCGCGCGCGCGCTACTACGCAGAGGCGGATCGGCGCCGTCGCAAGACCTCGGCAACGATACTCGTCGACAAGATGCCGATCCGCTCGGCCGAGGCGGTGTTCATGCACAAGCTGTTTCCGGACAAGCGCTACATCTTTTCGATTCGGCACCCCTATGACGTGGTGCTGAGCTGCATCCGGCAGCGGTTTTCGCCGAACGTCGCAATGGAGCACTTCCGCAGCTTCGAGACGGCAGTGAAGCTCTACGATTTCACGATGACGCAGTGGTTCGGGGTATTCGGACTCGACGATCCCCGCGTGCACTATGTCCGGTACGACACGCTGATCACCGATTTCGAGGCGACGATGCGAAGGGTTCTCACGTTCCTCGGCACCGAATGGGACATCGCCGTGCTCGGCTTCGCCGAGGCAGCGGACAACCGCGCCACCCGGACGCCCAGCTACCACAAGGTCAGGCTGGGCCTCGGCATCGGCGTCCAGACCGCCTGGCGCAACTACGCCTTCCTGTTTCAGTCCGAGACGGCCCGGCCGCTCCGCCGGTGGGTGGAGTTCTTCGGCTATCACGTCGGGTAACATCGGCGTTAAACGCGATCACGGCCGCAGCGACACCAGATAGAGTCCGGTCAGCGTCACTGTGGGCGCCACCTGACTCCTAGATGATCGTCACCCTGCCTCCGGACCTCGCGGGCCTGTCGATGCTGGCCTCCGCCCGCCAGAAGGCGTCCGACTACTATGCGCCGTTGCTCGACAGCGACGATGAGGTCCTGAAAGTCGGGGCCTGGTGCGCGTTGCTCGATCGCTCCGAGATCACCGTCGAACAATATCCACGCCTGGTCGAACTCGCGAGCCATGGCGCGATCCAGCGCCGAGCCTTCCGCTTCTTCCAGGCGAACTGGGAACACCAACTCGCGGCACAAGTCGCCTCAAAGGTTGCGACCTCGCCGGGCGCCGCCCGTGCTCTCGCCATGCGTGCGGACCTCGCCTGCGACGACAACGCCGCGGTGGAAGCGCAGCGCTACCGGTTCCTTGCGACCGGGCGATTCGACGCGCTGGTGGCGATGGTGACGCAGGACGAAAAGGCCAAGGGCTGGCGTGCAGCGCTGGCACTTGCCGCCAAGGTGTTCATCCTCAGCCCGCACGACCCGATCGCCGCCGGCCTTGTGCTGCAGCTGCTGCACCAGGCGCAGCAAACCGAGTGGCTGCGGTCGGTGCTGGAGCTTCTCACCGAGAACAACCTGCACCCCTATCTGGTGATCGCCTATTCGGCCGCGCTCAACCTGATGCTCGGCGATGCGACGGCCTGCATCGCCACACTGCGGCAGCTCGACGCGATGCGGCCGCCGCGCATGGACATCTTCGCACGCGTCAAACCGATGGCGCTGCGCCTCCGCGCCGAGGCCCTGGAAGTGACCGGTCAGTACAAGCAGGCGTACGGTGCGTATGTCTCTCTGAAGCGGGAGGAGCCTGGCCATACCGCCCAGCTGGAGGATTTTTCCCGCGTCATCCTCGCGGCCGCGGCGCGCAACGTGCCGGAGCTTCCGCCGGACCCCAATGACAACCACTTCGTGATGACGGGCTTTCCGCGGTCGGGCACGACCCTGCTCGAGAATGCCCTGGCCGCCCATCCGGAAATCGAAACGTTCGAAGAGATTCCGTCGAACGCGAGCATGGACCTCTACCTGCAGCGCGCCCTCCCGGCGGCGCAGACCGAAGACTCCCTCATCAAGGTCTATCTCGAGGCCCGCCAGCGCTACTACGACGAAGCGCTGCGGCGAAAGCAGAAGCTCGGCGCGCGGCTGTTCATCGACAAGCTGCCGATGCGATCGGCCGAAGCCGCATTCATGAGCCGCGCCTTTCCCGACAAGCGCTACATCTTTTCGATCCGGCACCCGTTCGACGTCGTGCTCAGCGCGTTCAAGCAGCAATTTTCGCCGAACATCGCGATGGATCAATTCCGCACCTTCGAGGGCGCGGTGAAGCTCTACGACTTCACCATGGGCCAGTGGTTTTCGACCTATACGCTCGAGGACAGGCGCGTGCTCTATGTGCGGTACGACACCCTGGTCACGGAGTTCGAGCCGACGCTGCGCCAAGTCCTGACGTTCCTCGGCGCGGAGTGGCACAATGCGGTGCTCGATTTCGCCGACATTGCCGACAACCGGCCGGCGCGGACCCCCAGCTATCAGAAGGTCCGGCAGGGGTTGAGCATCGGCGTGCAGAGCCAATGGCGCAATTATGGATTCCTGTTCCGGTCGCCTGAGGCGGAGCCGCTCTATCGCTGGGCGAAATTCTTCGGGTACCGGACGGACTAGCGTTCAAGAGTCTGGTTTTGCCACAGTCGGCGTCAGGCCTTCATCACGGCGATGTTGAAGTCGGCGGTCCCGAGCACGCCGAACAGGCGCACCCAGAGCGGCAGGAGCTGTTCGGCGGCGCGGGCGCTGGTGATGTCCCCGAGGTCGATGATGGACACCCACCCCAGGTTGCGCAGGAAATCCATCACTCTACCCTTCGCGCGGGCATCGTTGCCGGAGACGAACACCGTGTGATGCCCGGGCACGCGCGACGGCTCGATCATCACCGCGCAGTTGACGGTGTTGAGCGACTTGACGACGAAGATCTCGGGCAGCGCGCGCTGGATCTGCTCGGCGAGTGAATCGGTGTTCGACACCGTCAGGTGCGGCGGATAGCCGTGCGAGAAATCGAGCGGATTGGAGACGTCGAGCAGGATCTTGCCCTTGAGCTCGGACGCGAGCGCCGACAGCATGCCGAGCGACGTGTCGCCGCGGGTGCCGTTGATCACCATCTCGCCATGTGCCGCGGCATCGGCGAAGGTGCCGGCCTTGCCGCCAGTGCGCTGCGCGAAGCCGAGGACCTTTTCGTTGTCGGCGGCGCGGGCGCCCATCATCACGTCGTGGCCCATGGCCACGAGTTTTGCACCGACTGTCTGGCCTACGGCGCCGGTGCCGAGCATCCCGATCTTCATTACAGTTCTCCGTTGCCGGGCGGCCTCCCCAAGGGACGTCAGGCGGCCCAGGCGGTCTCGCCGCCGATCACGGTGCGGCGGACCTCGAGGTCATCGCCCAGATGCACGAAATCGGCGCGCATGCCGACGCCGAAGGTGCCGCGCTCATTGGCGACGCCGAGCGCTTCGGCGGGATAGCGCGAAGCCATGCGCAGCGCTTCGTCCAGCGGCAGGCCGAGGGTGCGATGCATGTAGGTCACCGCGTCGATCATGGTGAGGTCGGCGCCGGCGAGCGTGCCGTCAGCGAGACGCAGCGCGCCGTCCTTGCGATAGACGGTCCGGCCGGTGAGCTCGAAGCTGGTTACATCGGTCCCGGTGGGCGACATCGCGTCGGTGACGAGGAAGATGCGGCCGGGACCGCGCTTGGCGCGGAGCGCGACGCCGATCGAGGCGGCATCGACGTGGATACCGTCGGCAATGAGGCCGGCCCAGACCGCGCCGAGATCCAGCGCGGCGCCGACGACGCCCGGATCGCGGTTGCCGAGCTGGCTCTGCGCGTTGAACAGATGCGTGACCATGCTGGCGCCCGCTTCGATCGCCGCTTTCACCAGCGCGTAGGAGGCGTTGGAGTGGCCGATGCTGACGACGAGGCCGGCTTCGCTGAGCCGCGTAATCTGGTTCGGCGGCACCGTCTCGGCCGCGACCGTGGTCAGCAGGTTCGGCAGGCGCTTGCGAGCCGCGACCAGCGCCAGCAGGTCGTGCTCGTCCATGGGACGGATCAGGGCCGGATCGTGCGCACCCTTGCGGGCGACGCTCAGATGCGGGCCTTCGAGATGGAGGCCGAGGAAACCGCGCACGCCTTTCCTGGCCGCGGCCTCGCCGGCATCGATCACGGCCGCGTTCTTCTCGCGCGTGTCGGTGATCAGCGTCGGCAGGCAGGCGGTGGTGCCGAACGGCGCGAAGGCCGCGCAGATGGTCTCGATGGTTGCGACGTCGGGCGTGAGGTTGAGCTGCACGCCACCGCCGCCGTTGACCTGCAGGTCGATGAAGCCAGGTGCGAGGATGCCGCCGCCGAGCGCAACGCGCTGCGCGTCGGTGGGCGAGTCGGCGGCGATGATCCCCTCGATGCGGCCGTCGGCGACGACGAGCGCCGAGCGCTCCCACCACAGCTCGCCGTCGAAGATGCGGGCGCCGGTATAAGCGATGCGGGTCATAGGGTTTCGGTGACCTTCTTGAGATGCGGCGGGTTGTCGGGATCGAGGCCGCGGTGGCGCGCCAGCATCTCGACGAAGGCATAGAACGAGACGATCAGCGCCAGCGGGTCGGTGATCGGGTGGCCGGTGTCGATGTGCGGCAGCCGCTGCGCCAGCGCGACGCGCTCGGTGGTGGCGAAGGCCGCAGCGCCCTGCCGGGCGAGCCGGTCGGTGATCTCGGCGACGCCCGCTTCGCCGGCATCGCGGGCGGCGAGCGCGAGCACGGGGAAGCCGGCCTCGACGATGCGGGCGGGACCGTGCAGGACTTCGGCGGCGCTGTAGGCCTCGGCGTGGATGCTGCAGGTCTCCTTGAACTTGAGCGCGGCTTCCTGGGCGATGGCGAGGGCCGGGCCGCGGCCGAGGACATAGAGCGAATTGCGGTCGCCGAGCGCGCCGAGGAAGGCCGACCAGTCGAGGTCGACGGCTTGGGCGAAGCTGTCGGGCAGCGCGCGGACGGCGGTCAGCAGCGTGGGGTCGTTGGCCCAGTGGGCGAGGATGGCGAGACCGGCGACGACCGAGCTCACGAAGCTCTTGGTCGCGGCCACCGACTTCTCCGGGCCCGCCGCGAGGTCGACGGCCAGATCGGAGGCAGATGCGAGGGGCGAGCCGGCAGTGTTGGTGAGCGCGATGGTCAGCGCCCCGTTGCGCTTGGCCGACTCGGTCATGGCGACGATGTCGGGGCTCTTGCCGGACTGCGAGATGGCAATGGCGGCGCAGCTCTCGAGATGGAGCTCGCGGCCGTAGATCGACATCACGGACGGGCCGATCGAGGCGACCGGCACGCCGGCGACGAGCTCGATTGCATATTTGAGGTAGGCCGCGGCGTTGTCGGACGAACCGCGGGCGACGGTTGCGACCGTTACCGGCTGCAGCTGGCGCAAAGCGTGGCCGGCCTGCTGCAGGGGCTCGCCGCTGCCGCTCAGGAGCCGGCGGGTGGCCTCCGGGATCTCCTCGATCTCGATGCGCATGTGCGTGGCGTTGGTCATCAGCGTCCCCTTACGTCGCCGAGGCGGAGCTCGGCAACGAAATCATATGTATCGCCACGATAAATCGAGCGGGTGAATTCGACGACGCGTCCCGAGGCCAGGTACGAGATGCGTTCGATGTGGAGGCTGGCGACGCCCGGGCTCACACCCAGCAGGCGCGCGTCGTCGTCGCCCAGGCTGATAGCGCGGATGCGCTGGATGGCGCGCACCGGCCGGTTGCCGGACTTCTCGAGATGGGCGTAGAGCGATGTTCCGACGTGCTCAGGATCGGGCAGCGTGCGGCTGGACAGCGCGGCGCGCTCGATGGCAAGCGGCATGTTGCCGGCGAGGCGAAGGCGCGCCACGCGCGCGACGCTGTCGCTGGCGGACAACCCCAGCGCCACCATCTCCTCCGGCGAGGGCGGATAGAGGCCGCGGTCGAGCCAGGTGGAGCTGACCAGCATGCCGCGGCGCGCCATGTCCTCGGTGAACGAGGTGAGCTGGCTGAGCGACTGCTCGACCCGGCTGGGCTGCGGCGCGACATAGGTGCCGGAACCGTGGCGCTGCACCAGGATGCCCTCCCGGACGAGATGCTGCACTGCCTTGCGGACCGTGACGCGGGACATGTCCACCCGCACCGCGAGATCGCGTTCGGATGGCAAGGCGTCGCCGGGCTTGATGTCGCCGCGGTGCACCGCGTCCTCGATCCAGCGCTTGAGCTGCAGATAGAGGGGGCCGCCGGGCGGCAGCGCAATCGACTCGAACAGGGCGTCTGCAGCCGCCATCGTTCCCAACTCTCCTTTACAGGGGCGCCGCATAATACCAATAAAATACCATTGGCCAAGCAAAAATCTCTGCGCTTCGGCCAGTCGCCGAAGGCCCTGGACAAGTGGTATGTTTGTGGCATTAGCTGGCGTGACACGGGAGACCTGATATGGCGCTGCGCGTCCTCGTCGCCGGGTTGGGCACCATGGGGCGCAGCCACGCCCTCGCCTATCATCGGCATCCGGGCTTCCAGATCGTGGGACTGATCAACCGCTCGCGGCCGCGGCTGCCTGACGACCTATCCGACTATGAGGTCCGGCCGTCGTTCGAGCCGGCGCTGCGGGAGCTCAGGCCAGATGTGGTGTCCATCAACACCTACTCAGACACCCATGCCGACTACGCCATCATGGCGATGGAACACGGTGCGCACGTCTTCCTCGAAAAACCGATGGCGACCAACGTGGCGGAGGCCGAACGGGTCGTCGCGGCGGCCAAGGCGAACAACCGCAAACTGGTGGTGGGCTATATCCTCAGGCACCACCCGAGCTGGATGCGGCTGATTGCGGAAGCGCGCAAGCTCGGCGGACCGTACCTCTTCCGCATGAACCTCAACCAGCAGTCGAGCGGCGCCAGCTGGGCCACGCACAAGCGGCTCATGGAGACGACGTCGCCGATCGTCGACTGCGGCGTGCACTATGTCGATGTGATGTGCCAGATCACCGATGCACGCGCGATAGAGGTGCGCGGCATGGGCCTGAGGCTCAGCGATGAAATCGCGCCTGAGATGTACAACTACGGCCATTTCCAGGTGCTGTTCGAGGACGGCTCGGTCGCCTGGTACGAATCCGGCTGGGGCCCGATGATTTCGGACCAGGCATTCTTCGTCAAAGACGTGACGACGCCGCGCGGCTCGGTCTCGATCGTCGCTGACCCCGACGGGCGCTCTGACGACATCGACATGCACACGCGCACCGACCGCATCAAGATCCACGGCGCGGCGCTCAACGCCGACGGCAGTTTCGCCATGCCCGACGAGTTCATCCCGATGGCCGGCGAGCCCGGGCACGATGCGCTCTGCGCGCGCGAGCAGGACTATGTCTACCGCGCCATCACGGAGGACTACGACCTCAGCCGGCACATGGCCGACGCCCTCGCCTCGCTGCGCATCTGCCTTGCGGCGGACGAGAGCGTAAGAACGGGACTGCCGGTGCGGCTGTAGGCGGAGCTCTTACGCCGTCCAGCCGCCGTCGATGACGTGCACCTGCCCCGTCGTGTAGGTGGCGGTCGCCAGGTACAGCGCAAGCTCCGCCACTTCCTCCGGGCGGCCGATGCGGCCGATCGGCTGGCGGGCGATGAAGGCCTTGCGGGCGGCCTCTTCGTCGCCGGTGGCCCTCCAGCGCTCGTGCAGCGAGGGGCTGTCGACGGTGCCGGGCGCGATCGCGTTCACGCGGATGCCTCTGGTCGTATAGTCGGCGGCCATCGATTTGGTGAGACCGATCACCGCAGCCTTGCTGATCGAGTAGGCGGCGCGGTTCGGAACGGCCTTCCACGAGGAGGCGACGGTGGCCATGTTGATGATGCAGCCGTCGCGCCGCTCGAGCATCTGCGGCAGCACCGCCTTGATGGCCCGGATCTGCGCCCAGACATTGAGGTCGAAAGCGAACTCCAGGTCCTTGTCGCTCATCTCGAGCACGGTCCCGTTGTGGACGACGCCGGCGCAGTTGAAGAGCACGTCGATGTGGCCGATCTCGGCAACAGCCTGGTTGACCGCATCGGCGTCGAGGACGTTCAGCACCCGCGTCGTGACATTGGGCAGCGACTTCAGCTCGGCGAGCTTTTCGGCATTGATGTCGGTGGCAACCACGCGGGAGCCGGCCCGTGCGAAGGCTTCGACGCTAGCGCGGCCGATGCCCTGCGCTGCGGCGGTGATGAGACTGACCTTGCCATCGAGACTGCCCATGAATGCGTCCTTCATCGGTGATGCTGGGATGGGCGGAGTGCTAGCGGTTCGGGGTGCGGCCCGCAACCCGCCTTAGGTCGCAGCACGACCCCGCCTATCACACCGCTTTGACCCGTGACAGCGCTGTGCGGGGCGCGCATGATCGAGCATCAGAGAGTTCGTATTGACACTGGCCAAGGGGTCGTAGAGGCTCAGGTAACCAACCGGTGACTTAGCGCCGCTCAAGAGCGCGTCGCCGCAATGAAAACTCACGAGGGAGGACGTCAGATGAGCACCAATTTCGACCGCCGCCAGTTCCTGCTCGGCTCGACCGCGCTGGTCGCGGCCGGCGCAGTCGCGCCGGCCTTCGCGCAGGATGCAGGACGGCTGCGCCTGTACTGGTGGGGCGGGCAGGCGCGCGCCGACCGCACCAACAAGGTCAGCGACCTGTTCAAGTCGAAGGTCGACCCGAAGGTCACCATCGACGGCGAGTACAACGGGTCGTTCCAGGACTACTGGACCAAACTCGATACGCAGGTTGCCGGCGGCAATACGCCGGACGTGCTGCAGATGGACTATCGCTACATTTATCAGTACGCGACCAAGGGCACGATCCTGGCACTCGACGACTATATCGGCAAAGGCCTCGACCTCTCGGACTTCGACAAGGACCAGATCGAGGGCGGCCGGGTCGGCGGCAAGCTCTACGCGATCAGCCTGGGCGCCAACTCGGTGGCGATGATGGTCAACACCGCTGCCTTCAAGGAGGCCGGGGTCGATCTCCCCACGCCGGACTGGAGCTACGACGACTACAAGACGGCGTCGGTCGCCTGGAACAAGGCCAATCCCCGCAACGGCATGCGCATCCTGCAGGACGGCAGCGGCAACGAGCCGGCCTATGAGAACTGGCTGCGCCAGCGCGGCAAGGCACTCTACACCGCCGACGGTAAGCTCGGCTGGACCGCCGACGACCTCGTCGAGTGGTTCAAGCTGTGGGACGATCTGCGCGCCGCCAATGTCTGCGTGAGCCCCGACAACCAGGCGCTCGATGCCAACGCCGCGATCGAGACGACGATGATCACGCTGGGCAAGGCGGCGACCACCTTCGCCAACTCGAACCAGCTCATCGCCTTCCAGAAGATCAACAAGGACCCGCTCACCATGGTCAACTTCCCGCGTGCCAAGAAGGGCGCGGGCGGCGGCCACTACCGCAAGCCGAGCCAGTTCTGGAGCATTTCCAGCACGACCAAGGCGAAGGACGAGTCGGTCAAATATGTGAGCTTCTTCATCAACGATGGCGACGCCGGCGCGGCGCTGGGGGTCGAGCGCGGCATTCCCTGCGCCAAGCACATCCGCGACGCCATCGCGCCGACGCTGAGCGACCAGGACCGGCTGGCGCTCAACTTCGTGTCCAACCTCGGCGACCTGCTGGGGCCGCTGCCGCCGGTGCCGCCGGCTGCCGCGGGTGAAATCGACAACGAGTTGCAGACCAAGTCGCAGGAAGTCGCGTTCGGCCAAAGCTCGGCGGAGGATGCCGGCCCGGCCTTCTTCAAGGCTGCCACCGACATGCTCGCCCGGTCGAGCTGAGGCGGCCGGACCATGACCGCACGCGCGCTCGACGCCGGAAGCGCCGCGAACGCGCGTGCGACGGTCCCTTCGCCCTGGCGCCAAGCCTGGACCGCCAACGGCCCAGGCTACATGTTCCTGCTCCCCTGGTTCATCGGGTTCTTCGGCCTGACGGTCGGGCCGATCCTGATCTCGCTCTATCTGAGCTTCACCAATTTCGACCTGCTGACGGCGCCGCAATGGGCCGGGCTCGACAATTATGCCCGGATGTTCACGGCGGATCCGAAATTCGTCGCCTCGATGCGGGTCACGTTCCTGTTCGTCATCTTCTCGGTGCCGCTGAAACTGGCGTTTGCGCTGGTGGTCGCCCTGGTGCTGAACCGTGGGATGAAGGGACTGCCGATCTACCGGGCGGTCTTCTACCTGCCCTCGCTGCTGGGCGCCTCCGTGGCCATCGCCGTGCTGTGGCGGCGCCTCTTTGCCGGCGACGGGCTGGTCAATGAAGCACTCGCCATGATCGGCATCCAGGGCCCGGCGTGGATTTCCAACCCGCGGTTTTCGCTGTGGACGCTGATCATCCTCGCCGTCTGGCAGTTCGGCTCGCCGATGATCATCTTCCTTGCGGGCCTGAGGCAGATTCCGCAGGACCTCTACGAGGCGGCCGATATCGACGGCGCGTCGCGCTGGCGCAAGTTCTGGAAGATCACCCTGCCGCTGCTGACCCCGGTGGTGTTCTTCAACGCCATCATCCAGACCATCGAGGGCTTCAAGAGCTTCACGCCGGCCTTCATCATTTCGGGCGGCACCGGTAACCCGATCAACTCGACGCTGTTCTATACGCTCTATCTCTACCAGGAGGCCTTCGGGTTCCTGCGGATGGGCTACGCCTCGGCGCTCGCCTGGGTGCTGCTGGCCATCATTGCGGTGTTCACCGCCTTCTCGTTCCTCACCTCCCGCTACTGGGTCCACTACGAGGACTGACGCCAGTGACCACACCCACCGCAGTCGTCTCAGCCGAACCGAGCCGCCCGTGGCGCAAGCGGATCATGCCGGTGGTGGCACACGTGCTGCTCATCGCGGCATCGATCCTGATGCTTTATCCGCTCTTGTGGATGCTCGCGGCGTCGTTCCGGCCGGAGCAGGAAATCTTCTCGTCCACTTCGCTGATCCCGAGCGCGGTGACGCTCAACGGCTACATCAGCGGCTGGCACGGCCTGCCGCTGAGCTTCGGGACCTTCTTCATCAACTCGTTCACAATCTCGATCCTGTGCATCGTCGGCAACCTCGCCGCCTGCTCGCTCACGGCGTTCGCCTTCGCGCGGCTCGAATTTCGCGGCAAGCGGTTCTGGTTTGCACTGATGCTGGGCACGCTGATGCTGCCCTACCAGGTGACGCTGATCCCGCAATATGTGCTGTTCCTCAAGCTCGGCTGGGTGAACACCTTCCTGCCGCTCGTGGTGCCGAAGTTCCTGGCCTCGGACGCGTTCTTCACGTTCCTGATGGTGCAGTTCTTCCGCGGCATCCCCAAGGAGCTCGACGAGGCGGCGCAGATGGACGGCTGTTCGCCGTGGCGCATCTACTACAAGATCCTGCTGCCGCTATCGGTGCCGGTGCTGACCACCGCCGCGATCTTCACCTTCATCTTCACCTGGGACGACTTCTTCGGGCCCCTCATCTACCTCAACGACATCAAGACCTACACCGTCGCGCTGGCGCTGCGGAACTTCGTCGACTCGACCGGCATCTCCAACTGGAGCGGCCTGTTCGCAATGTCGGTGCTTTCCCTGGTGCCGGTGTTCGTGTTCTTCCTCTTCTTCCAGCGCCTTTTGATCGAAGGCATCGCCACCACGGGTATGAAACGCTGATTCAATGAGTATCAAGTTCGCCGCCATCGGGATCACCCACAACCACATCTACGGACAGGTCGAGTGCCTGCTGCGCGAGGGCGCGGAGCTCGCCGGCTTCTGGTCGGACGAGGAGGACGTCGCCGGGCCGTTCGCGGAAAAATATCCTCAGGCGCCACGCGCGACGGACCGGCAGAAGCTGCTGGACGACCCGTCGATCGCCTTGATCCTGACCTCGGCCATTCCAGCCAGGCGCGCCGAGATCGCGACCGCCGCGATGCGCGCCGGCAAGGACGTGATGAGCGACAAGCCGGGGATGACCAGCCTTGCGCAGCTCGACGAGATCCGGCGCGTGCAGCAGGAGACGAAGCGCATTTTTTCAGTCTGCTATTCCGAGCATTTCGAGACGAAATCGACGGTGAAGGCCGGCGAACTGGTGCTCAAGGGCGCCATCGGCAAGGTCGTCAATACGGTCGGACTCGGCCCGCACGCGCTCAACAACAACAAGCGGGCGCCGTATTTCTTCGATCGCGCGCAGTATGGCGGCATCCTCTGCGACATCGCGAGCCATCAGGTCGAACAGTTCCTGTTCTTCACCCAAAGCGAGGAGGCCGAGGTGATCTCGGCGACGGTGGCAAACCGGGCGCATCCAGAGTATCCGGGGCTGCAGGACGTCGGCGACATGCACCTGCGGGCGCCTGACGCGAGCGGCTATGTGCGGGTCGACTGGTTCACCCCGGCAGGCCTTGGCACCTGGGGCGACGGGCGGCTCACGATCGTCGGCAGCGAGGGCTATATCGAGCTGCGCAAGTACATCGACATCGCGGGGCGGCCGGGAACCAACCATCTGTTCCTCGTCGACGCCAAGGGCACGCACTACATCGACTGCTCCAATGTCGACCTGCCCTATGGCCGGCAACTGATCGCCGACGTGCTCAACCGCACCGAGACCGCGATGCCGCAGGCGCGCTGCTACAAGGCGATGGAGCTGGCGCTCACGGCGCAGGCGATGGCCGAACGGGGAACGGTGTGGGCGCAATGAGCAAGGTTTTTACAGTCGCGGTCGTCGGTGGCGGCATCGGGCGCAGTCATATCGTCGAGGGCTATGTGCCGAACGCCGACAAGTTCAAGGTCCTGGCGATCTGCGACCTCGAACCGGGCCGCATGAACGGGCTCGCCGACGAGTTCAAGGTGGAGCGCCGCACCCCGAGCTTCGACGAGCTGCTCCGGATGGACGACCTCGATATCATCGACATCTGCACGCCGCCGATGGTGCACTATCCGATGATCCTCGCGGCGCTCGAAGCGGGCAAGCACGTGATCTGCGAGAAGCCGCTGGTCGGCTCGCTCGCGCAGATCGACGAGGTGCAGGCTGTCGAGAAGCGCGCGAAGGGCAAATTGATGCCGGTGTTCCAGTACCGGTTCGGCAACGGCATCCAGCAGGCCAAGGCGATCATCGATGCCGGCATTGCGGGCAAGCCCTATGTCGGCACCGTGGAGACGCTGTGGCGGCGCGGCGCGGACTACTATGCGGTGCCGTGGCGCGGCAAGTGGAAGAGCGAGCTCGGCGGCACGCTGATGACGCACGCGATCCATCCGCACGACATCTTCACCTACCTGATGGGCGATCTCAAATCGCTTTACGGCCGCGTTGCGACACGGGTGAACCCGATCGAAGTCGAGGACTGCATCTCGGCGACGGTCGAATGCGTGTCGGGCGCGCTGGGCTCGTTCACCGCGACGCTGGGATCAGCGGACGAGATCACACGCATCCGCCTGGCGTTCGAGAATGTTACGATCGAGAGCGACCACCAGCCCTACAACCCCGGCGGCGCGCTCTGGACAATCCTGCCGCGCAACGACGCGACAAAAGCCGCCATCGAAAAGCTGCTGCAGGGCTGGAAAGACGTGCCGCCGCGCTTCACGACGCAGATGGCCCGCTTCTACGATAGCCTCACGGCCGGCGCTCCGTTGCCGGTCACGAGCGACGATGCGCGCCGTGCGCTCGAGATCGTGACGGCATTCTACAGCTCCTCCAGGACGCATCGCGAGGTGGAATTCCCGATCCGTCGGGATCACCCGAACTATGAGAGCTGGCTGCCGGAGGGGTTCGCGTGAGCGCCGCGAGCATCAGCCTGCAGTCGATCGTCAAGCGCTACGGCGACCTCGAGGTCGTGCATGGCGTCGACCTCGACATCGAGCCCGGCGAGTTCGTGGTGTTCGTGGGCCCCTCGGGTTGCGGCAAGTCCACGCTGCTCAGGATGATCGCCGGGCTTGAGCCGATCAGCGGCGGGACGCTCTTGATCGACGGGCAGCGGATGAATGAGATTCCGGCGGCGAAGCGCGGCATTGCGATGGTGTTCCAGAGCTACGCACTCTACCCGCATATGTCGGTCTACCAGAACCTTGCCTTCGGGCTCGAGACCGCGCGGATGCCGAAAGCGGAGATCCGGACGCGGGTGCAGCGTGCCGCCGAGATCCTCCAGATCGAGCCGCTGCTGAAGCGCAAGCCGCGGCAGCTTTCGGGCGGACAGCGGCAGCGCGTTGCGATCGGCCGCGCCATCGTGCGCGATCCGCAGATCTTTTTGTTCGACGAGCCGCTCAGCAACCTCGATGCCGAGCTGCGCGTACAGATGCGCGTCGAGATCGCCAAGCTGCATCGAGACCTCGGCAATACCATGATCTACGTCACCCACGACCAGGTCGAGGCGATGACCATGGCCGACAAGATCGTGGTACTGTCGGCGGGCAACATCGAGCAGGTCGGCGCGCCGCTCGAGCTCTACAACCGGCCGCGCAACAAGTTCGTCGCCGGCTTCCTCGGCTCGCCGAAGATGAACTTCGTCGAGGGCACGGTGAAGTCGCTCGAGGGCGGCGCCACGGTGAATGTCAGCGGCAGCGAGTTCCACCTGCGGCAACAACTGCCCGCCCACAAGGTCGGCGACAAGGTGCTGTTCGGCATCCGTCCGGAGCATATCGGCATCACCGAAGCGTCGGGCGTGAAACTTGCCGATCTCAAGGTCGATCTGGTGGAACAACTGGGCGACACCACGATGGTGTATGC
>JBQCIY010000169.1:0-2436 GCA_051953275.1 Devosia sp. | reverse complement strand
TCGGCGGCTGAGAGACGCGATCGTGCTCCCGCTCCCACGGCCGGGACGATCGCCCTCATGCCAATCGACAACAGCCACGCTCAACCGGATGAAGTTGTAGCGCGACAATTCGGATGAGAGGGAGCGTCGATCAGGATGGATTCTGTGACCGCGCTTGACGGGATGATTGTCGCGGATGATTGACGTTGGCAAGGTTTTTGTTTGCTGCGGTTGGTTTTTTTGATTGTCGCGCGTGATTGTCGCTGGTAGCGGCAATCAGGATTAGGTGGTCTCCTTGATTTTCTTGGGTGGTTTATCGAGTGCCCGGTTCTTGCGGTCGAGAGCCCCTCGGCGCCGATAGCTTTCGACGTTCATCTCGAAGATAATCGAGTGGTGCACTAGGCGGTCAATAGCGGCGATCATCATAGCGTGGTCTGGAAAGATCCTGTTCCAATCTGCAAAGGACTGATTGGCGGTGATCAGCATGGAGCGTCGCTCGTAGCGTGCGCCGATCAGTTCGAACAGTACCGAGGTCTCGGCATGATCCTTGTGAACGTATGACACGTCATCAAGGATCAGCAGGTGGTATTTGTCGAGCTTGCTAATGGCGGCTTCGAGCTGCAGTGCCTGACGAGCGGCCTGCAGCTTCTGCACAATCTCCGTGGTGCGGGTGAACAGGACGCGGTATCCGTTCTCGACAAGTGTGCGGCCGATAGCCGAAGCCGCATGGCTCTTGCCGGTGCCGGGCGGCCCAAACAACAGCAGGTTGGTCGCCTTGTCCAACCAGGTGTCGCCTGCAGCGAGCGCCATGACCCGTGCCTTGCTCAGCATCGGGACAACCGAGAAGTCGAGATTGTCGAGCGTTTTGTCCGGGAGCAGATGTGCCTCGGCAAGATTACGCTCGGTTCGCCTGCGGCCGCGTTCGGCAATTTCCAGTTCGGCGAGTGCCGAGAGGAAGCGTGCCGCAGGCCAGCCCTCTTTGTCGGCGCGTTCTGAGAATTCGGGCCAAAGCCTGGCGATCGCCGGAAGTCGAAGGTCATGCAGCAGCAGTGGCAGACGCGTCGTGTCGACCTGGATCGCGCTCATGACGGCAGCCCCATCTGCGGTGCGCTGAGCAAGGCGTCATAGGTCATTGCTGCCGGTATCGTGACTGTCACATCGGGGACGGTCACGCTGGTTGGCATGAACCGTCGCTGCAGGGATGTCAGATCCGGCACCTCACCGGCGTCGAGGATTGCGTCCAAGGCGGTCGCCAGCTCGGCCTCACAGGCGCGATCATGCGCCAACGCCAGCAAACCGACCATGGTGCGACAGGCATTGCCCGACGACTGCGTGGCAACCAGCCGGTCCCAGGCATGGCGGAATGCGTCACGTGGGAACAGCTGGTCGCGGTAGACCAGGTTGAGCAGCGCCATCGGTTTACGGCGCAAGGCATGGATGACGTGACGATAATCAACCACGTGGCCGCATCGACCGCGATCGGCCCGACCCTTTGGAATGCGCCCACGCGGCAGAGTCAGCACAAGGGTGCCGCCAAGCAGGCATTCCAGCCGCTCATCATACAGGCGGACCCGTAGGCGATGACCGATCAGCCGTGAGGGCACGGTATAGAAGATGCGGCGTAGAAAGAACCCGCTGCTGCGGGTGACGATAACCAGTTCTTCCTCGTGGTCATCGGTGCGGCGTGACGGCAGTGGCTTGAGTTTGGCGCGCTCGATCTCCAATGCTTTGTGACGGCGAGCATTGGCGTGGCCGATCACCTCATCAACAAAGCGGCGGTAGCTGGCGAGATCGGCGAAGTCGCTGCTGCCACGCAGAAGCAATGCCTGCCGCAGCGATCTCTTGAGATGAGCATGCGGCCCTTCGATCGCGCCGTTCTCATGCGCCAGGCCACGATTGTTGCGCGTCGGTGCCATGCCGTAGTGTGCGCACAGCGCCTCGTAGCGCTCGGTCAGGTCTTCCGTCGCATCCCGCTCGAGATTGCGGAACGCCGCCGAGAGACTGTCGCTGCGGTGTTCCTCCGGTGCGCCACCGAGAGACCATAGGGCATTCTGCAAACCCTCGGCCAACGCAACAAAGCCCTCGCCGCCCAATACGACGTGAGCCTGCTCCCAGCCGGAGAACGCCAAGCGGAAGTGATAGAGCCGATGGTCAAGCGGGGTACCAGCGATGCTTACGCCGAGCTCCATCGCATCGGTGAAATCCGACAGAGCCTGCTGACCAGGCGGATGCTCCTGACGAAAGATCACCTCCCGCTCCGGGCCATGCAGCGCCTGCCAGTGGCGGACCCGCCGCTCCAGCGTGCGTCGCAGATTGTCGGGAAAGCTCGCATGCCGGCGCTGCATCTCCAGCAACAGGGTAATCGGACGCAATCCAGGCGAGGCCCGCAACATTGGTACGATCTCGCTGTCCCAATACTCCGCCAGTGGATCAGGCCGTCGCCGCCCACGTGGCGCC
>JBQCIY010000168.1:0-21107 GCA_051953275.1 Devosia sp. | reverse complement strand
CTGGCTTTCTTTTGCCATGGGCGGACAGCCGAGCACTTGGAGCGGAGCGTGGCAGCCGATCTTCAGGACGCAGCGGATGCGAGACAACATGGAGCTGCAGCGCCTATCGCTCCCTCAGAAGCGCATGTTTATGTTCTTGCTCGACAAGAAGATCCTCATGGAGTCCTCCGCTGACGATGATGACAACAGATGCATCCAGCCGGAACGTCGCCGATAGATCCGCCTAGACGGAGGAACGCCCGTGGGGTGCTCCATCCCGTTCAGAAAGATACGAGTCCAGGCCGAAGCGGCCACCTGGCCAAGTCACTGGCAACGGCCGATTGTGGCGCACTGCGGCCTCCACTCATGGACCGCTCCTGTCCAAGCAGCCACTGTGCGCCTCCACCCCTCGCTTTGCCACCGCGCTAGTTGCACCCGGCCGGTCACTGGCCCTTATGATTTCCTTACAGTCAACGGCCGTCTCTCAAATCGATCCTTGACTCGATCTAGCACTACAACCCGGCGCAATTCGCATGCTGGAGAGTGGTCATGCTCGATCTTGTCTTTCTCGCGCTTGGCGCGGGTGTCCTCGTTGCCCTTGGGCTCTATGCCCGGATGCTAGGGAGGCTCTGATGTTCGAGCCGATCCTTGGGCTTGTGGTGGCGCTCGGCCTCGCCGTCTATCTCGTCGCGACGCTTATGGCGCCAGAGCGGTTCTGAGAGGCAGCCATGACATTTGCTGGATGGCTGCAGATCGGCCTCATGGTCGTCTTCGTCGCGCTCGCGGTGAAGCCGTTGGGTCTCTACATGGCGGGCGTCTTCGAAGGAAAGCGGTCATTCCTCTCGCCTGTGCTGGGACCGGTCGAGCGGCTGTTCTACGCCGTCTCTGGCATCGATCGCGACAAGGAGCAGAGCTGGCTGGGCTACACGCTGGCGATGCTTGCGTTTTCCGTTGCGGGATTTGTGAGCCTCTACCTCATCCTCCGCTTCCAGAACCTTTTACCGCTCAACCCACAGGGCTTTGCCGGCCTCGCGCCTGACCTCGCGTTCAACACGGCGGTCAGTTTCATTACCAATACGAACTGGCAAAGCTATTCCGGCGAAACGACGATGAGCCATTTTAGCCAGATGGCCGGGCTCACGGTGCACAATTTCCTATCGGCGGCAGTCGGGATCGCTCTCGCAGTAGCCCTGACGCGAGCTTTCGTTCGATCAAATGTTTCAACGATCGGCAATTTCTGGGTCGATCTGACAAGAACGACACTCTATGTGCTGTTGCCGATCGCCACAATCATCGCGATCATGTTTGTGGCCATGGGCCTGCCGCAGACACTTGATGCATCTGTTGCCGCCAAGACACTCGAGGGCGCGCAGCAGACGATCGCCCTTGGGCCGGTCGCGAGCCAGGAGGCGATCAAGCAACTGGGCACCAATGGCGGTGGCTTCTTCAACGTCAACGCGGCGCATCCGTTCGAGAACCCCAATGCGTTCTCGAACTTCCTCAACATCTTCGCCATGCTCTCGATCAGCGCGGCTCTGGTCTACACATTCGGGCAGATGGTAGGGCACCGCCGGCAGGGCTGGGCCATCCTTTGGGCCATCGGCATCCTGCTCGTTGCTGGCGTGGGTCTCATCTACTGGGCCGAGACGTTTGGCAACCCGATCCTCGCGAACCTCGGCGTTAACCCCGCGATGGGGAACATGGAGGGCAAAGAGGTTCGATTCGGGCAGGCGCTCACGGCGCTCTACTCGGCGGTGACCACCGGGCTCTCCGATGGCGGCGTCAACGGGATGCACGGCTCGTTCACCCCGCTGGGTGGGCTGGTGCCGATGTTCCTGATCCAGCTCGGTGAGATCCTGCCAGGCGGCGTGGGCTCGGGCCTCTACGGCATGATCGTGTTCTGCATTCTCTCGGTGTTTGTCGCGGGGCTGATGGTCGGCCGCACGCCGGAGTTCCTGGGCAAGAAGATCGAAGCACGCGAGATGAAATTCGCGATGCTCGCAGTGCTGATCCTGCCGCTCGCGATCCTGGGGTTCACGGCGATCGCTGCGGTGCTGCCGGCCGCCGTGGCCTCGATCGCCAATCCGGGTCCACATGGACTGAGCGAGATCCTCTACGCCTACTCGTCAGCCGCGGGGAACAATGGCTCGGCGTTCGCAGGACTGTCGGCGAACACGCCGTGGTTCAACACGACGCTCGGCATCGCCATGCTGCTCGGCCGCTTCGCCTATATCGTGCCAGTGATGGCCATCGCGGGTTCGCTCGGCGCCAAAACGAAGGTTCCTCCGTCGTCGGGCACGTTCCCCACCGATGGACCACTCTTTGTCGGCCTCCTCATCGGCATCATCCTCATCATGGGCGGGCTGCAGTTCTTCCCTGCTCTCGCCCTCGGGCCGATTGTCGAGCACTTCTTGATGCTCGCCGGCCAGACCTTCTGAGCCCATTATGGCAAGCAAAGCAAAAGCTCTCTCGATCTTCGATCCGTCCCTGCTCGGCCCTGCACTGGGCCAGGCGTTCAGCAAGCTCGATCCGCGCCAACTGTTCCGCAATTCGGTGATTTTCGTCACCGAAGTGGTGGCGATGGTTGTCACACTGATGTTCGTCCTCGACCTGTTCCGCAACACCGGCGAGGCCCCGTTCTCCGGCCAGATCGCGCTCTGGCTCTGGGCCACGGTGCTGTTCGCGACCTTCGCCGAAGCGGTCGCCGAGGGCCGCGGCAAAGCCCAGGCCGATAGCCTCAGGAAGGCAAAGTCGAACCTCGTTGCCAAGCGCCTCAAGGATGGCGCCCATGACAACTATGATGTCGTGTCCGCCACGACCCTCAAGGTCGGCAATGTCGTGCTCGTGGAAGCCGGCGATATCATTCCGGGCGACGGCGAAGTCATTGAGGGTGTTGCCTCGGTCAACGAGAGCGCCATTACCGGCGAGTCGGCGCCGGTGATCCGCGAAGCCGGAGGCGATCGCTCGGCGGTGACGGGCGGCACGACTGTGCTCAGTGACTGGATCAAGGTGCGCATCAGCACGATGCCGGGCGAGAGCTTCGTCGATCGCATGATCGCGTTGATCGAAGGCGCCAAGCGGCAGAAGACGCCCAACGAGATCGCGCTGTCGATACTGCTCTCGGGCCTCACGCTGATCTTCTTGATCGCGGTCGCGACGCTCTCGGGCTTCGCAGCCTACTCGGGCACTATTGTCTCGATCACCGTCCTCGCCGCGCTCCTCATCACCTTGATCCCGACAACCATCGGAGGATTGCTCTCGGCCATCGGCATCGCCGGGATGGATCGGCTGATCCGCTTCAACGTAGTGGCGACTTCGGGCCGGGCCGTGGAAGCGGCCGGCGATGTGGACACGCTGCTGCTCGATAAGACGGGAACGATCACCTTCGGCAACCGCATGGCGACCGAGTTCTTGCCGGTGCCCGGTATCAGCGAGCGCGAGCTGGCCGACGCGGCGCTGCTCGCGAGCCTCGCGGATGAAACACCCGAAGGCCGATCCATCGTTGCCTTGGCAAAGGCGGACTTTGGGCTCGCCGAGCAGGATCTCGCGGCGCTCGGCGGTAAGCCGATCGCGTTCTCGGCCGACACGCGGCTCTCCGGCGTCGACCTTAACGATCGCGCCGTGCGCAAGGGCGCCGTGGACGCCATCCTGAAGTTCGCCGGTCAGACCACACAATCGTCGCCCCAAGCGTTCAACGCTGCCGTTGAGACCATCGCGCGCACCGGCGGCACGCCGCTCGCGGTTGCCGAAGGCGGCAAGCTCCTCGGCGTCGTCCATCTCAAGGACGTCGTCAAACCCGGCATCAAGGAGCGTTTCGCAGCGCTGCGCGCGATGGGGATCAAGACCGTGATGGTAACCGGCGACAACCCGATCACGGCTGCCGCCATAGCGTCAGAGGCCGGCGTCGACACGTTCCTCGCCGAGGCCACGCCGCAGCAGAAGCTCGACTACATCCGCAACGAACAGAAGGGTGGCCGGCTGATCGCCATGTGCGGCGACGGCACCAACGATGCGCCGGCCCTCGCTCAGGCTGATGTCGGCGTCGCCATGCAGACCGGCACACAAGCAGCGCACGAGGCGGGCAACATGGTCGATCTGGATAGCAGCCCGACCAAGCTCATCGAGATCGTCGAGATCGGCAAGCAGATCCTGATGACGCGCGGTTCGCTGACGACCTTCTCGATCGCCAACGACGTGGCCAAGTATTTTGCGATCATCCCGGCGTTGTTCGTCGCGACATATCCGCAGCTCGGCGCGCTCAACGTCATGAGGCTGAGCTCGCCGCAATCGGCGATCCTCAGCGCCATCATCTTCAACGCGCTGATTATCGTCGCGCTGATCCCGCTCGCGCTACGTGGCGTCGCCTATCGCCCCGTCGGCGCTGCAGCGCTGCTGCGGCGTTACCTCCTCGTCTATGGGCTTGGCGGGCTAGTTGTGCCGTTCATCGGCATCAAGCTCGTCGATCTCGTGGTCACCGCCCTCCATCTCGTCTGAGTCGACATGCTGCAGTCCGTTCGTCCCGCGCTCATCATGATGGTGTTATTCACCATCCTCACCGGCCTCCTCTATCCGTTCGCCATTCTGGGGATTGGCCAGACCGTCTTCCCTGCCGCGGCCAATGGCAGCCTAATCGCCCGGGAGGGCAAGGTGGTCGGTTCGTCGCTGATCGGCCAGCAGTTCGCCGATCCACGGTATTTCTGGCCACGCCCCTCGGCCGCAGGCAATGGTTACGACGCGGCCAACTCCTCGGGTTCCAATCTGGGTCCCACGAGCAAGAAGCTGATGGACCGTGTCACCGGGTCGATCGGCGCTCTGCGAGCCACGGGCATCGAGGGCCCACTCCCCGCCGATGCCGTCACCGCGTCGGGCTCTGGGCTCGATCCGGACATCTCGCCGGCCTATGCTGCGCTACAGATCGCTCGTGTGGCGTCGGCGCGGTCGCTCCCGGTCGAGACGGTGACACAACTGGTTGCCGCCAACGCCGAGGCGCCGTTCCTCGGTTTCTTCGGAGAACCCCGCGTGAATGTGCTGAAGCTTAACATCGCCCTCGACGCGCTCGTCGCACCAGGCGGCTAATGACCGAGCAGACGGACCGCCGGCCCGACCCCAACGCGCTGCTCTCGCTCACCACGGCGGGCACGCGCGGCAAGCTGACTGTGTTCCTCGGTGCCGCTCCCGGCGTCGGCAAGACCTACTCCATGCTCAACCGGGCCCGCCGGCTGAAGACGGCGGGCATCGATATCGTCATCGGCCTCGTCGAGACTCACGGCCGCAGCGAGACCGCCGCGCTGCTTGAGGGTCTCGAGATCCTGCCGCGGCGAAAGGTCGAGTATCACGGTCATGAGCTTTTCGAGTTTGACATCGACGCCGCCCTCGCACGCAAGCCGCAGATCATGGTGGTCGATGAGATGGCGCATAGCAACGCCGAGGGCAGCCGCCACCCCAAGCGCTACCAGGACATCGAGGAACTGACCGGAGCCGGCATCGATGTCTGGACGGCGCTCAACATCCAGCATCTGGAAAGCCTGTCGGACGTCGTCTCGCGCATTTCGGGTGTCGAGGTCCGCGAAATCGTGCCGGATGTGGCGTTCAAGAAGGCCGACGAGGTGATCCTCGTCGACCTCCCGCCTGCCGAGCTGATCGAGCGGGTCAAGGAGGGCAAGGTCTATCTCCCCGAGAATGCACAGCGGGCCATCGAAGGCTTCTTCAAGCCCACCAATCTCACGGCCCTGCGCGAGCTGGCGCTGCGACGAACTGCTGATCGCGTCGACGACCAGATGGTCGACTTCCTCCGGCAGAGCGCAATCGAGGGACCGTGGGCAACCTCCGAGCGATTGCTGGTGTTGGTTGGTCCGGATGCATTGTCCGAGAAGGTCGTTCGCACAGCGAGCCGTTTGGCGTCAGGTCTTAATGCGCCCTGGACCGTCGTTTCATTGGCGCGACCGGATAGCACGGTGGATCTGGTGGCCGCCCAGCGACTGGACGAAACGGTTCGGCTCGCCCAGCGGCTCGGGGCGAAGACGCAGCGAGCGGTGGCCGATGATTTCGTGGCAGAGACTTTACGGAAAGCGCGGCGCGAGAATATTACGCAGATCGTCGTGGGCCGGCCGCAGCGTTCGTTGCTTGCGCGTCTAGCGCGGCCGTCGCTTCCCGACGCGTTACTTCGCCAGTCACGCGACATCAGTGTTCACATCGTCTCGGGGGAAGAGGAAGAGCGAGGGCTGCCTTTACAGGGGTTCGGCTTCCGGAACCGCTCGCTCCATAAATGGCTCGAAACAGTTGGTTTGGCGATTGCCGCAGTCACCACGATCACGCTCGTCGGACTCGTGCTCTATGCGGTGCTGCCGCTCCAGAACCTCTCAATGCTGTATCTGGTTGCCGTCGTGGTCTGCGGTATCCTCGTGGGTCGCATCTCAGCCATTGTCGCGTCGGGTCTCTCGTTCCTCGCCTACAACTTCTTCTTCATCGAGCCGATCTACACGTTCACGGTTGCAAGGCCGCACGAGCTTTTTGCCCTCGTGATTTTCCTAGCCGCCGCGCTGTTCACCGGTGAGCTGGCAGGCCGGATGCGTGAACAGGCCGAGCGCTCACGCCAGCAGGAGCGGGCGACACAGGCACTCTACGAATTCAGTCGCAAGCTCGCGGGAGCCGTGCGCCTCGACACTGTCCTTGATGCCACCGCTGCCCACCTCTACTCAGCGCTCGGCCACGGTGCGGTGCTCCTCGTTCCAGAAGAGCGAGAGTTGGTCGTGGGCACGATCTGGCCGCCCGACCTGACGCTCAGCCCAACCGACATGACTGCGGCGCGCTGGGCCTTCGACAAGCGCGAGCTCGCCGGGAACTCGACCGGCACCTTGCCACAGGTTCCTTGGCAATTTCGTCCTATAATCGCCGGACGGGAGACGGCCGGTGTCCTCGGGCTCATGCGCGACGCGACTGCGGGGCCGTTCCTGCCACATGAGGAACAAGTCGTGCGCGGAGTGCTCGAGCAGGCAGCGATCGCCATGGATCGGGCGCGGCTGATGCGTGAGAACGCCCGCACTGCCGCCCTCGAGGAAAGCGAACGCCTCAATTCGGCGCTGTTTGCCTCGCTTTCGCACGACCTCAAGACCCCGCTCGCGACGATCTCGGGGGCCACGACCAGCCTCAGGGAACTCGGCGACAAGATGGATCCCGCGACCCGGCGAGATCTTCTCATGTCGATCGAGGAGGAGGCCTCACGGCTCGCGCGATTCGTCGCCAACCTCTTCGACATGACGCGCATCGAAGCGGGAACACTGAAGCCGCGCAAGGAAAGCGTCGATGTCGGTGAGGTCGTGAATGTGACCGTCGAGCGAGCGAAGAAACTGCATCCCAGGAGCGAGTTCGAGGTTAGTCTCGCCTCCGATCTACCTGCTGCGCGAGGCGACACGACGCTCGTGGGACAAGCGCTCTTCAATCTGCTCGACAACGCGTGCAAGTATGCCGGCGACGCCCCGATCTCGATATTTGCACGCGGCGAGGACAACCAGGTGGTGATCGCTGTGACCGATCAGGGCAAGGGCATTCCCGAAGGAGACCTCGAGCGGATCTTTGACAAGTTCTACCGCCGCACCAGGGGCGATGGCCGCTCGGCCGGCACCGGGCTCGGTCTCTCCATCGCCCGCGGTTTCGTCGCAGCCATGGGCGGCTCGCTCAAGGCCGAGAGTCCGGCTGTCCGCAAGCGGGGAACGAGGCTCACGATCCGCCTGCCCATCGACCGCGAGGCAGGCAATTGAGTGAAGGCCGTATCCTCGTCGTCGATGACGAGCCACAGATCCAGCGCTTCCTGAAACCGGCGCTCACCGCCGCGGGCTACGATCCCCTAGTGGCGTCGAGTGCCGCCGAGGCCGAGCGCCTTGCCGCCACCGCCGCTCCCGATCTGATCATCCTCGACCTAGGATTGCCCGACAAGGACGGCAAGGAGGTCATTCGCTCATTGCGCAGCTGGTCGAAGCTCCCGATCGTGGTTCTCTCGGCCCGCGACCAGGAGGCCGAGAAAATCGAAGCCCTCGACCTCGGCGCCGACGACTACGTCGAAAAGCCCTTTGGCATGGGTGAGCTCCTCGCCCGCGTCCGCACAGCTCTGCGCCACCGGGAGCCAGCGGCTCTCTCGAGCACTCGCTACGAGGCTGACGGCCTCGTCATCGACCTCGCCAAGCGCCTGGTGACACGCGACGGCGTAGCCCTGCACCTTACACCGAAAGAATATGACCTGCTGGCCTACATGGCTCGACATGCTGGGCTGGTGGTGACGCATCGTCAGCTACTAAATGCCGTTTGGGGTCCGGCCCATGTCGAGGACGTCCACTACCTTAGAGTGTTCGTTGGGCAGCTGCGCGGCAAGGTCGAACGCGATGCCGCTGCACCGCAGCTCGTTCGCACCGAGTCCGGCGTAGGCTACCGCTTCGCCCAATGACCGCTGCTGGCGCCAAGCGGTCTTTGGGATCTTGCCGCCCACGCTAGGTTAGCCAACGGCCGAATTGCCTTTTGAGTCTCAGCGCAGTGGGCCCGACGGTTAGCCACCGCAACTACCTGATTCTTATCCTGCGTTGCATTCCCCTCAGCTCCACCATCGCTCGGTTACCCACCGCACCGTGAACCGGCTCACTCGCCGCTCGCCGCCGCAAATGTCTTCGTCGGGCCGGCGAGCAGGCCGCCGTCGACGGGGAGGGTGATGCCGGTGATCCAGGCGGCATCCGCCGAGGCCAGGAAGGCCACCGCCGCGGCGATGTCGTCGGGCTCGCCGACGCGGCCCAGGGGATACATGCCGGCGAGGGAGACCAGCCGGTCCTCGCGACCGTCCCAGACCCGGGTACGGATGGTGCCCGGCGTGATGAGATTGAAGCGCACGCCCTTGGGGCCGTATTTCGCCGCGAGGGTCTTGGTCAGCATTTCCAGACCGGCCTTGGCGGCCGAATACGGGTAGCCGCTGAGCGCGATCGTGCCGTTGACCGAGCCGATGCTGACGACGCTGCTGCCCGGACCCGCCGCGATGAGGCTTGGCAGCGCCGCGCGGATGCACCGGAAGATGCCGCTCAGGTTGAGGTCGAGCTTTTTCGTCCACAGCTCGTCGGTGATGTCCTCGAAGGCGGCCGGCTCGATCCAGTCGCCACCGGCGGTATTGACCAGCACGTCGAGCCGCCCGAAGCGCTCGCCCATCCGGGCGAACGAGCCATCGACCGAGCTGGCATCGGTTATGTCGCAGCTCGTCGCGACGGCAGTTCCTCCTGTCGCGACGATCTCGCGGGCGACCGCTTCGGCGGCATCGGCATCGCGGTCGGAGACCACGAGCGAACCGCCTTCTGAGGCGAGCCGCCTGGCGACGGCGCGGCCAATACCGTGCCCGCCGCCCGTTACGTAGATCACCCGATCGGCAAATCGCATCGCTGTTCCCTCGCTTGAGACGGTAGCGACCATAGCCGCCGGCATCGTCAAGGGAAGGCAGCGCGCAAACAAAAGCGGGGCAGCGCGTGCCCCGCCCGTTGGCAGTCGAACCCGCTTTGCTTACGCGGCGGCCTTCTGGTTGGCCTGGCCGATGCCGACCTGGCTCAGCTTCTTGTCGGTTGCGATCTCTTCCTGCTCGGTCGCTTCGAGCAGCTTGACCACGTCGGCCCGGCCGAGTTGCTTGGCCCAGGTCTTGAGCGTGCCGTAGCGGGTGATCTCGTAGTGCTCGACCGCCTGCGCCGAAGAGACGAGGCCGGCGTCGAGCGCGGGCGAGCCCTTGAATTCGTCCATGATTTCCTTGGCCTCTTCGATGATGCCGAGGATCGCCTCGCAAGTCTTGCCGCGGGCCGGCGCACCGATGATGTCGAACACCTGCTCCAGCCGTTCGACGTGGCCCTGCGTTTCCTGCAGGTGCTTTTCGAAGCCGGCCTTGAGCTCGCTCGAGGTTGCGGCCTTGGCCATCTTGGGCAGCGCCTTCACGATCTGCTTTTCGGCGTAATAGATGTCCTTGAGCGTATCGAGGAAAAGGTCGTCGAGGGTCTTGGCATCAGCCATGATTGGAACTCCACCGTTTGGATTGAGGTCGGGCGCGACGGCCCTGTCCTCCGCCTAACCACCGGTCCGGGGATTCGTTCCGGCAAAGAAAGGCCGGGTGCTGGACCCGGCCTTGTCGTGTTCAGCGGCGATGCTCCCAGCCTTCGCGCGAGGCCTCGGAGTGGCCCTGCGGATCGCCGAACCAGCCGCCATGACCGCGGCCGCTGCTGCTGCGGCGATCGTCGTCGTAGTCGCGCGAGCTGCGCGACTGGCCGCCGCCACGACGTTCGTCCCAGCCCTCGCGGGCCGCTTCGGAGTGGCCGCGGGAGTCGCCGAACCAGCCGCCCTGGCCGCGGTCATTGCCGCCGCTGCGCCGGTCGTCGTCGTAGTCGCGCGAGGAGCGCGACTGGCCACCGCCGCGACGTTCGTCCCAGCCTTCGCGCGCGGCCTCGGAGTGGCCCTCGGGATCGCCGAACCAGCCGCCGTGACCGCGTCCGCCGCCGCCACCGCGACGGTCGTCATCGTAGTCGCGCGAGGAGCGCGCTTGGCCACCGCCGCGGCGTTCGTCCCAGCCCTCGCGGGCCGCTTCGGCGTGGCCGCGTGAATCGCCGAACCAGCCGCCGTGGCCGCGTCCGCCACGCCGGTCGTCATCGTCGTCATAGCGGGAGCTGCCGCGGCGCTCGTCCCAGCCTTCCCGCGCGGCTTCCGAATGCCCGCGCGAGTCGCCGTACCAACCGCGGCCTTCATTGCGGCCACCGCGCCGGTCGTCGTCGTAGTCGCGCGACGAACGGGAGCCGCCGGAGGTGAAGCGGCCCTCTTCGTCACGGCCCGGGCCTCCGCCGTTGCTGCCGGAGCGGCGATAGTCGTCGTCATAGTCGCGCGAGGACCGGCTCGAACGGCCACGGTCGTCGTCGGAGGTGAAACGGCCGTACTCGTCGCGCTCGCGCGTGTTCGAATCGTTGGGCATGCTGGAATACTCCTTGTTCCGGTCTTGCCTGGAGCTCATCAGGCGGAGGGAGGTTGGCTCCAGGGCGTTGTCACGCTCCCCCTCCGTATTGGACTTGAGGTCCGACATGCGCTGGTCGACCTGCGGCTTCAGGGCGTCGAGATCGACGTTGTGGGTCTCGGCCAGAGCCAGCACGCCGTCCTCGGGCTTCTCCTCGACCGCGATCAGCGACTCCATCTCGCTGCTCAACACCGCGAATTTGGCGGCGGCCTGCGGGCCTTCGGGGTTCTGCGTCAGGTCGGCGAGCAGGAGCTTCACCAGATCGCGGCGCACCGTGGCCTCGGCGAGCGCGGGCTCGTCTGCCCCGGCGTGTTCGATCGCCGGCAGGATGATCTGTTCTTCGATCAGGGTGTGCGGGATCCATTTTTCGGCCACCTGCTCGACGATCGATCTGAGGTCGGTCTCGGCATCCGGCTTGGTGATCAGCGCCTCGACGTCGCGGTGCTGTTGCTTCATTTCGGCGATGAGGCCGATCTCGGTCTTGTCCTGGCTGCCCGCTTTGTTGCTCGATTTCGAGGGCGTGCGGGCCGCTGCGGCCCCGTGCTTCGCCGTACTTGCCGGTTTGGCGCTTGATCTTGGTGCCACGAGATACTCCCTTTGCTGAGTTAAAAGCTCCGCCACCTCAATCTACCTGTCATGCACCGGTTCCTTCACGCCGCGGCGACAAAGCGTGGCTTGTAGAGTGCTGGTCTACATAGGTGCACTTCCAATATGCATCGATGCGCTCTGTCTGCTGCGAGAGCAGGCGGTGTGCGCGGGCGGAAACAAGAGGCCGCAACTTGTTGCCAGGTCGCGGCCAGTCAGGGGATGTCGAGCTGCGGCGATCCGTCCCGGCGCGTTGTCGGAGGGTCCCGTCGTCGCCAAACCGAACTTGGCGTGACGGAAGTGGTTCCTCGACGGCCCCTATGGTGATCAGCCGTGCCGGCATGGGCGCAAATGAAAAGCCGGGCGCCCGTTTGCACGGCCACCCGGCCTCAGGGGCTAGCGTCTTAGACCCCCATCCTGATGTCGTCATGGGCGCGCCGATTCCGGCACCATCAAATGATAAGACCACGGAAATATTCCGCCGGTAGAACGGCGTTGCACCCGGCGACAAGTGGCTTCGCCTCGGGAGGATATCGGGCGAAGCCACTCCCCGGGCCGGAGTCGTGGAACCCGGCGGCAGGCAAACTTGCGCGGGAGCGGCTGGTTGCAGAGTGATATCCTTGGGCCGGAGCGGACTTGACGAGTTCGATCATCGTCACAGGCACGCCGGCCGCGATCCGGGGGGAGCCGGCCGGCGCCCGGAGACCTGGGGAAGGTCCGTCCCGGTCTCAACGTCGATGCCCGTTAGCTTGCGCCGCGATCGACTGGAGGGCATTAACCTGCAGCAAGCTCGCCGTCCGCTTTGTGCAACTCAGCCCTCGGCCCGCCTGTTCTGCAAGCGTCAGCAAGGAGGTGCACGCATGGCGCCGCCGCGGATGCAAAGCCGGCACTGGAATTTCTACATCGCTGTGGCCGTGGGGCTGGTTACCGCCGCTGCCACGCTGGCGTTCGCCCCGGATCTGTTTCCCGAGGTCGCGGCGTCGGCATTTTCGCTGACTTACCTGGTCCTCACTGCGCGCGACCTGCCCAGGCTGACGCCCGATTACCTGCGTCATCACGCCGGTGACGAGGACGCGCCACCCTGGGTGGTGTTCCTGCTGACGCTCGCCATTCTGGTCTATGTGACGGTCGCGCTGTTCCTCGCGGTCAACGACAAGTCCGTCAATGGCTTGCGCCTGGTCCTGGGCATCCTCTCGGTGGTGCTCAGCTGGCTGATGATCCACGTGATGTGGGGCATGCACTATGCGTGGGAATACTACGAGGCGCCCGACGTGAGCTCAGACGCGCAACAGGTGGGGGGACTCGATTTTCCCGGCGGCGGCGATCCGTGCGGCAGCGATTTCGTCTACTTCTCGTTGGTGGTGGCGATGACGGCACAGACGTCGGACACCAGCGTCACGAGCAGCAAGATGCGCCGCATCGTCGCCGCCCACGGCCTGTTCGGCTATCTGTTCACCACGGTGGTGATTGCCGCCGCCATCAACATCGTGATGTCGCTGGGGAACAACTGAGCCGCTACGGCGTGGGGATCGCCGCAGCGGCTCGGGTTCAGTGCATCGTCTTGTCGGATGCAGCGGTCTTGCCGAGCTTGTCCTTGGCGTCGCCATAGAGCTCGGCGGCGCGCCCGCTGACCTCGTCATAGGCGTCCGACACCTGCCGCTTGCCTTCGGCATAGGCCTGGCTCGCGGCATCGCTCGCCTGCCGCTTCAGCTTGTCCGCCGGTTCGCCGAGCAGCTGGTCTTCCTGCTTGGTCGCCGGCAACGATGCGCCCAAGGCGGCGCCGGCGGCGAAGGCGAGAGCGCCTGCGACCAGCGGTTGCTGTTCGAACAGGGCAGTCATCTGGCGGCTGAGTTGGTCGGCCTGCGACTGCACGGTGCCGGTCATGCCGGCCACGTTGCCGCGCACGCCATCGACGGTCTGCGACATGCCGTTCATTGCCTGGGACATCGCCGTCGAGGCGCCGCCCAGCTGCTGGCCGACGTTGCGCCGGACCTGCCGCCAGCTGTGCCGGGCCCAGCCCAGCGTGTCATCCATCGCTTTGCCGGACTCGTCGCGGAACTGGCGCACCCGATTGCCGGCATCGTCGATGAAGCCGCCGAAGGTCTTGCCGGCCGAGTCGGTGAAGTGGCCGGCCCGCCGGCCCAGTGAGTCCGACGCGGCGCGGTATTTGCTGCCGGTGTCGGTCTCGAATTCGCTCCACCACTGTCCGGCCTCGTCGGCCGCGTGCGAGACGCGGCGCAGCCCACCGCTCGGTACGCGAGCGTAGGGGTACTCCTCGACGTCGTCGTCGAACGAGGCCGACTCGACGTCGTCGAACGAGGCCGAGGTGCCGGACATTTGCGGCATCGGCAGCGACTTGCCGCTCATCAGCCAGGCCAGCCCGATGCCAACCAGAGCGGCAGGGATCGGATTGGCGGAAATCTGAGCGCCAAGATTGCTGACGAATTTGCCGCCGCCGTCCTTGGTATAGCTCAGCACTTCATCGACCAGTTGGCCCGGCGACAGCCGCTCCCGGATCTCGCCGATGCGCGCTTCGATCCGGTCGCGCTGGGCCTGCGCCTCGCGCTCGAGATCGGCAGAGGATTTGGTTCCGTTGGTGTTTGCCATCACAAGCTCTCCTTGACGGTGGCCGCATCGGCCCGAAGCGAGTTCGTCGTGCGGTCGAGTCCCAGTCTGTTTGCCTTCAGCTGGTTCAGGCCGCTGGCGATCACCGCCCAGGCGATGAGCGCCACGATCACCGTCACCACAATTGCCGAAACGAAGTTGGCGGCCGGTTCCATCATGCCCCATGCGACCAGCAGGGCAGTGCCCCCCGAGACCAGCGCGGCGAGGAAGACACCGAGCGCACCGATCGCAAGGATCGCGCCTGCGGCGAGACTGATCCCCGCCTTCACCGCCTGGTCGATCTTTTCCGAGGCCTCGGCCTTGGCAAGCTCGATTTCGGTGCGGAACAAGCCGGAGAAATCGCGAGCCAGGCCGGCAAACAGGTCACCGAGGCGGCCGCCGCCGCCCGTATCGCTGACATAGGCCATCACATGCCTCCCGCCCGGTAGCTGTCCGAGCCGTCGGCGACGGACGTGCTCGACATCGGACTCGTGTCGGACCTAGTCGCGTCCTCGGCCATGGCCGGCCGCGGACGATTGGCACTGGCCACCAGGAAGCGGCTCGCGGCAAAGCCGAGCAGGGCGGCCATGCCGAGGAAGGTGGCGGGCTGCCGGCGACCGAAATCGTTGGCCATGCCGAGCAGCGCGTCGACGTCGTTGTCGCGAATGGTGCTGGAGACCTTTTCGGCATTGTCGGCGATCATGCGGGCGTAACGCGAAGTCGCATTGCCCTTGCTGTCGAGCTCGTCGGCGACGTTGCCGAGCGCCTCGGCGACTCCGCCGACCTGGTCTGCGAGCATGTCCTTTTGCGATCCGACCGCGTCCTTGGCACGCGCTGTGGCATCGGCGATCTGCGATTTCGCCTGTTCGCCCAGCTGCTGCGCCTGTGTGGTCACTTCGGCGGCGACGGTGCCCGCAACGCTCTTGGCTTCGTCGAGCGCCGCGTTTGCATCGTTCTGGACGGTGCCGAGATCGGTGGGTGGCGGCGTGCTGTTCTGCTCGTCCTTGCCATAGGACGGCGGTGGGTTGGGATTGGCCATTCAAGACTCCATCAGGGATCGCGCGTCGACGCCCCGCGCTCGATGTAGTCACAAGTGTCAGCCAGAGGGTTCGGTTCCTCATCGCCCGATCGAGGCCGGAACCGACAGGCAAAAGTAATGTTCCTTTGCGAGGCGCCGCCGCGCCCCACGGGCGCAGCGGAAGCGAAGTTTACCAGCGCAGCACCCGGAGGCTCCAATGAACGACATGAACCCACGCGGCTTTCCCACCCCGCCGTTCGATACGCCGCAGCAGAGGCCGCCCGGCCTCAGCACCAAGATGAACCCGCAGCCGGATTACGGCGAGGAGAGCTACACCGGCTCAGGGCGGCTCGAGGGCAAGAAGGCACTGATCACGGGCGCCGATTCCGGCATCGGCCGGGCTGTCGCTCTCGCCTATGCGCGGGAAGGCGCCGACGTCGCGGTGATCTACCTGTCGGAGACCGAGGAGGCCAAGGAGACCGAGCGGCTGGTCACCGAGGCCGGGCGCAAATGCCTGTTGATCGAGACCGACGTGTCGAAGGCCAAGAACTGCAGGGACCTCGTCGCCAAGGTGGCCAAGGAATTCGGCCGCATCGACATCCTCGTGAACAACGCCGCGCACCAGGCGAGCTTCAAGTCCATCGAGGACATCCCCGAGGAGGAGTGGGACTTGACCTTCGCCACCAATATCTCGGCGATGTTCTACATTACCAAGGCCGCCCTGCCGCACATGCACCCGGGCAGCTCGATCATCAACACGGCCTCGATCAACTCCGACGATCCGAGCCCGAGCCTGTTGCCCTATGCGACGACCAAGGGCGCGATCCAGAATTTCACCGCCGGCCTGGCGCAACTGCTGGCCGAAAAAGGCATCCGGGCCAATGCGGTGGCGCCGGGGCCAGTATGGACGCCACTCATTCCCTCGACGATGCCGCCCGACAAGGTCAAGAACTTCGGCAAGCAGGTGCCGATGAGCCGCCCGGCGCAGCCGGTGGAGCTCGCGCCGCCCTATGTCATGCTCGCCACCGACGAGGCGAGTTACATCTCGGGCGCGACCATCGCCGTGACCGGCGGCAAGCCGATCCTCTAGCTAGGCGGCCTGGCCGATCCGCCGCTTCGCGACGGGTGCTACGACGGCCGCGTCGAGGTTGAAGATCTCGACGATGTCGTCGAGCTCGCTCGCCTGTCGCTCGGTCTGGCTGATCGCCCCATTGATCTGGCCGACAAGCGACGCGTTGTGCTGGGTCATCTCGTCCATGTCGCGGATGGCGACAGTGACGCCGTCGATGGCGTGCGCCTGCTCCTGGCTGTCGTGAGCGATGCCGTCCATCAGCCGGTTGGAGGCGCGAGCCGCCTCCAGCATGGCGTTGAGCTTACGCGCGGCTTCCTCGACGAGCTTGGACCCGGTGCTCACCTCGCTGGCGCTTTGCTCGATCAATGCCTTGACCTCCGACGAGGCCTCGGCCGCCGACTGAGCCAGGCGCCGCACTTCCACCGCGACCACGGCGAAGCCCTTGCCGGCTTCGCCGGCGCGGGCGGCTTCCACCGAGGCGTTGAGGGCAAGCAGGTTGGTCTGGAAGGCGATGTCGTCGATGAGCCCGATGATGTTGGAGATCTTGCCCGACGAGGTGGTGATCCGTTCCATGGCGTCGTTCGCCTGGCTCATCACGCGGCCGCCATCTTCGGCCGTCTGTGTCACCGATCCGGCGACAGCGTTTGCTTCTTCGGCCCGCTTGGCATTGTTTTGCACGCCATGGGCAATCTGCTCCATCGCTGCCGATGTTTCCTGGATAGTCGCGGCCTGCTTGGTCGAACGGTCCGCGAGGTCGCCGGCGCCCGAGAGGATTTCACGTGTCGCAGCCTTGAGCGAGCCAGAGGTCAGCTTCAACTGCCCGAGGATTTCCGTCAGCTTTTCGGCGACGGCGTTGGTGTCGTCCTTGAGCTGGCGAAAGGCCCCCTCGTACTCACCATGCACGCGCTTGGTGAGGTCGGTGTGCGCCAAAGCAGCAAGTACCGTGCCGGTCTCGCCCAGGCCGCGCTGCATCGTCTCCATCAGGCTGTTCACGATCCCGGCGATATGGTTGAGACTCGGCTGGCTGTACGCGGTCGGGATGCGGACGCTGAAGTCGCCGCGTGCGGCCGCGGTCACCGCCGACGTCAGTTTCTCGCCCATGGCACTGCTCGCGGCGGCAACAGCAGAGGCTTCTTCGTTGCGCATCCGCTCCTCGTCGCCGAGACGCGAAATGCGGATGCCGTTCTGGCGGAAAACTTCCACCGCTGCGGCCATGCTGCCCAGCTCGTCCCTGCGGCCGGTGCCGGGGACGTCGTCGTCGAGCTTGCCGTCGGCGATACGGGCCATGGCGTCGTTGAGCAGCCGGATCGGCCGTACCAACTGTGTGCGGCTCAGCCACAGGGCAACGCCGCTGGCGATGAGAAGGCCGATGCCGAACACGGTGCCGGTCATGATCGCCGCCAGCATCGCAGCGTTGTGCGTGTCGGCCTTAGCGGCCGCCAGCGCATCGGTCTGCATGTCGTTGAGTTTGTCGAAGGTGTCGTCGAGCTTGCCGAAGTCGTCGGTGACGTCGCCGGCGAGCAGCGTCTTCGCGTCGTCAAGCTTGCCGGCTGCGGCGAGCTGGTACTCCTGCTTGACCGCGTCCATCAGTTTCGGCGCGCCCTCGCTCAGCACCTGGAATGAGGCTTGCTCGGGACCGGCCACCAGCGGCGACATGGCCGCGAGCGTCTTGGTCAACTCATCGATGTCGCCGTCGACGTCCTTCTGCAGGTCGGTAACCTGATCGGGAGTCACGAGGACCGAGAAGCCGAGCTGGTAGAGCCGGGTGTTGTTCTCGGATGCCGACGCGAAGCCCCGCGCCTTGCTGACGGTCTGGTCCACCAGCTGTTGCGTCGCATGGTCGAGGTCGAACACGGTCTTGACCCCGGCGCCGCCGACGAGCGCGGCCAGCAGCAACGGCAAGGCCAGCATGAGGCCGACCTTGGTCGAAATCTTCACATTGTCCAGAATCACGTTTCACCTCCCGGCGCTCGGAGAAACGGTCTATAGATTCATGGTGAAGACGACCTTAATGGCCGGCACCGGCGCCGTCAGCAATTCTTCAGCTACGCCAATGGCTTGTTGGAGGCCATCTACGCCTCAGGTGTGGGCGAGGAACTTCACCCGCATCTCGTTGGGCGAGACGCCATAGGCGGTGCGGAACTGCTCGTAGAACTGGCTTTTACCCGCAAAGCCGCTCTGGAAGGCGATGTTTTCGATCGAGAGGTTGGTTTCGAACAGCAGCGAGCGGGCGCGGATCAGGCGCATGCGTACGACGAATTCGTGCAGGGGCACGTTCATCACCGAACGGAAGAGCCGAAGGGCGTAGTGCGGGTGGAGGCCCACGATCGTGGCGACGTCGGCGGCGCGCAGCGGGTCCGACAGGTGCTCGAGGATGTGCTTGATCATCGCCACCGCATAGCGCAGCGGCGTTGCAGCCTTGGTCGAGGGGCTGACGGCCTCGATCCAGGGCGGCAGCAGTTCGACCCAGCCGGTCAGCGCAGCGCGCCGCAGCATGATGGCGATCTCGGCCTTGAGGATATCGGTGCGTTCCGCGTTGCCGCTGCGATAGTCCTCGTACCAGCGGACGAGCGTGTCGCTGCCGATGGTGCCGGGGTGGAGCGCGATGACGCCGCCCGCCATCATGGTTTCGGTCAGCCGTCCGAGCCGCGGCATGTGCAGGAACGTATCGAGCGGCACGTAGACGTTGCACTGCCGGCTGTCGTTCCGCGGCCCGCGATCGAGCGTCAGCGTCTGGTGCGGGATGCCGGCCCAGAACATCACCAGCCGCTCGGCGGGCACGTTCACCGGCTTGCCGTCGAGCTGGTAACCCATGCTGCCTGCGGTCAGCCAGTTGAGCTCGATGTGGCCGTGGAAGTGCTCGACCGGCATGATCTGCGGGTCGAACCAGCGCATGCCGAAGCGGCCAAAGGCCGGATTCTTTGCGTAGAAGCGCCGGTCGGGCCGGGGGACCGGGGCCACCGCTTTGGTCGAGGATGCGACGGTCGGGGCGGACGCTGGCTGTGCCACGGGGTCTCCACCGAGTTCTAAAAACCGGACAACTCCCTCTCATAATTGGATTGTCCGCCTTGGGGCAAGGGCTAACTTCGCGGGCGCGGACGGCGGAGGGGCGGGGAACCTCCACTCCGGGCGCGAGTCGCGCCGGGTCCGCCGCAGAGGGAGGAATTATGCGCAACAGCCTAAAGGCCCTGCTTGGGGCCTCCATCATGCTCGGCGTATCCACCATCGCCGTGCATGCGCAGGTGGCCACCGCCACGCTGCCCGATCCGCCGAAATTCGACGCGCAGCAGCTGCCGAACTTCGTCGGGATCTCGGACATCCTCGAGTACAAGGCGCTGCCCGAGTACCACGAGCCGCAATGGGTCACCGACCAGTTCGTCAAGACCGGCAAGCTGCCGCCGGTCAAGGACCGTCTGCCCAAGGAGCCGCTGGTCTACAAGACCGCCAACGAGCCGGACGGCACCGGCGTCTACGGCGACGTGATGCGTCACGTCATCGGCGGCCGGCCGCAGGGCTGGAACTACGCAGCCGGCCAGATCCAGGGCTGGGGCGGCATCGACATCGGCATGTATGAATGCCTGACGCGAACCGGCCCGCTGTTCGAGGTCAAGGCCGATCAGCTCGAGCCGATGCCCAACCTCGCCAAGAGCTGGGAGTGGTCGCCCGATGGGCACGTGCTCACCATGCACCTGATCGAGGGCGCCAAGTGGTCTGACGGCGTGCCGTTCACGGCCGACGACGTGATGTTCTACTGGAACGACAACATCGAGGACCCGAACGTCAAGCCGCTCAACTCCGCCGGGCCTGACAGCTTCGGCGTTGGAACGACGCTCGAGAAGGTCGACGACTACACCGTGAAGTGGACCTTCAAGGAGGCCTTCCCCAAGCAATACCTCTATACCATGGCGTATGGCGGGTTCTGCCCGCTGCCGGCGCACATCCTCAAGCCGCAGCACCCGAAATATTCCAAGAATACCTACGAGCAGTACCAGAACGCCTTCCCGCCGAACTACCTCAACTTCCCGGTGATGGGCGCCTGGGTGCCAGTGGCGTATCGTCCCGACGACATCGTCGTCTTGCGCCGCAACCCGTACTACTGGAAGGTCGACGAGGCCGGCAACCAGCTGCCGTATCTCGACGAGCTCGAGTACAAGCTCTCGACCTGGGCGGATCGCGACGTGCAGGCCGTGGCCGGCACCGGCGACTTCTCCAACCTCGAACAGGCGGAAAGCTTCGTCGAGGCGCTGAAGCGCTCGGCTGATCCCGCGGCTCCGGCGCGTCTGGCGTTCGGCGCCCGCACCATCGGCTACTCGATCTACATGAACTACTCGGCCAATGGTTGGGGCCAGCCCGATGCGCGTGCAGAGGCCATCCGCAACCTCGACCGCAACCTCGACTTCCGCCTGGCCGTGACCTCTGCCATCGACCGCCAGCATCTAGGCGACTCGTTGGTCAAGGGCCCGTTCACCGCCATCTATCCGGGCGGCCTCTATGCCGGAACTGCGTTCTACGACAAGGCGTCGACAGTCTACTATCCGTATGACGTCAGCGTCGCCAAAGCTGAGCTCGCCAAGGCCGGACTCAAGGACACGGACGGTGACGGCTTCGTCAACTTCCCGTCCGACACGCCCGGCGTCGGCGGCCAGAACGTGCAGATCACGTTGCTTGCCAACTCCGACTACCAGACCGACAAGAGCCTGGCTGAAGGCGTGGTTGCGTCGATGGAGGCCATTGGCATCCGTGTCAGTGTCAACCTCGTGGGCGGGACCAACATCACCGACCTGCAGAATTCGGGCAAATGGGACTGGCAGGTCTATCGCAACCAGTCGGAACTGATCTCGGTG
>JBQCIY010000167.1:0-10477 GCA_051953275.1 Devosia sp. | reverse complement strand
AGCCGCTCGAGCACCGGCAGCTCGGCGACGTTCTCGTGCGTGCCGCCGATGAAGAAGGCGAAGTTGCAGTGCATGCGGCCGGTGGCGCGGCGAATCTTGTCGGCAAAGGTCTCGCGCGTCGTGGTCAGCGGATTGGTATTCGGCATTTCGAAGACGCCGGTGACGCCGCCCATCACCGCCGACAGCGAGCCGGTCGCGAGGTCTTCCTTGTGTTCGAGCCCGGGTTCGCGGAAGTGCACCTGCGTGTCGATAACGCCGGGGAGGATGTGGAGGCCGGTACAGTCGGTGATCGCATCTGCGGTGTCGGCCGAAAGGCTGCCGAGCGCCGCGATGCGGCCGCCGCTTATGCCGATGTCGGCGGCATGGGTGCCGTCCTGGTTGACGACGGTGCCGTGCTTGAAGATCGCGTCGTAGTGCGCCATGTCTCAGACCCTTACTGGATGGCTCCGATGCCCACAATCCTGCGTCCGTCGCGGGCGCTGTTCCGCTTCTCCGGCGCCGACGCGCAAAAACTGCTGTTCGACGTGGTCACGGGCCGGCTGCTGGCCGAGCCTGGGTCGGCGATCTGGTGGGCCTTGCTCAGCCCGCAGGGCAAAATCCAGGCGGAAGGTCTTTCGACATATGACGACGGGGCCTTCTGGCTCGACGTCGATGCCGGGGTCGCCGACGCCTTCTTCAAGCGTATGCGGATGTACAAGCTGCGGGCCGCGGTCGAGATCGCCGACCTGCGCGACAGTCATGCTGTCGGCTGGGATGGCTCGGCGCCGCACACGCGGCTGATCGCGACGAAAGCCGAGTCGGAGCAATGGGATGCGCCCGATACCTCATACGATGCGGCACGCATCGCCCGCGGCATTGCCGAACAGGGTCCGGACTTCGCCCCCGACACGATGTTCCCGCACGACATCGGCATGGACCTGCTGGGCGGCGTCGACTTCAAAAAGGGCTGCTACATCGGCCAGGAGGTCGTGAGCCGGATGGAGCATCGCGGCACGGCGCGGCGGCGGCCGGTGATCGTCTCGGGCATCGACGCCCCAGCAGGAACTGCCGTCGTTGCCGGTGGACGCGAGTCCGGCGCGATCGGCCAGGTCGTCGACGGCAAGGCGGTCGCCATCGTGCGGCTCGACCGCTTCGACGGCGGCGCGGTGATGGTCGGCGGCAAGCCGGTCACTCTCACCCTGCCCGACTGGGCGACGTACCGGCTTGGGGAATCGGCGGCGGCTGAGTAGCCTCCGGCCCTTCATGGGGGCGACATGGCGCGCGCAGAACGTGCATGGCAACGCATGCTGAGCGGACGGCGGCTCGACATTCTCGATCCGTCCCCGGTCGATGTCGAGCTCTCTGACATCGCGCATGGTCTTGCCCGCGTCGCCCGCTGGAACGGCCAGACCAAGGGCGACTATCCGTTCTCGGTCGCGCAGCACTCGGTGCTGGTGCTGGAAATCTTTTCGGCGCATGTGCCGACGGCCGACGTGAAAGCCCGGCTCTACGCCCTGCTGCACGATGCACCCGAATATGTGATGGGGGACATCATCTCGCCGTTCAAGGCGGCCATGGGAGGCAACTACAAGGAGGTGGAGAACCGGCTGCTCGGGGCCATCCACCTGCACTTCGCGCTCAATGCCTCCGCCCCCGCCAATGTGCAGAAGGCGATCAAGCGCGCCGACAAGGAAGCGGCCTATCACGAGGCGGTGCATCTTGCCGGTTTCGAGGTCGGCGAGGCGCGAAAATTCTTCGGGGAGCCGACGCTGGCGGCGTTCGACCTTGAGCATTTCGACGAACTGATCCGCCCGTGGCCGACGCGCGAGGCGCACGACCGATTCGTCGACACAGTCGACATGCTGGCGACCGAACTCCACCGGCAATCGTGAAGTTAAGGTAAACAGCTGTTCCATTTTGACCCGCTCCGGGCGCCATGGTTGATGCGAGGTTAACAAGAACCTTGCCTCCGGAGGCTCCCGATGGCTGTCGATCTTCGCATTGTTGCGGCGTGTGCCGCGCTCGCCGTCGCGGTCGCCGGAACGCTGGCGACACCGGCTTTCTTTCCGCAGGCTTTTGCCAACGAGCCGCAACACCAACTGGTGCGCCGCGCCAAGGACATTTTCCCGCCGCCGTTCGATCCCTCGCGGCTCAGGAAATTCGACATCACCGTGGCCGACACGGTGTCGACGGAGCCGACCCGGACCCAGCTCGTCAACAAGATCGAATTCGGACGCAAGTCGGTGGTCGAGATCGTGACCACCCCGACGGGCACCTATTCGACGGATGCGCTGACCTCACCGAACGTGCGCTATCCCGGCATCGACGTGACGCCGCACTGCACCTGCCACGACTTCGCGTTCTCGCTGTGGACTTCCCCCTACGGGACGTCGACCTGGAGCAGCTACAGCTCAGGATCGTTCACGTTCTTCACGCAAAGCTTCAAGTCGACCCGCCCGCTGCACCGCTGACGGATCAGGCGTTCCTGAACTGATAGAAGATGTGGTGGCCGATCTTGGTCACCCGCTTCAGCCGCGGCGCCCAGTCTGGATAGACATAGGTCGCATGATAGTGCGTGGCCTTGCCGACTTCGGGCAGGTAAAGCGAGCCCGAGATGACGCCGCGCGCGATTTCGTCGGCCTGGCGCCAGGATTTCGGATCGTCGATGGTCTCGGGCCGGCCGTCGCAGGCGAAGGAGAACTGGCAGGCGTCGCGCATCTGCTGGTTCTGGAACACCACCTGGCAGATGTCCTTGGGATAGATCGGGTGAGCCAGCCGGTTCATCACTACCTGCCCCACCGCCACCTGCCCTTTGTAGGACTCGCCGCGGGCCTCGAAGTAGATAGCTTCCGCCATGCAGTGGATGTCGGCGGTGGTGACCTTGCCGCCAAACCGGTCGAAGGTCAGGTCGAGCGCCGTGGGCGGTGTCGTTTCCCGAGCGTAGGCGAGCGCCGGGGTCGCCGTCATGGGCACCGGCGCCTGCGACGATGGCACGAGCCCCTCGATGGCGCTCAGCGCGTTGCCCCAGCTCGCTGTGGCGCTCGCAACCTGGATCGGCGTGCCGTCCGGATTGTCGCCGCCGGTGGTTCCGGCCGAGGGTAATGACGGGACAGTGCCCATGGCGACGACCGTGCTGCCGGTCTGGCCGGGCGCTGCCGGTTGCCGGAGCGCTGCGAGTTTGGCGCGGGCCTCGTCGAAGCCGGCGGAGACGGTGACGCCATCAGGCGTAAGGCGGGCCCGGTTGGTCTTTTCGGCGCGATTTGGGCCGGAGAAGCTGCCGCTTTCAAACAGCCCCGCGACCGAGCCGGTGATGATCAGGTCGTTGCCGTGCCGTGTCAGCATGGCGACCCTGGTGACCGCGGGTTTCGGCGCAGCGACGGAATGAAGGCTGTCGGGTCCCGGGCCCTGTGCGCCGCCCGTCAATATCGGCCAGCACAGCGCCGACAGAGCGAGCGACGTGACGACGCCGGCAACGCTATGGCCGGGACGAGCCCAAAAGCCGATTGGTCCGAATGGGCCCATCTAACGCGGTACTACTCACGCAACGCCACAACCAACGACGCTTCGGCAAATGTTGCTAAAATGCCGACGACCCGGATCATGCGGGATTAGGGTTATCGCGAGGTAAAGCCGACGGGTTCTGCCGCACCGAAGCGCGGCGATGGTTAATTCAGCCGGCCTGCGCCAGTGCGAGGCGGGCCACCGGCACTCGGTAAGGGGCGCAACTCACGTAGTCGACGCCGAGCCTGGCGAAGAAGGCGAGCGAGGCCGGATCGCCGGCGTGCTCGCCGCAGATGCCGATCTTGAGGGCGGGGTTCGCGGCGCGGCCGCGCTGGATGGCGGTCTGGATCAGTTCGCCGACGCCCTTCTGGTCGAGAGTGACGAACGGGTCCAGCTCGTAAAGTCCCTTGCGCTGGTAGGCGGCGAGGAATGCCGGGGCGTCGTCGCGGGAAATGCCATAGGTGGTCTGCGTCAGATCGTTAGTGCCGAACGAGAAGAAATCGACATGGCGCGCAATGTCGGCGGCGCGCAGTGCCGCGCGCGGTAGCTCGATCATGGTGCCAAAGGCGAAGCGCTGCCGCATTACAGGTGGCAGCGCGGCCGCTTCAACCAGCTCCATCACGCGCTCGCGCACCCAAGTCACTTCATGCGCGGTGGAAACGAAGGGCACCATGATTTCGAGCGCCACGGGATCGCTGCCGCTCGACATCGCAGCGCGGACGCCCGCCAGGAGCGCCTGCACCTGCATCTCGAGGATTTCGGGATAGGTAACGACAAGACGCACGCCGCGGTGGCCGAGCATCGGGTTGATCTCGGAGATGCGGTCCAGCCGAAGCTTCAAGGCGCGCAGCTCGAGGCCGAGCGACTTGGCGGTCTCGTCGATGTCCTCGTCGGTGCGCGGCAGGAATTCGTGCAACGGCGGATCGAACAGGCGGACGGTGACCGGCCGGCCGGCCATGGTGGAAAAGATCGCCGAATAGTCGCCGGTCTGGAAGTCGACGAGGCCGGTGAGCGCAGCCTTCCGGTCGTCCTCGTCCTCGCTGAGGATGAGACGGCGGAGCGCGGCCATGCGCTCGCGCGAAAAGAACATGTGCTCGGAGCGCGCCAGCCCGATGCCTGCAGCGCCGAAGCTGAGGGCCGTGGTGGCGGCCTCGACGGTCTCGGCATTGGCGCGCACTTCGATGCGGCGCGTCGCGTCGGACCAGCCGAGCAGCTCGCCGAGCGCACCGCCAAGACGCGGGCGGCTCAGCGGCAGCACGCCGAGATAGACACTGCCGCTGCCGCCATCGATGGTGATACGGTCGCCGGCGTGCAGCACGCGATCGCCGATGCGGCAGGACATATCGGCCGGATCGACCGACAGCGTGCGGACGCCGGCGACGCAGGGTGTGCCGGTAATGCGGGCGATGACGCCGGCGTGGCTGGTCATGCCGCCGCGGGCGGTGAGGATACCGTTGGCCGCGCGCATACCGTCGATGTCGTTGGGACCGGTCTCGTTTACGACGAGGATGGAGCTGCGACCGCGGGCGCGAAAGCGGGCCGCATCCTCGGCGGTAAAGGCGATGTAGCCGGAGGCCGCGCCAGGCGAAACACCAAGGCCGGTGGCGACCGGGTCGGTGGCATGGCCGGGGCGAATGCTGGGGTGCAGCATCGCTGGCAAGCGGTCCGGGCTGACGCTCGCCACCGCCTGCTCTTCGGTCCAGGTGCCGCGCTCGACTCGATCGGTCGCGGCCTCGAGCTCGGCGGCCGGGCTTGCCTGGTAAGGCCGCGCCGAAAGAAACATCAGGCCGCCTTTATCGACGGCCGCAGTGATGCACATGTGGCGGCCGGCCAGGCGATCGAGCGCCTCGCTCAGCCGCGAGGCATCGGGGGACAGCGGGATATCACCGTTGGGCAGCGGTGCGGGCCCGATGGCGCCGGAAAGGGCGTCGCGCGACAGGAACTGCGCGATGTCGCCCGGCGCGGTCGCCTGCACCATGACAATGGTATCCGGATTGTCGCCGTAGGACTCGAAGGCCTCCTCGATGGCGCGCCCGAGCGGTTGCCGCGGATCGACGGCCTCGTCTTCGCTGGCCGGCGGCGTCAGGGCGGTCCGGGCCGGCATGAGGCCAGCGATGACGAGGTCGGTCGAGGTCCGAACCGTCAGCAGCGGCGGCTTGCCGTCGGGGCCAACCAGCCGGAAGAGAGTCGCGACCCAATGGGCGCGCAGTCGGTCTTCGCGCTGGCGCCGCTCCCAGATCAGGCCGTTCCAGGCGGCGCGCGTGATGACAATGGTAGGGACGGTGCGAAGTCCCGCTTCGTGAACAGCACGGATCCAGCGCGCCTTGCCGGTGAGGAAGCGGCGCTGCGGCGCCGTGAGGTTCGCGAGCCCCGAGGCGGGCGCAATCGCAAACATTTCGAGAGCCAGGCTCACCAACTATCCCCTTGGAAAGGCGCAGTTTCCATTGTGCCTGCGGCAAGTGCCCGCCGCAACGGGGCCTTGACTTGCCTTAGTGGCGAAAGCATGTGCTTGGCGATGGCTAGACCCAAACTCGAGATCACGCTGTGTGCGCCGCGCGGCTTCTGCGCCGGGGTGGACCGGGCCATCCAGATCGTCGAGCTCGCGCTCGAGAAGTACGGCGCACCGGTCTATGTGCGGCACGCGATCGTGCACAACAAGTACGTGGTCGATGGGCTCAAGGCGAAGGGCGCGGTGTTCGTCGAGGAGCTCGACGAGATTCCTCCCTCGGAGGCGCCGGTGGTGTTTTCGGCGCACGGGGTGCCCAAGGCGGTTCCGGAGGATGCCCGGACGCGCAACATGTTCTTTCTCGATGCCACCTGTCCACTGGTCAGCAAGGTCCATATCGAGGCCAACCGGCACTTCAGCGAAGGCCGCGAGATCGTGCTGATCGGTCACGCCGGGCACGTCGAGGTGATCGGCACCATGGGACAGCTGCCCAAGGGGGCAATCACGCTGGTGCAGACCGTCGAGGACGCAGAGGCATTCGTGCCGCGCGACCCCGGCAAGCTGGCCTATGTGACGCAGACGACGCTCAGCGTCGACGACACCTCGGCCATCGTCGAGGTGCTGCGGCGGCGGTTTCCAGCGATCGCGCTGCCCCACAAGGAAGACATCTGCTACGCAACGACCAACCGCCAGGAGGCTGTCAAGAAGGTGGCGCCCGAAGTGGACGCCATCGTCGTTGTGGGCGCGCCGGAATCGAGCAACTCGGTTCGGCTGGTGGAAGTGGCGCGCCGCGCCGGCTGTGAGCGCGCCGTGCTGGTCGAGCGCGCCGACCGGATCGACTGGGCGCAGTTCGAGGGCATCTCGACGCTCGGGATTACCGCCGGCGCGTCGGCGCCCGAGACGCTGGTAGACGAAGTCATCGACGCTTTTGCCGAACGCTTCGACATCTCGGTCCGGGCGCACGGCGCGGGGCGCGAGCCGATCGTCTTCAACCTGCCGCGCGAGCTGCGCACGGCGACCTCCCCTGCCGCATGAGCGAGCGGGTGATCATCCACACCGACGGGGCCTGTTCCGGCAACCCGGGCCCGGGTGGCTGGGGCGCAGTGCTGCAGTATGGCGGCACGGTCAAGGAGCTCAAAGGCGGCGCCCCGCTCACCACCAACAACCAGATGGAACTGACCGCTGCGATCGAAGCACTCACGGCGCTGAAGCGGCCGGTGACCGTCGAACTCCACACCGACAGCGTCTATGTCAAGGACGGCCTGACCAAGTGGATCCACGGCTGGAAGCGCAACGGCTGGCGCACCAAGGACAAGAAACCGGTCAAGAACGTCGAGCTGTGGCAGGCGCTCGACGCCGCGGTGGCGCGGCACACCATCGAGTGGCACTGGGTCAAGGGCCACAATGGCGACGAGATGAACGAACGGGCCGATCAACTGGCCAATGACGGCATGGCGCCGTTCAAGAAGAAGCGTCGTACGGAACTGATGCCGCCGGTCTAGGCAGGGGCCGCCACCGTGAGTTGATTTGCGCTGATCAGCGTGTCCCGTCAAGCTGCCGCCATGCGCAGCCTCCTTGCCCTGATCGCCATCGCCGTAGCCACCCCTGCCCTGGCGCAGTTTCCCCCACCCGGGATTTACGCCTGCGCCGATGCCAACGGGCAGAAGCTCGGGACGCTATCGCTGCTGGTGGCCGGCGACTATCAGTGGCAGACGCCGGACGGGAAATCGGCGAGCGGCCAGGTGTCGTCGGCGGCGAGCAGCGTGCGAGCGGTGAGCGGGCCGCTCGCGGATCAGCACTGGACGGGCGGGTTTGCGACGGCCGCCGGTAAAACGACGTTCGCGTTTACCACCGACGTCGGCAAGGTCAGCTGCGGCCACTGACCTCAGGGCTCAATGGTGCACACCGCGATGTGGAGGTTGTCGCTGTCCTTGAGCTTGACGTGGATTTCGATGGCCGGGTCGCCATCGTCTTCCTTCACGACCATCGAGCCGATGTGCTCCATGGATGGATCGCTGTAGATGCCGATGGGGCCGCCCCAGGTGATGTTGTTGGCGACCACGGCGAAATTGAACTTGCCGTCATACTGGCCATCGTAGTTGGGGCCCATATAGGTGTCCCCGGCGATGACCATCTCCCCGTTCATCAGGCCATCCATCATGCACTGGTAGGTGCCGTCCGGAATGACGCCGCCGGCGAGAGCGGGCGTGGCGAGCAGCGCGACGACCGGCGCAACCAGAAAGAGCTTCAAGTCTATCCCCCGATTTTGGAAAAATCCGCAACCAGATGCATTGTATTGCGCAGCGCGGCGAGAAGATGAAGCCGGTTCGATCTTATTGCGGCATCTTTGTCATTGACGAGGACCTTTTCGAAGAAGTCGTCCACCGGTGCCCGCAGGGTGGCGAGCGCCGCGATGGCGCCCTTGTAGTCGTTGGCCCTGACCTTGGCCGCCGCGCTCGCGTCGACGGACTCGATGGCGTTGATCAGGTTGTTCTCGGCATCCAGCGTGAAGACCTCGCGCGAGGGCGTGGCGCCGGAATAGGACGTGCCGTCCTTCTTTTCCTCGGCGGCAAGGATGTTGGCGGCGCGCTTGTAGCCGGCAAGCAGGTTCTTGCCATCCTCGGTCGAGAGCAGCGCCGAGAGGGCTTCGACGCGACGGGTGATTTCGAGGATGTCGTCGGACTCGGGCGTGATAACGGCGTCGACGAGGTCGTGGCGCGCGCCGGCGTCGCGCAGCGACACCTTCAGGCGGTCGTGGAAGAAGACCAGAAGGTCCGGCTCAACCGCGAGCGGGAAGGTCAGCCGGTTCTCGGTGACGATCCGGATCACGCCCAGCGCGGCGCGGCGCAGTGCATAGGGATCGCGGGAGCCGGTGGGCTTTTCGTCGATGGCCCAGAAGCCGGTGAGCAGGTCGAGCTTGTCGGCGAGGGCGACCGCGATCGAGACGGGCGCGGTGGGCACGCGGTCGGTGGGGCCGAGCGGCTTGTAGTGGTCGGCGACGGCATCGGCGACGGCCGCGGGCTCGCCCTGCGCCAGCGCGTAGTAGCGGCCCATGACGCCCTGCAGCTCGGGGAACTCGCCGACCATGTTGGTCACGAGATCGGCCTTGGCCAGCATGGCGGCGCGCTTGGCCTCAGCGACATCGGCGCCGACCTTCGGGGCGATCTCGGCGGCCAGCTTGACCAGGCGCTCGACGCGCTGGAACTGCGTTCCGAGCCTGGCGTGGAACACCGATTCCTCGAGCCTGGGCAGGCCGTGTTCGAGCGGCAGCTTGAGGTCGGTCTCGTAGAAGAACTTCGCGTCGGACAGGCGGGCGCGGATGACGCGCTCGTTGCCGGCGACGATGGTGGCGCCCTGGTCGATCGCGAGGTTGTTGGCCGTCAGGAGGAAACGGTTGGCGAGCCTGCCCTTGCCGTCGCGCAGGCAGAAGCATTTCTGGTTGGCGCGGATGGTGGCGATGATCACTTCCTCCGGCACGTCGAGGAAGCTCTCGTCGAAGCTGCCCATCATCACCACGGGCCATTCGACGAGCCCCGCCACCTCTTCGAGCAGACCCTCGTCGTGGATGACGCTCAGGCCCTGCGCGAAAGCGAGGTTGTCGGCATCGGCGCGAATGATGTCCTTGCGGCGATCGAGGTCGAGCACCACCTTGGCGCGCTCGAGCGCGGTCGCGTAGTCGTCAAAGCGGCGCACGCGGATGGGGCCGGGCGCAAGGAAGCGGTGGCCATAGGTGGTCTGGCCGGACGTAATGGTGTTGGCCGTGAACGGGATGACGACCGGCTCTTCGTTCTCGGCACCGAAGGTCGCGGTGATGGCGCGGATCGGGCGGACCCAGGTGAGGCCGCCGTGGCCCCACTGCATCGACTTGGCCCAGGGGAAATTGTCGATCACACGCGGCAGGATGCCGGCGAGCAGCGTGGCGGCGTCGGCGCCCTTCTTCTCGATGACCGCGACATAGGAGTCGCCCTTTTTGGGATCGGAGACGATCCTGGCCTGGTCGATGGAGACAAGGCCGGCGGACTTGAGGAAGCCGTCGATGGCGGCCTGGGGCGCGCCGACACGCGGGCCCTTCTTTTCTTCCCTGAGGTCGGGCGAGCGCGCCGGGATGCCGGCCACGGTGAGAGCGAGACGGCGCGGCGTCACGAACGCCCGGGCGCCTTCGTAGAGCAGGCCTGCTTCGACCAAGGCATCGGTAACGGCCTTCTTCAGGTCCTCGGCGGCGCGGCGCTGGAAGCGCGCGGGGATTTCCTCGGAGAAGAGTTCAAGCAGCAATTCGGGCATTTTTCACCGGCTTTTCAAGGCGCGCGAGGGTTAGCAAGCAGGGCCGGGATTGTCCAACGTTGAGAGATGGGGGAATTCTGGGCGAGCGGAAGCGTCCGCCGGCCCATCCGGCGATGTCAAAGACCACTCGGTGCCGCAATCGAGGTGCGGCCGGCGAGGCTCCGAACCCCGGAGCGGGGTCGTCCCGCATGTAACTGAGGCCGGAGCCTCGCCATGCGATCGGGATTTACCCCGGCCGAACTCGTTACCCGGTTGTCTTGACTGAAGGCC
>JBQCIY010000166.1:0-4504 GCA_051953275.1 Devosia sp. | reverse complement strand
GTACGCACCGCCCGCAGCAAGGGCGTGCCGCAGCGCCGCGTCGTCTGGCGGCATGCGCTGCCCAATGCGCTGATCCCGGTGGTGACGCTGAGCGGCGTCGAATTCGGCTATCTCCTCGGCGGCGCCGTGATCGTCGAGCAGATCTATGCTCTCCCCGGCCTCGGCCGGCTGACGCTCGACGCCATCTCGCAGCGCGACTACGCGCTGGTCGAGGGCGCGGTGCTGTTCATCGCCTTCAACTTCCTGATCGTGAACCTGTTGGTCGATCTCACCTACGCCGCGCTCGATCCGCGCATCCGCCTCGGGGGCAAGTGATGCGGTTTGTCGCCGCCATCTTCCGCCACCCCAGCGGCCGCATCGGCGCGACGATCGTCGTGCTCTATCTCGTGATCGCGGCGCTCGGGGCGCTCGGCCTCACGCCGCACAACGCGCTCAAGCAGGTGATCATTGACCGGCTGAAGCCGCCGAGCGGCACCTACTGGTTCGGCACGGACCTGCTCGGCCGCGACACCTTCAGCCGCCTGATGCTTGGGATCGGCCAGTCTTTTGTCGTCGCCTTCTCGTCGGTCGCCATCGCCACCGTCGCGGGCACGCTCATCGGCCTCTTCGCGGCGTGGCTCGGCAGGCTCTGGGACGGCGTTCTCATGCGGGTGATGGACGTATTCCTCGCTTTCCCGGCAATCCTGCTTGCCCTACTCGTCGTCGCCATAGAAGGCCCGGGCACGATCACCAGCATCACCGCCATCGCTATCGTCTACACGCCGATCTTTGCCCGCGTCGTGCGCGCTCCGGCGCTGTCGCTCAAGTCGCGGGAGTTCGTCGAAGCGGCGCGCACCTTCGGCAGTTCCCCCGCCTACATCCTGACGCGCCATCTGCTGCTGAACCTCGTCGCGCCGCTGACGGTACAGGTCACGCTTGCTCTCGCCTGGGCCCTCTTGACCGAAGCCGGCCTCAGCTTCCTCGGGCTCGGCACGCAGCCGCCGGCGCCCTCGCTCGGCGTCATGCTGTCGGACAGCAAGAGCCTGATGACGCACGCGCCCTGGCTGATGCTTGCGCCCGGCCTCACCATCATGGTCGGCATTCTCGGTTTCAATCTCACCGGCGATGCCCTGCGTGATATTTTCGATCCCCGCAGCGCTCCGAGGTCGGCATGAGCGCGCTCCTCTCCGTCCGCGACCTCAGCGTCGGCTTCGGCCGCGACCCCGCTGCCAACGAGGTGGTCAAGGGCGTGAGCTTTACGCTCGAGGCGGGCAAAACCCTCGCCATCGTCGGCGAAAGCGGCTCGGGCAAGTCGGTCACCGCGCTCAGCATCAACCGGCTGATCGATTTCGGCGGTGGCCGCATCACAGCCGGCAGGATCGAGCTGACGCGCGGCGACGGCAGCGTGCTCGACGTCACCACCGCCGACGAACGTGTCCTCACCACGGTGCGCGGCCGCGACATCGGCATGATCTTCCAGGAGCCGATGACCTCGCTCAATCCGGTGATGACCATCGGCGCGCAGATCGCTGAGGCCTTCGAGCTCAACCGCGGGCTCGACCGTAGGGCCGCCCGCGACGCGGCGCGCGAGGCGCTGGAGCGCGTCCGCATCCCCGATGCCGACTCGCGCCTCGGCTACTATCCCAACCAGCTGTCGGGCGGCATGCGGCAGCGCGTCATGATCGCCATGGCGCTCGCCAGCAACCCGCGCCTCCTCATCGCCGACGAGCCGACCACCGCGCTCGACGTCACGGTGCAGGCGCAGATCATGGGCCTCCTCGCTGAGCTGCGCGACGAGACCGGCATGGGCATGATCTTCATCACCCACGACATCGGCCTTGTCGCCGGCATTGCCGACGACGTGCTGGTGATGCAGAACGGCATTGTCGTCGAGCAGGGCCCGATCGACCAGGTACTCGATGCGCCGCAGCACGACTACACCAGGCACCTGCTCAACGCCGTGCCGCATTTCCGCGCCGGCCAGGCCGCCCGCAAGGATGCGGGCAAGGCTGCCGCGCCGCCAGTCGTCGCGGTCGAGAACCTCGTCGTCCGCTTTCCCGCCGCGCGCGGCATCTTCGGCGGCTCCGGCGAGGTGCACGCCGTCGACGGCGTGGACTTCACGCTCAAGCCGGGCGAGACGCTGGGCATCGTCGGCGAGAGTGGCTCCGGCAAATCCACCACCGCCCGCGCCATCCTCGATCTGGTGAAGGTCACGCGCGGCGAAATCGACATCGCCGCCGGCCGCGGCAAGCGGCCGGTGCAGCTGGTCTTCCAGGACCCGTTCGCCTCGCTCAATCCGCGGCTCAGGGTCGAGGCGCTGCTGGCCGAACCGGCCATCGCCAACGGCCAGCGCGTCAACGCCGCCCTGCGCGAGCGGATGAGAGCCCTCATGGCGCGGGTCGGGCTGCCTGAGGATGCGCTCGGCCGCTATCCGCATCAGTTCTCGGGCGGCCAGCGTCAGCGTCTTTGCATCGCCCGCGCGCTGATGCTGAACCCGGAGGTCGTGGTGCTCGACGAGGCGGTCTCGGCGCTCGACGTGTCGGTGCAGGCGCAGGTGCTCGACCTGTTGATCGACCTGCAGCGGCAGGTCGGGCTCAGCTACCTCTTCATCTCGCACGACATGGCTGTGATCGAACGCATCGCGCATCGCATTGCTGTTATGTATGCCGGCCAGATCGTTGAGATCGGCGATGCCGCCTCGGTGCTGTCGTCGCCGCAGCACAGCTACACCAAGCGGCTGATCGCCGCTGTGCCCGCCATCGAACGCCGGCGCCAGCGCTTTGTCGTCGACATGACGCAGGTGCCCTCGCTGGTAAAGCCGGCCGGCTACGAGCCGCCGCCGGCGCGCTGGCGCGACGTCGGCCCCGATCACCGCGTCCGGGAGGAAGCCGCATGACCAGCCCCACCGACCTTCTCGACCGCGCCTTGGCGCCGCTGCAGGCCAGTATCGAAGCGAGGAAAATCCCCGGGGGCGTGCTCGGCATCGTCGACGCCGGCGGCCAGCGGGCGGTGCGCTCCATCGGTTCCGCGCAGCTCGTCCCCGAGCGCCGGCCGATGACCGACGACACCTGGTTCGATCTCGCCTCGCTGACCAAGGTGATCTTCACCACCACGCGCATCCTCGCGCACGCCGCGGCCGGCCGTATCGATCTCGATGCGCCGCTCACCACGCTCATCCCCGATTTCGTGCAGTACAATGTCGACAACTGGCAGCGAAAGGTCACCTTCCGGCAGTGCCTCGGGCATCAGACGCCGTTCCCCGGCGTGTTTCCGCTCTACACCTATGGCAGCGACCCCAACCTGCTACGGGCCTTCCTGCTGCAACACGATTGGCCGGCCGGACCCGCGGTCTATTCTGACCTCAACTTCATCCTCCTCGGCATCGCACTCGAGCGACTGGAGCAGCGCTCCATCCGCGAGATGGACCCCGGTACGGGCTTTGCCTGGTTTGCCAACCCAATGCATGCCGCTGCGACCGAGCAGGACCCCTGGCGCGGCCGCGTCATCTGCGGCGAGGTCCACGACGAGAACTGCTATGCGCTGCACGGCTCCGGTCACGCCGGCCTGTTCGGCACCGCCGCCGCGCTGCTCGATTTCGCCCATGGCCTGCTCAGCGGCAAGGGCGATCCGCTGATCCGCACGCCGCTCGGCGACAAGCGCACGCATGGCTGGGAGCGGCCCTATATCGGCTGGTCGGGCGGCGATCATTGCTCGCGAGACACCATCGGCCACACCGGCTTCACGGGCACAGGCCTCTGGGTCGACTTCGCCGCTGGCCGCGCCTGGACGCTGCTGACCAACCGCGTGCATCCGACCCGGCATTTCGACAGCGGCATCGTGGCGTTGCGCCGCGCCGTTGGCGACAGCATCAACGGGGGCTGACCATGCAATCGATCTGGGCCGTCGGCCTGATGACCGGCACCGTGCTCGACGGCAATATCGACGTCGCATTGCTCAAGACCGACGGGGAGAGCATCGAGCGCTTCGGCCCCTACACCCTCGCTCCCTATCCGCAGTCGATCCGCGATACGCTGGAGCAAACGCTCGCGCAGGCGCGCCAATGGAACTTCGAGGGCCCCGACCCGGCGATCTTCCGTGTGGCCGAGGAGGCGCTAACCCGGGCGCAATCCGCGGCGGTGAAGCAGTTCGTCGATGCCTCTGGCATGCGCCTCGGCGATATCGGCGTCGTCGGCTTTCATGGCCAGTCGGTGCTGCATCGTGCGCCGCAGCCGGGCCGCCTCGGCGCGACGCGCCAGCTCGGCGACGGCGGCCTGATGCACCGGCTGCTCGGGGTGAAGGTCGCCTACGATTTTCGCAGCGCCGACGTGCGCGCCGGCGGCCAGGGCGCCCCACTCGCCGCGCTCTACCATCAGGCGCTGCTCAAGAACATCGGCGCCACCGACGGCCGCACCGCCGTACTCAACCTGGGCGGCGTCGCCAACCTCACCTTCTGGGACGGCGCCGACACCCTCATCGCCTTCGACACCGGCCCGGCCAACGCCCCGATCAACGATTTCATCAAGGC
>JBQCIY010000165.1:0-52703 GCA_051953275.1 Devosia sp. | reverse complement strand
TCTCGGGGGCCTTGCCGGAACTTCGTTCTTTTGCTCTATCACGTCGATGCGTTCAGAGGGCGGAGTTCGGAAGAGCCTGTGAAAGTTCAAGCGATTTGCGCAGGTCAGTCACCGCCTGCGCTGTGACCGGCGGCGCATGGTTTCCCCACGAGTTGCGGACGAACGTCGCGACGTCGGCGACCTGCTGGTCGGTGAGTTTCCAGGCAAAACTGGGCATGCTGATCGCCGAGGGCCGGGTGGGCGTCGGCGCGGTGCGCCCGCCGGCGAGAATGAGGTGGATCACCGTGGTCGGGTCCTGTTGCTGCGCTACGGCACTCCCGGCAAGACTGGGGAAGATCTGCTTCTGCCCCTGCCCATGGCTGAGGTGGCAGGCCGAACAGGCGTCATCGTAAATAGCGCTGCCGCTCTGCATCGCCGCGACCTCCGGCTCGGCCGAGGTCTGCGTCGGGCTTGCGGGAGCGCCTTTGATGTAGGTGGCGATCGCGTGAAGGTCGGCGTCGCTGAGCTGCGACGTCGAGTAGGCGACGACTTCGGCCATCACGCCGCCGGCGTTGGAGTGCGCATTGCGGCCTGTCTTCAGATACTGGACGACTTCGTCGAGGCTCCAGTTGGCGAGGCCCGTCTGGGCGTTGCCGGTGAGGTCGGGTGCGAACCAGTTGCCGAGCTTGCCGCCGTGGAAGGCCGCGCTCGTCTCTTCGGCGCCAAGCGCATTGGTTGGCGTGTGGCAGGCGCCGCAATGCTCGAGGCCTTGCACCAGATAGGCGCCGCGGTTGTATTCCGCCGACTGCTTGGAGTCGGGCGTGAAGTCGTGGCTGCGGAAGAAGAGCATGTTCCAGCCGATCAGCATGGCACGGATGTTGAGCGGAAACGGCAGACGGTTAGGCGGCGGAGTGTAGGGTTGGCCCGGCACGGTTTTGAGGAAAGCGAGGATCGCATCGGCGTCCTCGCGAGTCACGTTGGTAAAGTGCGGGTAGGGGAACGCCGGATAGAGGTGGTGCCCGTCGGCAGCGATGCCCTCGTGCAGGGCGCGATAGAACTGCTCCGGCGTCCAGTTGCCGAGGCCCGTGGTCTTCTCGCCGCTTATGTTGGGGGTGTAGATCACGCCGAACGGAGTGGCGAGACCCAGTCCGCCCTCGAATGGTTGGCCGCCCTCGCGCGTATGGCAGGAGACGCAATCGCCAGCGATGGCGAGGTAGCGGCCATGCTCGAGCCTCGCCTTATCGGGCCCGTCGGGAATCGGCTGCGTCAGGATCGGCAGGGGTGCCGGCGCGGGATCGACGATGGTCACGGGATTGGCCTGCAACCATAGCCAGCTGCCGATCGAGATCGCGGCAAGCACAATGATCAACACGACGATAACGATACCGACCCACACCCAAGGTGAGTGAACCCAAGAGCGGCGCGGGACGGCTTCGACGCTCATGCCTGCACCAGCTCACCGGGCGCGCGGGAGTATTGCGACTTGATCGCAGCCGCCGACATGTAACAGAGCGCAGCCAGTGTACCGGTGGGATTGTAACCGGGGTTCTGCGGATAAAGCCCGGCGCCGGTGACGAAGAGGTTGGGCACGTCCCAGCTCTGGCCGTAGCGATTGACGACGCTGTTGCTGGGGTTGTCGCCCATCATCGTGCCCCCGACATTGTGCGTGGTCTGGTACGGCACGATCGAGTAGGGGGTCTTGGTCGGCTTGGGCGTCACCGAACTCGGTCCCATGGCCTTGGCGATCTCGGTCGCCCGGTCGGTGCAGTACTTCGCCATCTTGATGTCGTTGTCGGGGAAGTCGAACGTCAGCCGCAGCATGGGCCTGCCGAACTGATCCTTGTAGGTCGGGTCGAGATCGAGGCAGTTGGCACGCTGCGGGTAGCTTGAGCCGTGCACCGAAATCGAGAAGTTGCGCAGGAAGTACTTGGCGGCCGCCTTCTTCCACTCGAGCCCCCATTTCGGCACGCCGTCGGGGACACGTGTCATCTCGATAGGACGCGCGCCTGTCACCAAAGCGGCGATATACGCGCCGCCGATGAAGCCGAGCCCTGTATGATCGAAATTATCGCCGTTGTAGTCGTCGATCACCGAAGCAAGCGCACCCGCACCGATGAACGGATTGATGAGCTTGTCCTCGAAGAACACCTCGACTGAACTCATCGTCTGGTAGCAGTAGTTCTTGCCCACCACACCCTCGCCAGTATCCGGGTTGTAGGGCTTGCCGATGCCCGAAAGCAGCAGCAGATGGACGTTGTGGAACTGGTAGGCAGTGAGGATGACGAGGTTGGACGGCTGGAAATATTCGACGCCGGCACTGTCGATATAGGTGACGCCGGTCGCGGTTTTGCCGTCGCTGCTCTTTTCAATTCTGAGCACCTCGGCCTCGGTGCGCAGCTCGAAATTCCGCTTCTGCATCACATAGGGGATAATGGTGGTTTGCGGTGAGGCCTTCGAGTAATTGCCGCAGCCGAACTTTTCGCAAAAGCCGCAGAAGGTGCAGGCACCCATCTGCGCCCCGAGTGGGTTTGTGTATGGTTGCGAAAGGTTGGCGCTCGGATGCGGGAATGGATGCTTGCCGGCCATCAGTGCCGCCTCGCCGAACAACGAAGGGGCGTAGGTCATCGGCATCGGCGGAGTTGGATATTCAGCGCTCCGCGGCCCCTCGAATGGATTGCCCCCCGGTTGGATTTGTCCGTTGAGATTGCCCGCCTTGCCTGAGATGCCGCAGAGCTTTTCGAAGAGGTCGTAGTAGGGCTCAAGGTCCTTATAGGAGAGCGGCATGTCCTGCACGGTCAGGTCGCCTGTCGCGTCCTTACCATAGCGCTGTTCATTGTGGCTCTTGATCTCGAAATCGGTCTCGAGCCAGCGCCATACTTGGCCGTTCCAGTGGATACCGGCGCCACCCACACCGGTGCCGGGGAGAAACGATCCGAGTCGCCGCATCGGCAGCGCCTTCTGGCTGAGATTGTTGCGGAAGGTCAGTGTCGAATACTGGACATTCTGGAATAGATGGTGCCGCCACATATAGCGCAGCTCATCCTGGTCGAAGGTCGTCGCGAAATTCTCCGGAGTGGTGCGGGACGAAGCGCGTTCCAGCGCCAAGACGTTCATGCCGGCGTCGCACAGCTGCTGCGCCATGATCGCGCCCGTCCAGCCGAAGCCAACCAGCACGACATCGACGGGCTTGAGCTGCGTTGCCATTCTAGCTGCGCGTCCAGCCGGCGCGGCCGCGCAGACCCACCGTCTTGACCGGGATCGGCTGATTGTACTGCGTGACCCAGGGCGAGTAGTCGTAGTGAGCGCCAGGAAAGCCGATCATTTTCCACGCGGAGCCGTCCTTGTTGCCGCCATAGATCGGATCGGAGAAGTAGCCCTCCCGCACGTTCTGCAGAAACTGCTTGAAAAAGGCTTTCGACGTGATCGGCCCATCGAGCTTGAGGTCGCCCGATTCCATCTGCTTGAGCAGCTTGTCCTGCTCGTCAGTGCTCAAGTCCTTGAAGCTCTGGCCCGGCTTGGTCTTTACGACATAGGCCTCGATCTCGGCGATCGCGCGACGGTAGAACTCGGCGGGTGTGTAACGGCTCTGATAGCCCTGGCTCTCGGTCGCATCGCTGCTCCAGGGGCCAGCGAGATAGTAATGATCGCCCTGCCCATAGGGACCGGCGAGCTGGTCGTCGAGGAAGCCAAGAACGCCCGCTTCCGACGCGCTCGGCCCAGTCTCGTCCTCGGGGATCAGACGGTCGATGGCGGCGGTGATGAAATTGGCTTCGGCGGCGGTGAAGAACTTGCCCTGACTGGGACTGGGCGCATCGGTTCGTCCCTCGCGCCAGGGCAGTTCGTTGGTGATGGTCTGCACCGGCGCTGCGAGCATGCCGTCGCGGGCCATGACGCCGCCGGTTGCGGCCGTCCCCACGACCGAGGCTCCGAGCGCCAGAACCGCACGGCGACTGACCATACGCCTTTTTCGATCCGGCGGCATGAGTTCCCCACCAAGTCTAGGTCACCAGCTTCGCATCTCCTCGATGCGTGGACCGGCATGTCGACTAACCAAGCGAGAGGTGGTCGGTTCCACCAAGAATCTGTCGTGACACGATATTTTTGCAGCTGGCTTCGTCGGTCGCGAGCATCAGTTGGTGAAGATATGTCTGAAGAAGCCGTGGCCGGTGACGGTGGTGGCGGAAACAATGGAGAGCAAGCCAAAGCGTCTCCGTGAGATGGTCGAGACCGGTTGCTTGGACTGGTCCTTCGTGAAGGCGAGCTTTGATCGACGCGCGGCGGTTCGCGGATTGAATAATTGCGACGGCAACATGTACCTAGCGTTCTCGGCTGTCATGGGGGACCGTGAGGCCGCCGGTCGAGCGGTACCGCATGTGAGCGCTTACGATGCACGCTACTGGCATTCGCCCCAGGAGTTTGACTTCTTCCTCAACTGGCCGAAAAACGTTCGAGGTCTAGATGATCCAACGACACGCCCCCCGAGCAGACCGATGGCGATGTATTGCTTCGCACACTCATCGAAGCTTGGAGCTTTGGGCTTTTGCTCGACCATACGCTTGGCTTCGACCTAGCGCTTGGCGGCAATCGGGTCGGCACCGCGCTTCACCCCGACCCGCAGCAGTGCGGCTTCATCCTTGGCCTCGGTGAACGGCTTTTCCTCGCTCGAGCCCAGACCCATCCACTGATTGGTATTGTTCCGGCTGTAGCGGAACAGCCAGCTGCGGTCCCCTGTCCCGGTCGCACCTGCAGGTAGAGGCTCGGGGCGACCCAGAAGACGCCCTCGTCCTTCAGCCCAGCCACCTGGGCAGCGGTCAGTGTTCTGCGGGCGGACATTCCGGACATACCTCAGGTCTCGACCTTGGGAACGGACAAGTGGGGGTTGTGTGGGCTTAGTCCAGCCCGAAGCCCCGAAGGGTCGAAGAACGGGTTAACGCCGGGCCGGAACGCGATTCCCGGCGCCAACGCCGCCGCCAATCACCCCCCCAACGGACAGACGATCGGACAGACGGTCTGTCGTTTCGTGTCTGCCTAGAGCTTTGGGGAGTTTTGCAGCAACCGGGTATCGGCGCGCCTCAACCCATCCGCCGACCGGGCCAACCAGCTAAGACAAAGTCGCGCTGTTGTGCGGGTTTAGCAGCGTTTTGCTGCGGTTAGCGGAGGGTGGAAGTGGCGGAGAGGGAGACAGGACTAGAGAGGCTGTTTCTGCGGCTAGTTGGCCACCCTGAGCGGCGGACAGACGGGATGACAGACGAATGGAAGCGCGCCGCTAGTTTCGGGAGGCCCTCGGGCCAGGCGGCCACAGGAACCCTCCGAAACTGCCCTCCTGATCGTCGAACCGACCGGAAAGATAAGCGTGCTCCTGACGACCCGCTAACGACGGATAGACCCAGTCGTCAGGACTTCTTGGCCCAGTCCGGAAGATAGGCCGAACCGAGCTTGAGGCCGACGGCGGTCTCCTGGTTCTTGCACTGCGGATGCCCATAGCCGGACGCGCTCGACTTGTCCGGAAGCAGGTCATAGATCATCTCGTCGTTATGGCTGGGCCCCACGCCATCCGGCACCTGGTCGAGACCGAGGCTGTGACGAACTCGCCATGCTACGTTGTGGTCTGCGCAGGAGCTGTCACCACTTATGCCAAGCGCACCCACCTTCTTTTGGCCGCTGTAGAGGGCGAGCCCTCCGCCGAACACCACGACACCGCCCAAGGTGTGTCCGACAAATGGGTCCTGTGCACTGCCATATGTGCCGGGGTCACCGGCATACAGAAGCGTGTTGTTCGGCGGACTGGTCAGGCCAAGGCCGAACAGGAAGCCTGCTGGCTGCGCCCCGGCATAAAGGTTGGCTGTCGAAAGTGCGAACTTGTCGAGGCTAAGGGCGTTCGCGGTAGCAGCCTTCTCCGCTGCGATTGGACGGCTCCCCGACCACTGATCGCCGACCTTTTGCCCGCTGAAGGCCATTGCGCAGATGACGCCGTTGACATCGACTACGGCGCCCCACTCGTTATTGTCAAAACCCCCATTTGTTGGGCCGCCACTTGGCTTCACGCTCTGTTGGAGCGCCTTGACGAGTTGGTCATGTGATACAGGGCAATCGGCTGCCAAGGCGCAGGCCGTTAGCAATGATGAAAATGCAAGGGCTAGAGCCCCTACTGCAACGGAGCGCATCTTATTCTCCCGGTGTGTGAGTGTCATTGATCTGTGTTAGTCGACGCCGCACGCGGCAGTGCCCGCACCACACCTAAACTTTGCAGATCGGTTCTAGTCATGCCGTGACATTTATTTTTGTCAGGCACGGAACTGACGCCGATACTGCAGGTTTTTCGACTTGTGGCAGGGAGAGGGGCACGCGGTGCGAATTCAGATCCGATTACGATTCGTCGTAGCGGCTTTCGGGCTATGTCTCGGGTTGGCCTACCCCGCTTTCGGACAGTCGGCCTCACCACCTGTCTCCGATCTGCAGACGCTGTCCAAGGACCCCAACCAGTGGGTCATGCCCGCGAAAAACTACGCCTCAACACGCTACAGCGAGCTCGACCAGATAAACGCCAGCAATGTTGGGCAACTTCAGCTCGCCTGGACCTTCTCCAACGGTATTGCCCACGGCCAGGAGGCCGTCCCGCTGGTCGTCAACGGCACGATGTACATCGTTAGTCCGTACCCAAACACGCTTTATGCGCTGGACGCGACCACCGGCGACCTCAAATGGAGCTACTCTGTCCCGCCCGATCCCGCCGCCAAAGGGGTGGCCTGCTGCGATCTTGTCAACCGCGGTGCGGCCTATGACAACGGCAAGATCTTCTTCAACTCCCTGGATGACTTCACAGTCGCGGTAGACGCCAACAGCGGCAAGGTCCTTTGGCACACCAAGCTCGGCGACATAACCGACGGCGAGACCATGACCATGGCCCCCCTCGTGGTGCATGGCAAAGTCATCGTAGGCAACAGCGGGGGGGAGCTGGGCATTCGTGGCTGGGTGACGGCGCTCGACGAGAACTCAGGGAAGATCATATGGCGCGCCTATGGAGCCGGGCCTGATAAAGACGTTCTTATCGGTCCGGACTTCAAGCCCTTCTACAGCTGGATGAAAGGCACCGACCTCGGCGTAAAGTCTTGGCCCGCCGACGATTGGAAGACCAGCGGCGCCGGCATGTGGGGGTGGTTGAGTTACGACCCCGACCTGAATCTTCTATACTATGGCACATCTAATCCGGGCCCCTGGAACTCGGCGCAGCGGCCCGGCGACAATCTCTGGGCGTCGACAATCTTCGCCCGCGATCCTGATACCGGCGCCGCAAAATGGGCGTACCAGACCTCGCCACACGATCTGTGGGATCATGACTCGATCAACGAGATCATCCTGCTCGATCTGACCATCGACGGGAAGCAGCGCAAGGTGGCCATCCGGCCTGGGCGCACTGGCTACATGTATGTAATCGACCGGCAGACGGGACAAGTCCTCTCGGCTGATCCGTTCGATACGATCACGGCATATAAGGGCGTTGACCTCAAGACGGGCCGGATCATTCCAAACCCTGACTTGGATCCCAAGGTCAACACACTGGTCCAGAACGTGTGCCCCGCGGCGCCCGGGGCCAAGGACTGGCAGCCGAGCGCCTGGTCGCCGCGTACCAAGCTGCTCTACGTCCCGCACCAGCATCTGTGTATGGATTTCAAGGGCAGCGAAGTCGGCTACATTGCTGGAACACCGTTCCTCGGTGCCACCGTCGACATGTATGCTGGGCCGGGAGACGGTTATCGCGGCGAGTTCATGGCGTGGGACCCGGTATCGGGCAAGAAAATCTGGGCCATCCACGAGCGCTTCCCGGTCTGGTCTGGGACGGTAGTTACGGCTGGCGATGTCGCTTTCTACGGCACGATGGATCGCTGGTTCAAGGCGGTGAACGCGAAGACCGGCGAACTACTTTGGAAGTTCCGCGCGCCCTCGGGCTTCATCGGGCAGCCAGTTACCTACAAGGGCAGTGACGGCCGGCAGTACGTGGCGATCCTTTCCGGGGTCGGCGGGTGGCCAGGCGTGATCGCCAATGCCGAACTCGACCCTCGCGTGCGCAATGGAGCTCTAGGCTTTGTCGGCGCCATGCAGGACCTACCGGCCTATACGCGAGGCGGCGATGTGCTTATGGTTTTTGCACTACCCAAAGCCAACAGCAGTTCGCCCGGCCAATCCGCACCGCTGCAGGGGACGCCATCGGAACAGGCGTCTGCCAGTTCCGCCTCGAACGCTTCGCAGGCGAGCCCATCGGCCAGCGCCTCACAGCCTACCTCTTCATCCAGCGCTCCTTCGACGCCCTCCTCCGGTGCCCCGGAGCCGATGGCTTCTGTCTCTTCAAACTCGACGCCGGCTGTTCCATCGACCCTAAACGGCTCTTCGTCAGATCCTACTTCCAGTCAGGCAGGCTCAAGTGTTTCCGCGCCTTAGTACCAGCTTCGGCCTTCTGGCTATGATAGCGATGCCCACCTGTGCGCAAGCAGACGGGACGATCATTTACGATGCCCCGCTGCACGTATGCGCCGACCCGGACAACCTGCCATATTCAAACCGCAACGGAGAAGGCTTCGAGAACAAGCTGGCCCAGATGGTCGCCAAGGATTTCGGGACCACCGTGGACTACACCTGGTTCTCGGAGCGCGCGAGCTTCCTGAAGGCCACGCTCAACGCCGGCGAGTGCGATGTGGTAATGGGATATCCCGCCGCGAACGGCGTTATAACCACCAGAGCGTACTATCGCTCGGGCTTCGTCTTCGTGACGCGCGCCGACCGCAATCTCAATCTTACCAAGATCGACGATCCGAGGCTTCGGACGCTAAAGATCGGCATTCCGATCGTCGGCAGCGACGGAGCCGCAACTGCTCCAGCGGTTGCGCTTGCCGCACAAGGCATTGTGCAATCGGTCCGTGGCTATCCAATCTACGGCCCGACCAGTGACGGTATGGCCGCACTCGCTGCTCCTGTCACGGCCGTTGCCCACGGAGACATCGACGTCGCGGCGCTTTGGGGCCCTATCGCCGGCTACTTTGCCAAACAAGCTCCTGTGCCGCTGCGGGTCACGCCGATAGAGGAGAGTGCCGCCTATCTCCCTCAAGTCTTCAGCTATCCGATCAGCATGGTCGTCCGAACGGACGAACCTGATCTGCGTGATCGGCTTAACCGCTTCATCGCCAGCCACAAGGTCCAGATCGCCTCGCTCCTTAAGAGCTATGGGGTACCTCTCTTATGAGCAGCGGAAACGACGACATCGAAAGACGCCGGGGCCGGAACCGGTCATACCTCTCCGGCTTTCCGCTTGCCGGTGGCATGGCGGTTGCATTGATCCTGTCCGAGTTCCTGTTGAACCCCTGGACCGGCTATGGACAGCAAGCATCTTCCTCCCAGGACTCCGCCGCCGACAGCAGCGCGGCAGCGGCCGCGGTGCAAAGCATCGAGGGATTATCGGCCGGAAGCCTCGCCAACAACTTGCTGCATGTGCCGGTGAGCAACCTCTACCCGGGAACGGTTCCGGCTGCGCCGCCAGTCACCAGTCCGGTTGCGGGCGATCCCGCGGCGGCCGAGCGCGGCATGAAGGATTTTCTGCAATTCAATTGCGTCGGCTGCCACGCGAGCAATGGGGCGGGCGGCATGGGGCCCGCGCTCAGCAACCGCAAGTTCATCTATGGCGGCTCTGACCAAAACATCTACCTGACGATCCTGCAGGGAAGACCAAACGGCATGCCTGCATGGGGCGGCATGCTCCCTGATTCAGTCATTTGGGATCTAGTCGCTTACATTCAATCGATAAGCGCCGAGCCGCAAGGCGAATGGGGCAAGACGACCTCTACGGACGGGTTCACGATCGAACAAGTCCCGGCCGAAAAGCTGCAGGTCGTCGACCCCTGGAATCATACGGAGAAATTCAGCTACGGGCAGGCTCCCGATCGGCACGGCGAGCCTGCGCCACCGCCTCCCGCAGGCAGCTGAGATGGCTCGGGTGCGTGGACTCTCACACCTGCTGGGCGTTGCTCTACTGTTTGTCGGCACGGCGGTTGCCCACGCCCAGTCGGAGCTAGGGCAAGCCACGTCAGAAACTCCGTGGCCGATGAACTATCTCGGATACAGCGGCGCCCAGGCCCGCATGACTAGTGGCCTGCTCTGGGGACTCATCTGGCTTGCCATCGCAGTGGTTGTGATCATCACGTTGCTCGTAATCGTCGGCATCATCGTACGTCGCGGCAAAGGACGCACATTCGAAAATGCCGAAATATCCCGATATCCCAAAGGCAGCTCCTGGATCTACATCGGTGTCGGGATTTCGACCGTCGTTCTTATCGGCTACACCAGCTGGACCGTGGCCACGATGGCCGAGATCAGTTCGCCTCCTTCGCCGCCGAAGTTGGACATCGAGGTGCTCGCACATCAGTGGTGGTGGCAGTTCACATACAAGAACGCGGCCGACCCCTCGCAGACGTTTACCACCGCCAACGAACTGCACATTCCGGTTGGCGTGCCAGTTCATCTCGCCATTCGATCCGGGGACGTCATTCACAGCTTCTGGGTTCCGGCACTGGCTGGCAAGACTGACGCCATCCCCGGTCGCGCGAATGATACCTGGATCGAAGCGGACAAGCCCGGAGTCTATCGCGGACAATGCGCCGAGTTCTGCGGTGAGCAGCACGCCCAGATGGCGCTTCGACTTCAGGCCGACTCAATCGACGACTTTAAGGCATGGGTGAAGAACCAGCTGTCGGACGCAAAGGCCCCCAGCGGTGATCTGGAACGCATTGGCATGCAGCGCTTCGAACTTCGCTGCGGGGCCTGCCACGCCGTGCGGGGAACGAGCGCGGGCGGCATTGTCGGACCTGACCTGACGCACTTGATGAGCCGGACCACCATTGCGGCCGGAATGCTGCCCAACAAGCCAGCAGATCTTGGCGGCTGGATCGCCAATCCACAAACCATCAAGCCCGGGGCGAAAATGCCCAACATCGAGCTGTCGGGCCCAGAACTCCACGCGATCGAGGTCTACCTCGAGACTTTGAGTTGAGGAACATCATGGCCGCGCAGGAACGACGTCTCCCACGAATTACCAGCCTTGCCGAAGACCCCGGCCTGCCGGAACGCCTGCAGAAAATTTGGGAGACCAAGCCAGGCATCTACGGCTGGTTTTCCACCGTCGATCATAAAGAGATCGGCATCCGCTACATCGTTACCGCCTTCCTTTTCCTCGTCGTCGGTGGACTCGAAGCCCTGGTGATGCGTCTCCAGCTCGCGCAACCAGGAGAGACCTTGGTGACGCCGGAACAGTACAATCAGCTGTTTTCGATGCACGGCATCACCATGATCTTCCTTTATGCGCTGCCCATTCTGTCGGGATTCTCCAACTACCTATTCCCGCTAGTGATCGGCTCGCGCGACATGGCCTTCCCGCGCCTCAATGCCTTCTCTTACTGGGTTTATCTCGCAAGCGGGTTGTTCATGTACGCCAGCTTCCTCTTAGGGGCCGTGCCCAATGACGGCTGGTTCAACTACGCGCCGTACTCGCTGAAGCAATACAACCCCGGGCCCAACATGGACTTTTATGCGCTGGGGATGATTTTCCTCGGCGTCTCCACGACAGTGGGCGCGGCCAACTTCGTCGTGACCGTTATGCGCCTCAAGGCGCCTGGCATGTCAATCAACCGATTGCCGATCCTGACTTGGGGCACGACCACCATCTCCGTCGGCATCCTCTTTGCGATGCCAGCTGTTAGCCTAGCGTTCTTCCTGTTGTGGCTCGACCGGCAATTTGGAACGCACTTCTATGGCGCGCAGCAAGGTGGCCAGCCGCTGCTTTGGCAGCATCTGTTCTGGATCTTCGCCCACCCCTGGGTCTACATCATCGTTCTGCCAGCGATGGGCCTAGTATCAGACGCCTTGCCAATCCTTTGCCGTAGGCCGCTTGTGGGCTACGCGCTCGTCGTGCTCGGAACAATCACAACGATGCTCCTTGGGTTCGGCGTGTGGGTTCACCACATGTTTGCCACCGGACTTCCACTGGTGGCCTCATCATTCTTTTCCGGTGCTTCCTTCATCATCACCATCCCGAGCGCAATCGCAGTTTTTGCTTGGGTCGCGACAATTTGGACCGGCCGTCCCATCTTTACAACGGCATTCCACTACTTCGCCGGATTCATCGTAATGTTCGTCATCGGCGGAGTGTCGGGCGTCATGACCGCGGCGGTCCCGGCCGACCTGCAGTTGACCGATACCTACTTCGTGGTCGCGCACCTACACTACGTGCTGATCGGCATCAATGTCTTCGGGGTGCTTGGCGCGCTCTACTTCTGGTACCCGAAGATGACGGGGCGGTTTCTAAACGAGACCCGGGGCAAGTGGGGCTTCTGGATTGTCTTCATCGGGTTCAACATGGCGTTCCTGCCGATGCACCTGACCGGTCTGATGGGGATGCCGCGCCGCATCTACACCTACCCCGAGGATTCCGGATGGGGCCCGATAAACATGGTTACCAGCATCGGCGCCTTCATTCTTGCGCTCGGCTTTTTATTGGTCCTCATCGATGTGCTCGTCAGTCGCAAGCACGGAGCGGTTGCCGGACCCAATCCCTGGAATGCCCCGACCCTTGAATGGCTCACTTCATCACCGCCGCCGCCCTACAATTTTGTGTTGATCCCGGCAGTCGCTAGCCGCCATCCTTTGTGGGAAGAGCAACTGCGGGAGGGCTCGGGGCACTCGATGCTCGACAGAGGGTTCGCCCTTGACGAGGAGAAGGAGACTCTCGCGACCACGATTGTTGACGGCATTCCCGATGTGATCCTCAAGATGCCGGAGGACTCGCCCTGGCCCTTCCTCACCACCATCGTGATGAGTGCCTTCTTCACCGCCATGCTGCTCAAGTCATTCATTGTGATGGGAATATGCATCGCCCTGGCACTCCTATGCGTCCTGTTCTGGCTCTGGCCGAAACGCAAGCTCCTGCAGATTGCGAGCCCACAAAATGGCTGACCTCAGCAACACCCAGGAGCGGGTTTCGGTCCCCGAGTTGCCAGTGGGTAGCGTTGGGAAGAAGTCCTCCGGCTTCTACGGCGTGCTAATGCTGATTGCGACGGAGGGGGCGCTCTTCGTTTACCTGCTCTTTAGCTATTTTTATATGGCGATCTGGAACGACGGGGGCTTCCTCCCATCGGAACTGCCGAAGTTCCGGCTATCCGGTCCCGATACTGTCATCCTCATTCTGTCGAGCGTCGCCGTCTGGTGGGGCGAGCAGGGTATCAAGAAGCAGGTCCAGTGGAGGCTTTCCTTGGGTCTCGCAATCGGGATCCTCCTCGGCATCACTTTCATTGTCGTCCAGTACTTCGAGTGGATGGACAAGACCTTTAGGCCCGACACCAGCACGTACGGGTCTCTCTATTTCACGATAACGGGATTTCACGTGGCGCATGTGGCGTTCGGCGTCCTCGAACTCCTCGCACTCTTCGTCTGGTCTCTATTGGGTTACTTCAACAGCGAGCGGCACGCTCCAGTCACCATCGGCGGGATGTACTGGCACTTTGTGGATGTGGTCTGGCTGTTCATCTTCTTCACTATCTACGTTACACCCTACCTGGGAGCTGGTCGTGGCTGACACTCATCAGACCGAGCTGACCATTGGGCACCCGGCGCCTCACCGACACGCCGTAGGCCTCGTTCCGATGATCTTTGCGCTGCTAGCAGCGCCGGCCGCGTGGGTGATCGAGCTTCTCGCAGGCTTCGCGTTCACCAGCTATTTTTGTTTTCGCGGCGATCCGCAATTCTCGATCGGCCCACCGCCTGGCTGGTTGCAGCCGACTGTTACGGCAATCAACATATTCGCCCTCATCATCGCTATTGCGGCGGCCTTCATCTCGTTCCGCTTACTGCGAAGGACGGGAGGAGAGCGAGAGAAGCATTCGGGCGATGCAGTGGAGGCTGGCGAAGGCCGGACGCGTGTCTTCTCGCTTTGGGGTCTGACCGGCGATGCCATCTTCATCGTGGCCATAGCGGCCAACGTGCTCGATCTCTTCCTGGTACCCTTATGTTGGTCGTGAGCCGCATCACCATTAGTCTGGTCGTCGGCGCCGTCCTGATGCCGTGGTCTGCGGGGCAGGCAGCTTCGGATTTGGCACCCACGCAGGACACACCGGGGTCCGCGCTCGGCAACTCACAAGTCGGTCAACACTTGATCGAGACTGTTGGATGCGGGACCTGCCACGCGATACCGGGTGTAAGTGGCGCAAGGGGCCTAGTGGGCCCACCGCTCTCCGGCATCGCTAGCCGCGAGTACATCGCGGGGATGCTGCACAATACACCCGACAATATGGTCCTGTGGTTGCGCTTCCCGCAACACGTCGTGCCGGGCAACGCCATGCCCGACATGGGCCTCTCCGATGAGCAGGCGCGCGATATCGCAGCATACCTTTATACCCTCAAGTGACCATGCTCGCTCGACGCGCCGACCGGCTTCGACACTCTGGCGGGCTCGCCGGCAATGCAACATTGTTCCTTGGCGCGGTCGCGTTGGTCCTGCTTTGGGCTGGCCCGCTGCCGGAGCTGGCGCAAACCTCCTTCCTTGCGCACATGCTGCTTCATCTGGGTGTAGTCGTGGTGGCCGGTCCGCTGATTGGGTACGCAATTGCGTCACGCTTGCCGGACTATCCCACCGTTCGAGATGCCTTCTCGTGGTGCCTACTTGGCTCGATGCTGGAGCTGGTAATCGTCTGGGGCTGGCACGTGCCCGTGCTGCATGATGTCGCCGCGACCGACGGCGCATCACTCGTCGCCGAACAATCTAGTTTTCTCATTGCTGGAACCGCGATCTGGACGGCGGCTTTCCTTGCACGCGACCGAAGAACCGCCGGCGCCGCGGCTCTGGCCTTGTTTCTTACCTTTTCTCACATGACGATGTTTGGTCTGCTGCTTACGATCGCTCCGAACCTACTTTATGACCCGTCCCTTTGCGGAGGGTTGGGGATCTCGAAGCTCGACGACCAGCGATTAGGTGGTATCCTGATGGCAGTCGGCGGTGGGCTACCCTATTTCCTCGGCTGCGCCTGGGCATGCTGGGTCATGATCCGACCGGACGGTAAACACGAAGAGGTGCTTCAGGGGTGGGTCAGAGACCACTAAGGTAATTTCTCGTGGAGCATTTCCGAAGAAACATGGTTGATCTGCGCGACGCATTGCCCGCCTGGGGCAAGTGCACCATTTGGGGACGAGGCCGAGCTTAATGGAATGGCAATCCACGCTGATCAAATCCGCTGCCATAGCGATGGTTGCAATTGTTGCCTCGGGCGACGCCCTCGGAGGCGGCGGAACAGCGGTCCGGGCCAGTCATCCTGCCGTGGGTGACCCTGCACGCGGCCGGGACCTGATTATCCGGGTCGGCTGCGGGGCATGCCACAGGATCCCGGGGGTCCTGGAGGCTGATGGCAACGTCGGGCCACCGCTCGATCAGCTCGGGCGACGGCAATACATCGCTGGCGTCCTGCATAACACTCCCGATAATCTCGCCTTGTGGATCAGGTTCCCCCAGAGTGTGATACCGGGAAACGCAATGCCGCAACTCGGCGTCACGAAGGACGACGCGCGCGATATCGTTGCCTACTTGGAAACGCTGCGATGAGGCGGCGCGATGGGCATCTATCTTTAGGGCGAGGCCGTCTGACCGGAGACCGATGGCCCGCCCGGTTTGTCTCCTGATGACGATGCCAGGCCGGCATAGTAGTCAGCCGCCTGCTTGATCGCCTCGTCACTCATATCGGCAACGACGGGCTGCATGAAGCCGCTCTTACGGTCGCCGTCGCGATAAGCCTTCAGGTCGGTTTCGATCTGAGACGAACTCAATCCAGTCAACTTGGGGAAAATTCCGCCTCGCCCTCCGCCGTCAGCACCGTGACACCGGGAGCATTGCGCGACGACAAATCCAGGCATGGCGCTTTGGGGAAGGAACTGTGTCGGAGGAAGTTGTCCAGCCAGGTTCAAGTAGTCCGCAGTCTTCAATCCGGGCAGCTTCTCAATGAATGCAACCATCGGCCAAATCTCGTCATCACGATCCGCAACCGGCCAAGAAGGCATGGCCGTCATCTTGATCCCATTGCGTACGATCCAAAAGAGCTCGCTTGGACTAAACTGCGCAGCAGCGGAGTAGAGCGGGGGTGGTGTCGGATAGAGGCTTCGCGCGATTGGAGATGGAACTTGGCCAGGCGCCCCGTGGCATGAGGCGCAGCCAGACATGAAATGGGCCGCCCCTTTGGCGATCAATGCCGGATCATCGAGGTTTGGCACCTGGAGTTGAGCTGCCTCGTGAGCAACCGAGCGCTTCATGACGAAGTGGAGTAACCATGCGACCGGCTCAGGATGGAGGGAGCGAGCCGACACGTCATAGACGCCACTCCACGCCACCAGACCGCCGACAACCAGCACCGTCACCAAGACGGCCGACAGGGTCGACACGATCGTAATCGTCGTTTTGCTTGCCACCTGACCCTCACCACTATCTGCGAACTCTGCACGAGCCAGCCGGTTCCGGATGACACGGTGGACCGTCCGCCCTCTCTGATTGCTCATCACGTGGGACGGACGTCGACCGGCTGGCCAAAGCCAGCCAGCTATTTTTGACGCCCGTGTGTAGCGCGACTTCGAGCTCACACATCGAGCGACGACGTCTGCGGCAGCTGAGCAAAAGGACCCCATGTGAGGCAGGAAGCAGTGTTCTAGAGGAGACGTGATCCTGAGCCCGCATGGACGAAAATTACATACTCTCCTTGAGGCCGGCCTTGAGTAACCACCAGTTAACTGGATAACTGGTCACAAAGCCAAAGAGCATGGCGATCTGCATCATGAACCAGAACTCAACGGTATTGACTTCTAGCTTCCTGCCTATGAGCTCGCCGAAAAGCCAGTAATAAGCAACGGCCATGAAACCGTACATACCGATCTGCCACGCGGTGAGCGAGAGAGTGTCTGCCTTGATAGCAGCCAAAATGCCCTTCCAGAAATGCAGCCCTCGCATGGGGGCGATCGTGAAGTATTGGAAGACGATGCCAAACAGATATGCGAAGATGTAGTCGAGGATCCATACAGCAAAGATCTTGTCGGAAAAGATGGAATGCCAGCCTAGTCCCACAGCGACGGCAGGTACCCCAAACGCTAGCCACTCAGCGCAAATGTCGCCAAGCGTGCATCCGCTGCCGCAGTGCGACGCGCCTTCAGCGACCATGGCAGGAAAGGGTTTGGTCTTATTGGGCGGTGCACGGTTCTGGCGCTTGGCGACCGCCGCCTGGTCCGCGGAGGACAAGCGCCCATAACGAAAGTACCCCCAAAGCCAGAATACAGTGCCGAACAGGGCCGTAACCGGCCAAACGACGTTCATGATCCACATTTTTTGCGGGTGGCGACATTCGTCCCAGACTATGATGGCCGCACAGATGAAGCCCAGCACGAGAACGGTGATCGACACATTGTGTAACCAGACTGGAATCATGTTGCTATCTGCCAGGACGAGGCCTCAGCTAAACATGTGGTGCTGCTGATAGTTCCGCGAGGCCCAGTGGGGCCGTTGATAGTGTCCGAAAAGTCCGGCCATTGGCAGCCTTCATGTGCGCGTCGTCTTGCTCGCTTTGGCCACCCTCCGTACAAAGCGCCCTCGCACAAGGCACCTCTCAATTGTTTACTGCTTAGTACAGCATATCCCATGCTCACTGATGCTCGCGGTCTTGCTTGAGAGTGCGCTTCCTGAGACCGCCGCGCGGCCCCAACTAAGTTGGGCTGCCGAATAGCATCGTCAGCGATCAACTGCGCCTCCGGCACTAGACAGACCGACCGCGATTCGAGGTGGGTTCGTCCTTGGTGACGAAGAACACCATGGTTGTCGCCGAGGTGTAGTTGTCATTTAGGCGAATGACTCGCGCGGCTAGGTTCTGTCTATCCCCGAATAGAGCCAGCTTTTCGCCGATGACCAGCTCTGCCGCTTCCAGGACGCTATTGGCCGCTATCGTACGTGGTGCCGCAAAAGCATGGGTTTCAGGATCACTACAACGCTGAACAGCAAAGTACTGCATTCCGCTCATCGCGTAGGGGACCTCGGAGAATACCGAATGCGGCCCGACGTCGAACTCGGACTGTTGGGGTGCGGCTGGGGCGACCCAGCTGCTGCGCTAACCAGTCGGTTCATCTGGTCGTCCTCGAGGCCGCCTCATCGCCGCGCAGTGAGCTCCAAGGCGTGTGAAGGGGCGGTGGAAGAGAATGTTGCATTTGTCCATTCGCAGTTTTAGTATCACGACATGACATATTGGCCTATAGGTCGATTTAGGACAAGGTCGTCGCTTGGCGCGGGTAGACCTCGCCCGATCGTTATGCGCCAAGTCACGCAGGCTTCCACGGCGCCTGCGTGCGACGACCCCAGCCGGCGGACCTCAAGCTGCTGCTCGCAGACGAACGGTCCGCCGGCTTCTCGGCATGGACGGCCGTTCTAGTGCGGGCCGTTTGAATCCTTGATGGAGGCCTACTGTCAAAGTTGCGTCCATTCGCGCTTTGACGTGATATCATCAGAGATCAAACCAACACTATGGAACGAGCCCTAATACCCAACCGGCGGCAGACGGACATTTTGTTCCGTCGCGATAGCGTTGTTTACACCGGGATCGTCGCGGTTGGGGTCCTCCTGTACTGGCTGCCAGCCGCCCACCCATCGTCACTGCCGATCTGGATGCCGTGGGACTTCTCGCCGCCAGAATATCTCGCCGCGGCATTAACCCTATTCTGGATTTGGCGCGGCCTGACGGCGACGCGAAGCGCCGAACGGCCGCCGATTTGGCGTTGCGCCGTGTTTTTGCTTGGGATTCTTGCGATCTACGTCGTTTTGCAGACGCGCTTCGAATACTGGTCGCAGCACATGTTCTTTCTCAACCGCATCCAGCACGTGGTGATGCATCATTTTGGTCCGTTCCTAATAGTGCTGGGCGGGCTCGGGCCGACGCTCCAGCGCGGCCTTCCAGCGTGGGTGCGCCGAGTAATCTCCGCGAGGCCAGTGTGGATCTTGATTCAGGTCCTGCAGCAGCCGCTGATCGCGGCCTTTCTGTTTGTGGGGCTGTTCGCACTCTGGCTCATTCCCCCGCTGCATTTTCGGGCGATGCTCGATGGTCGGCTCTATGCCATGATGAATTGGAGCATGGTATTGGACGGCTTGTTGTTTTGGTCCTTGGTGTTGGACAAACGGCCGAAGCCACCGGCCCGCACCAGCTATTTCACTCGCGCCGGGATGGCTTTCGGCGTCATGTTTCCTCAGATCGTGCTTGGCGCCGTGATCGGGTTTTCGAGCCAGGATCTCTATCCCTACTACAACCTTTGCGGACGCATTATTTCTTCGATCGGCGCGATAGAGGACCAGCAAATCGGCGGGATGATCATTTGGATACCCCCGGCCATGATGAGTGTGGTTGCGGCGCTTTTGGTACTTAATTCCCTTCGCATCGACGAAGAGTCCAGGCTGGAGACCGACCCCAATGCCGCCTCACTTGCTGCGCTGTCTAGCCGCTGGACCGGTCGCTAAGACAGTGCTCCTTTGTGCCATTGTGGCCGGCGTGCCTTCCGCCAAAGCCGCAGAAGCAGGCATTAGTGTCGAAAAGGCCTGGATTCGCCTAATCATCTCATCACGCCCGGCAGCAGGCTATTTCACGCTAGACAACAATGGCAGTACGCAGCGCCAACTGATCGGCGCCGTATCGCCCGCATGTGGCACACTGATGCTGCATCAGACGACGAGCGCTGACGGCGTGGACGCGATGGCGATGGTCAAATCAATTCCCGTGCCGGCTCATGGCAGCATCAGCTTTTCGCCGGGTGGCCAACACCTGATGTGCATGGGGCCGGCCGTTGATCTCAAGCTGGGCAGTTCGATACCTGTAACACTGGTCTTTGCCGACGGTGGCACGATGACAGCCGACTTCGCAGTCCGGGGCGCCCTGGGCCCATAGATAGGTGCACTTGTTCAGGCCGCGAGCAATCTCTTCAGGTCTGCTTCCGTGCCGTTCATGTCGACGCCATTCGTTGCAAGATTTGAAAGTAGCAACCGCGCGGCTCCGGTTTGATCGAAGACGTAGATCGCGCTGCTATGGGTCACCTCGTAAGGGTGGCCAGGACTGGCCGGAGTCACAGAATAGACCAGTCGGTAACGCCGTGCGAGCGCAGCAAGCTCGTCGTCCGTGCCGCGGAGCCCCACTATGCGCGGGCTGAAACTGGCAACATACTGAGCCAGGATGGGTAAAGTATCCCGGCTCGGATCGACGGTGACGAACAGAAGACTGATGCGCGAAGCGTCAGGGCCGAGCCTGTGGAAAATTTCGGCCACGTTGGCGAGCGTCGTCGGACATACGTCGGGGCAAAACGTATAGCCAAGATACAGCATGACGACCTGCCCGCGGTAGTCGGTCGCGCTCACCTGCTTACCGTCCGGCGCCCGGAACATGGTGAAATCGAGGTCGGGAGACGTGTTCGAAACGTCGATGGCGTGCCAGCTCGCCTTGCTACCGCAGCCGGCGAGTAAAGCGAGACCTAGACCACCAGCGCTAAACTGCAGCAGGCGGCGGCGTGTCATCATCGAGTGATCCTTCGGCAATGGACATCATTGGAATAAGGCGAACAGGTTCGGCATGTTGCCGTAGTGAATCAGCATCACTACCGTCACCATCACGGCCAGGACGAGGACCGCAACAGCGGCGAGGCCCGCTGCCAACAATTGGTTCTTCCTTCGCGGGACCGCAGCCGGCGACAAGAACAAGTGTGCCGACGCCGGCGGAGCGGGCTCCGTCTTCGCCCCCACCTCGGATGATGGTGCACTCTCCTTGGAGTCGCCTCGGTAAGAGGGGGCGCCGGTCATCAGCGGGAATAGAGTTTGAGGTTGTCGGCAACCGAGTCGGCGACATGCTCTCGGGTGATGACGCCGACCACGTCGCTGGCCCGCGGGACACCACGGCCGCGGACCACCACGGCCATGAATGCTTTGCGGCGCCAGATGCGCTCTATCGCGTCTGAAACGACCTGGTCTTCGCCGACCACGGTGAAATCCCGGTTGGCCACATCGCCCAAGGTGACACCGGTGCTGGCGGCCTGAAGGCCTCGGCGTAGGCCGGTGTTGACCCGGATCACTCCAAAGATCTGCTCGGCCTTGGCCACGACCACGTGGCGAAGCCGGCCCTCGCTTTCATGGTCACGCAGGAACGCGTCGAAGCTCTGCTCAGCTGGCAGCAGGAGGACGTCGGCATCCATCACATCACCGGCATGCCGGACCAGGAACATGTTGGCGTGCAGTGCCTTCGGAATAGCGCGGCCGCGGCGTACGAGCTTGAGGGTATAGATGTTCTCGAACGACAGCAGGCGGCGCACGCCTACGCTGGTCGCGACCGCAAGGATCATCGGCATGACTACGTCATAGTCGCGCGTCATCTCAAAAATCATAGTGACGGCGGTCATCACTGCACCCGTGCCGCCACCGACCATAGCGCCCATGCCCACCATGGCAAAGGCGGGCACACTGATGGGCACGGGCAACCCTACGACCTGCAGCAGCGCGCCGAACCCGCCGCCCAGGGTCGCCCCCATGAAAAGCGACGGCGAGAAGATACCACCCGAGGAGCCGGCAGCGAGGCTGCTCGAGGTGGCGAGCAACTTGCAAAAGAACAGCAGCAGGAGCAGCCAGGGCAGTTCGGTACGGCCCGTGAGGATGCTCTCGATGGTCGCATAGCCGACGCCGTCAATGTAGTACTGCCCGAACGTCAGCAGCAAAACATACATCGCGATCCCAAGCCCCAGCATGCCGATAATGTGGCGCGCGTAGCGACCGGGAATCTTGTCGAACAGGTCTTCGATGAGATGCAGCCCACGTACAAATCCAGCAGCTGCGGCACCGACCACGGCACCGAGCGCAGCATAGAGGAGCAGCAATACGAAGGTACTGCCGCCAGTTTGCATTCCCGCAAGGGGCGGCACGCTGAAGGCCGGCTGGTCGCCGAGGAACCAGCGGCCGATAAAGGTAGCGGCGCCGGTGGCGATGGCCACCGGCAGAAACGTCGAGACGCTGACCTCTGGCATCATCAATTCGATGGCGAACATCACTCCACCGATAGGCGTATTGAAGGTCGCCGCGATCCCGGCGCCTGCCCCCGCTGCCACCAGCACGATGCGCTGGCCAACCGGTATCGCGATGATCTGGCCCAAGGTGGAGCCAAGTGCCGATCCGATCTGGATGATGGGGCCTTCACGGCCGACCGAAGAGCCCGATCCGATGGCGAAGGCCGATGCCAGCGACTTCACCACTGCTACCACGGGCCGGATATTGCCTTCCTTGTAGTAGATGGCGTCCATCACCTCCGGTACGCCATGACCCTTCGCCTCCGGCGCGAAATTGTTGACCAACCAAGTGACGATGATCCCGCCCACGACTGGCGCCAGGATCACCAACGGCCCCCAGCGGCTAGGGGCAGTAAACACGTTGGCGTCGTACGCGAGTGACACGACGCCGTTGAAGAACAGATTGTGGAGCAGTGCGATCAAGTCGCGAAACAGCACGGCACCGAAACCGGTGAAAATGCCCAGACCCAGCGCAAGCAGGGTCAGATTGAGCAAGTTCAGGCGCCGCTCCTTTCGAATGCCGCTTTCCGGAACGTCCGCGGACCGCACGGTGGAGCGGCCGTTGGGGTGAGGCGGGGCTATTGTACTCACGGCGATTATCGTCCACTCCTTACTGCGCGCTTCGTTACATCATACCGTGCATCGAAGATCATTCTTCCGTCGGCTTGCCGCGGTCGCCAGTGATCTTGCCGCCTAACGGAAATGATGTATCATGCCATGACATACATCTGAGAGGTTGAGAAGCTATGTCCGGCGTCGTTCCTGGCCGCCCAACGGTGGGAAACGCCAAATCGCGTGCGGCACGCAGTCGCGGTCGCGCGCAAGATGCAGTACCTGCCTCTGTTCGAGCTGCAGGTGCTGGCCAAGGTAAAGCTTTGGACGCGAGCGTCTACGAAGGGCTGGCCGGCTTCCGATATGCGATGCGCCGGTTCCTGGCCGTTTCTGAGGTGATCGCCGCCGCGGCCGGCATCACCCCGCAGCAATATCAGGCGATGCTCGTGATCAAGACGCAACCGGGCAGCGCAGTCTCGATTAAGGTGCTGGCCGAGCAGATGCTGCTCCTGCCCAACGGCGCCGTGCAGATGGTGGATCGGCTCGCGGGTGCAGGACTTGTCGAACGTCGAAAGTCTCCATCCGATCGTCGCAGCGTCCTCGTCACGCTGACTAGGGAGGGCGCGCTCTTGCTCGAGCAGTTGGCTGCAGATCACTCTCGCGAGCTTCTCGACCGTGAGCCTTTGTTGGCGGAGTCGCTCAGACTGTTGCGGCAGATGAGACGAAACGTCCAAACCCAGTAATGGCAAGGTGCCCGCACGTTACAACGTCCATCGAGGCACGAGTGGATCGCGAGTTCGTAGAATGGCGGATTGCCGTCGTTCCCGACAAGATTATGGCCCCTTGCTTACCACCGGACCAAGAAAATTGACCTTGCTGTTGATGGCTCCCTTAAATGTTTCATTGTGAAAGTGTTGAGGGTTGATCTGTTCAAGCGCGCTACGGTTCTCGCTTATAGTGTAGAGGATTGTTCTATGCGCCGCGCTGTTGGGCGAATAACGTTGGGTTTCGCGCGGCCCCAGGTTAAGCTCCAAGGACCACGATCACGTTAGTTCCCTACGCCCCAAACCAGATTTGGTTATGTCCGTATTCGGTCAGACTGGCCGGTACGAGATTCGAAGCGCGTATGACAGTGATCCGCCTTACCTCTGGCGAACTGATGTTACACTCGCCATGCCAGGTTACCTCCACGATCGCCGCCGAGATTTCAGCACTTGGTGCGGTGGCCCATATCGTCGCGCCGGGCAACTTCCACCACCTCAATGTCGTAAGCGCGCAAGCGTCGTTTCCCAGAGCCAAGACCTGGATCTGTCCGGGCGTCGAGAAGAGAAATCGCAGCCTTAGGTATGACGGAGTGCTGGGCGACGAGGCGCCCAGGGCGTGGGCCGGTGAAATCGAACAGGTGCTGGTACAAGGAACACGAATCATGCGCGAAGTAGCGATGTTCCATCGAGCCAGCCGCATACTTGTGCTCGTCGATCTCATCGAGAACTTCACTGACGTGACCCCTCATTCGGGGATGCTGAAGTTCTGGTTCAAGTACGTTCTGGGGATGTGGAATAACCCCCGGCCCGCTCCGGAATATCGGATCGGATGGAGCGATCGGAGCCTTGCCGCGCAGTCGCTTCGCCGGATCATTGCGTGGGACTTCCAGAGGATCGTGCTGTCCCACGGTAGCCTCATCGAACATAACGCGCATGAAGCTGCTGCCGATGCGTGGGCCAGTATTCTCGATCAAAGAAGAATGTAAACGGAAGACCTGCACCGCTCTGGAGTCGAGTGTGACGGTCGTCAAGCCTCGTTGCCGCGAATAGCCACTTCGATCGAGCCGTTCGCCGTCTCAATCAACGTCCTGGCTGGGTTGGGTCGATCCAGTTGCGATGCCCAGTCGGCGGGCCACCGCGCCCAAAGTCAGTCCCTGAACGACGATCGAGAACACAACGACCGCGTAAGTAGCCACAAAGATCGCCGACTTTGCGGAGCTCTCGGGCAAAGAAAGGGCAAGGGCAATTGAGATGCCGCCGCGGATGGCAGCCCAGGTCAAGAACGGAATGTTGCGTTTCGAGATACCGCGCTTGATAGGCGCCAGCAATGGAAGCCCCACCGCGATCAGGCGGGCAGCTAGCACGATCGGGATCGCAGCCAAGGCAATCCACGCATACTGCAGGGGCTCTTCGATCAGCAGAACCTCGAGTCCCATCAGCAGAAACAGCACGGCGTTCAGTACTTCGTCGACAAGCGTCCAGAGAGCCGACACATAGCCTTCCGTCTTCTCGCTCATCGCGTCTTGCGGAGCTCGGTAACCGATTAGGAGTCCTGCCGTGACCGTCGCGATAGGCCCGCTCATCCCCAATCGGTTGGCAAGAGCGTAGCTTCCCATCACCAGAGCCAAGGTAATCAGGACCTCGATCGGGAAGTCATCGATCCTGCGCATTGCGCGGTAGGCGAGATAGCCTGTGACAAGCCCCAACACTGCTCCGCCTACAGCCTCACGGAGAAAGTCCCAGATCAGGTGGCCGAAGCTGACGTTCCCTCCACCCGTCGCAAGGGCGACTAGGATTGTGAAGATCACGACCCCCACTCCATCATTGAGTAGAGCTTCGCCCTCCGCTTCCGCTTTGAGAGTCTCAGGGAGACTCACTCCCTTTAGCATGGTCAGCACGCCGACCGGATCTGTAGGGCTGATGAGGGCTCCGAAGACAAGGGCCCAAGACAGAGGCATGTTGACGCTTAGGACTTGCGCGGCCAACCAGAACAGGCAGCCCGTCAGTCCCGTGGAAATGATGGTCGCAAGGATCGCGAGATAGCTGACTGCAAGGATGCGTCTTCGGAACGCCGCAAAGTCGACGTGCAGGGCACCGGCAAACAGAAGAAAGGCCAAAATCCCGTTGAACACGACCTGCGCGAAATCGATCTGACGGAGCGTTGATCCAATCTGCACATAAAGCTCCATCGCTGGGAACACGAGCTGCACAAAGAGCAGCAGCATTGACGCCACCATCCCGAGCAGTAGGAGACCTACTGAATTGGGAAGGTGCAGAAGCGCGCGATTTATAAACCCGAACACCGCACACAGTGTCAGAAGCGCAGCGGTCAGCTCAAATAGGTTCAGCATCGGTGCCTTGGGCTTGCAGCACCCAACGCGGCAGCCGAGGTCAGGTTGTAACGGGGCAGTCCGCCACTGTCCGTCAGAACCCAACGATCTGATCGTTCGATGTTGTCGTAGCGATACCGCGCGATCGGTCCAGTTGGAGTTGTAACGGTGGTGATTGCACTCCAGAAGAAAGAGGTTCGGAGCGAACCGAACCCCGTACAATTTGGATGTCTCATGCCCTTTTCCGTTGCCCGCGGGGGGATCCAGCCACTTTGATCTGCGTCAAAAGATGGGGGTGGAGTAATCTAGCGAAGCTGAAAATCAGACTGACCGCAAGTCGTTGTTGCTTCACGCAACACCATCCATGAGATGATCCTTGTCAAGCTCGACAAGCCTGGCAGTACCCTATCCGGCCTCTTGGCAGGCGATCCGCCGCTAGCAAGCTACTGCGCTCCCGTAGAGGGAGTGCACTCAATCTCAATAGTTCGGCGGCTCGGTCGGGTTGAGTAGCTCGAGCAACAACCGGCGATACTCGCCGAACAGCAACCGAAGCTGCTCTGCGGGGATGACCTTCCGCATTCTCCGATCGTATTCGTCGGGTTGTACATGAAGCCGGCCCGAGGCGAGCAATTGCTTCAAAACTTGACTGACGCGGTCTTCGCTGAAGCGCAGGCCAATATGAAAGCCCTTTACCCGCGCCGGGTCCCCATCGGCTCTCGCCAAAGCGAGTAGATAGTGTGGGCGTCGCGTTCTCGTCCACGGAACCAGTTGTGACGAAACTCAATGCCCGCACGGCTATGACCTAGAACTGAGTTCGTATTGGCATCAGAACTAGTTTAATGTTATGGTTATTGACTTGAATATGAATTCGTGCGATGGATACTAACATGAAATCACAACGGCGCCCGTACCGCATGACCGGGCGGGTTGCGAAGATGGAAGAGACGCGCCGTCGGATCATCGACAGCGCGGCGGAGCTCTACATGCAAATGAGCATCGACGAGTTTACCCTGGAGGAAGTCGCGCGACGCGCCGAAACGACCGTGCAGACGATACTGCGTGTCCACGGCAGTCGCGATCAGTTGTTGTTTGCAGCCATCGAGCGGCTGACCGAGGAGGGCGTTCCGCTTAAGCCAACCGCGCCCGGTAACGTCGCCGACGCGGTCAGCGCCATCTTCGATCTCTATGAAACCAGCGGCCAGATGATCCTGCGCTGGCTGAGCGACGAACAGCGCCGCCCACAGCTGTCAGCGACACTGGAAAAAGGGCGCTCGGATCACCGCGATTGGATCAGGCTCGTTTTCGCGCCTCACCTGGAGGCTGCCAGCGGCGAGAGCCGAAAGCTCCTGTTCAATGCGCTGGTGCTCGCGACCGACATCTATTCGTGGAACAAGCTGCGGAAAGACAATGGTCTGTCTCGCAAAGAGGCGGAACGCGTCGTGTGCAGCATCATCGAGGCCGTGCTTGAAAGGGAGAACAATCATGGCAAGACTGCTGTGGCTCAATTGGTCCGGCGGCGGAAACCTTCCGCCTAGCCTGGGTGTAGCGCGGGCGTTATCCGAGCGCGGACACGAGGTCAGCTTCGCTGGCCGGCCGGAAATGGTGCCTCGTGTGAAGACCGCCGGCTATCGCGCCATCGAAATCACGGAAGCCTACGCTCAGATGGACGGCTATCCCAAAGGCAGTCATTTGACCCGCATGGCCTGCTATCTGAGCTCGCCAGCGGTTGAAGATCAGCTGCGCAGGATCGTTGCGGCCGAGGCCCCCGACGGCCTGCTGATCGATGGGATGTTCCCTGCGGCCTTGATGAATGCGAACGCGTTCGGCCTCCCCCACGCGGTTTTCGTGCACAGCTTCGTCTTCCGGCAGTTGGACATGTGGCGGCGCATCTTCTCGACCTTCAGCACGATGCGACAGGCTGCCGGGTTCTCGGCCCTGCCCTCGCTCGATGAACTTTGGCAACCGCGCGACCTGATCGTGTCGACCAGCCATAAGGACTTCGACCGCGAGGCCGAGCCGGGCTGGACCAATGTCGTCCATGTTGGACCGGCGCTCGAAGACGAGAAGTTCGCCGTCCCAACGCCGCTGCCATGGGACGAGGACGACCCGACCCCAATCGTGCTCGTCAGCTTCAGCACCGGCTTCGAGCAGCGTGACGTCGCCAAAGTCCAGAGGGCCCTCGACGCCCTCGCAGACATGCCCGTGCATGTCGTCGCTACAACCGGGGGCATTGTCGCTCCGAACGAAGTGGCGGCGCCGGCAAACGCCATTGTCCTCAACTACGCCGCTCACGACCCGATCCTTCGCAGGGCGAGCCTCGTCATGGGACATGGTGGTCATGGGACTGCGATGCGCTCGATGCGGTATGGAGTTCCGATGGTCATCATTCCCGGGCTTGCCGGCGACCAGCCCTACGTCGCGGCTGCCATCGCCGAGTGGAGGGCGGGACTTGCCCTCCCGGGAGATGCGAGCACGGAGCAGATGCAGGAGGCCGCACGGCGCGTCCTCAACGATAAGAACTTTGCTGAAGCCGCCGCCGAGCGGTCGCGCATGCTTGGACAGACCGACGGCGCCAAGGCCGCTGCGAGCAAAGTCGAAGGCCTGCTGCAGCGAAGCGGGTCACTCGCCGCCGGCGTCGCCTAAAGGCAGGTCTATCGAACAACTATCTTAGGCCGGCGGACACCACTCGCCGAACGGTCCAGCCATGTCCAACAAAGGAGCATCACGATGACTATCTCCGCCAAACTTGCAATGAAGGACGATCCTGCCGACGAAATGCGCGTCGGCAAAATGACCTTCGTCTTCAAGGTTCGATCCTCGGATACCGAGGGCGCATATACGATGATGGAGGCGATCGTGCCGCCAGAATCGGGAAGCGGCCTGCACCGGCACTGGAGCTATGACGAGGCGGCCCGGGTCCTCGAAGGCAGCTTCGACTGTTATGTCGATGGCGCTCAGAGGATGCTGACTGCCGGCCAAAGCGTCTACTGGCCGCGCGGCGCCCTTCACAAATTCCGCAGCGTCGGTCCCCAAACCGGAAGGATATTGTTCATTTGTTCGCCCGGTCGCGGCTTCGAGGAGTTCGCGCAACGCATCTCTCAGCCGGAGCTGGAAACCGGGACCGCAGTCTCCGGTCCTGCCCTGCCGTTCCGTGCCATCGCCGCGGACTATGGGATCGAGTTCGTTGACGCCTAGATCGGTGAGGCAGGTCGCGCAACGACCGCTAATGACCTCGGTCGATGAAGTCGCAAGACTATCGGGGCGCGGACGTGCCTTTCGCCGCCAGGCAGTCGGTGCCGCGCAGGAGCACAAACATGAAAAGAGTCGAATACCTGGAAAAGAGTGAGCTTGCGATAAAGTACACTTTTTCTCCGGCCGTCATCACCAGCGGCGGCCGCACTGTTTGGCTTTCTGGTCAGCTCGCTGTGCGCGACCAGACCGGCGGCGACATTTCCGGCCAGTTCGAAGCACAGGTCCGCGCAATTTTCGCGCTGATGAGCAAGACACTGGCAAAGGCCGGCGGCAGCCTCAGCGACCTCGTCACAATGACGGTCTATGTGACGGACCCTCGCCATCTGGATCACTTCGCCGAACTCCGCCGGGCGGCATTTCCGAACGAGGAATTCCCAGCCAGCACCTTTATCGCCGTGTCCAACCTGCCGTTTCCGGGTGCGGTAGTCGAGATTCAGGGGACGGCTGTCGTTAACGACGAGTGACGCGTGAGTCTTCGAACGTTCTCGCGGGCTTCAGGTCAGGGCGCAGACAATCACAGGTCTAATAGGCCTTGGGCAGCAGACAACGGTCAGCCAAGGAACGGGCTCGGGGTTGTAGTCAACTGGAGGTGGTAGCGGCTGCCATTGCTATGCCGCCGGCTCTCTTTCACGAAGACCCCGGTGAGCAAGTAGTGCCCCTTGAGCTTGAGCAGCTCGGCACCGGGGCCTTCCACTGGCAGGTCGTGCGCCGACACGGCCCCCGTCGCCTCGTCGGAGAAGAGGACGTCGCCGTTTGCAATCGACAGGACGTATCCACGCAGCGCCACGGTCTTGCCGATGTAGGACGGGGCGTGCCACGTGACGGAGCCGACTGACTGCGCCGCGGAGGAAGGCTGCGGTAACGCCGCGGCAAGGGCAGGATGAAGCGAGAGAAGGGTCAGAAGCGAAATGGCCGCCGTCTTCATTGTGCATCGATCCTTTGTAGATCCAGTCCATCAGGAATGCTGAGATGCCCCGGTTGCGATCCGGGTTGTGCTGTTACGCCATACTGCCAGATGATCTTCTTGCTCGCCTTGTCGATGACCACGACACGATCGTTGAGGTCGTCGTTGGCAATGACGTTGCCGTTCGGCAGCTCGAGCGCGAGCGAAGGGCGTTTGAGCTCGGCGTCTCCTGAGGTGGGCGAGTAGTCCCAGACGACCCGACCCTGCCGGTCGATCTCGATGATACGGCCGGGTCGAACATAGTCGGCAATGAGGAAGATCCCGTCGCGCGTCATCTGCGGGTCGGACGGGTAACGCAGCGGCAGCACCATCCGGAATACCGGCGACCAATCGGCATCGAGTTCGGTGAGCGCGCGATCTCCGATCGTGCTGATCAGGATGTGTCCATTGGGCAGCGGCTTGTCGCCATTGGGCGACGACAGCGTATGCGGCCCCGAGCAGCGCCCGCTTTTCCCATACTGCCGCACGATCTTCTTGTCGGGACTGATCTCTAGAATGCGACAGTTTCGGATGTCCGCGACGACGATGTTGCCATCCGGGAGCTGGTAGGCGTCGTCGGGATAGTCGAGCAACCCGGGCGCCGATCCCCGCCTGCCTCCGACGCCATAGCTCCAGACCACCGATTTGGTGGCGATGTCGATGATCTGAACGAGCTGGTAGTGCTCGAGATTGACGATGATACTGCGGCCGCCGTTGGCGAAGAAGGCATCGTCCGCCCCTGCATCTCGCGGTAGGTTGCGGAAGTCGTACTCCCAGAGAATGCTCTTGTCCGGGCTCACAATCAGCAACCTGTTGTTGCCGCGATCTGCGATCAGGACATTGAACCCGTCAGTTGGACCAGTCGCTGCGGTGGGCGCCAGCCTGGCCCATGGAACCCAGCTTGCCGCTTGTGCTGGCCAGCTCGCGGCCGCGCCGAACAGCCAACAGATCAGCAGACAGGCACATCTCGATATGAACGAATTGAAAGTCACGTCGCAGCCTCTCGCGTCGGCCTTACATGAGGCTTACGGCAGCGACATTCGAGTTGGGGACGCGGCACCCAATGTGCGTCTAATAAGCTAGGCGTCAGTAATTACGGATAGGTCGAGCGGCACAGGGAAGAGAGAGTTTCCTGTGTCCCGGTTGCTGCGCTTTTCGCCGCTTGGACTAGCGTCCGCACTGGCTGCCGTGGCCCTCCCAGCGCATGCCGCAGCCGCCCATTGGCACGACGGGACCTACAACGGCGCCCGCGTCAACGCCTACTATGCTGCGTGCAGCTCAAGGTTGTGATCCAAGGCGGGCCCATATCGAGTTTCTGGCTTGTCGAAGCGACCTCGCATACGGGCACCTCGGTCGCGATCAACCGTTACGCGCTGCCAATCCTCGCACAGGAAGTGGTGACGGCACATAGCGCCAACGTCGACGTCGTTTCGGCGCAACCATGACCAGCGGAGCTTTCATGTCATCGGTCCGGTCAGCCCTCCCGAGTTAAGATGCTGTCAACCGCAGAGGCATGGCGGTTTCGCAATCTTCTGGGGACCGTCGCTGCATTTCTGGCAGGCTTCTGCCTGATGTCTATGCGGCGTTCAGGCAGCGCTTCTAGTAGAATTTCGTACTACTCGGATCGGACAAGATGCAGGTTCCAAACACGATGATACCTAGCTGCTGGCCATACGCAACACTGCCCCGAGACGCCGTGCTTGCCGCATGCTTCGGCCTGCAGGTCGCGTGTCCAGCCTTCGCCGAGGGCACTACAAATGTGTCCGGAACGTCCACCGTCACGGCGACGTTGCCGGCCGACCGATACAACTACAGCGACGTAGAAGGCTCCGATCGGTGACGCGGCAGCCGAGGCACTCGCCGGCCAAGTCAAGACTGCGACCAGCGTGCAATTCGTCGAACTTCATATGCTCAGGGGCTATCCGCGAATTGTTTGAAAAGACTGAAAGGAGGCCGGCGCAGTTACGGCCCAGTCGCGGTTCTTGGCGCAGCTCCGGCGACTCGACGGCCCGCACATCTGCTGGCGAAGAAGATGGTGATAGAGCCAAAACTCCGAGAGTTGGGGAGCGTCAGCTCAGCGCTGGCAGCGGACCTTGGTGAATCTAGAGTTTGTCAGCGGGGACCAAAGCCCTAAGGCTGAACGCGTATCCGCCGTCGGCCCGAAGCCGCCGGCGGATATCTGGGCAAGGTGATGAGCTAGGCCGCTGCCGCCGCAGATTCACTGCGAGTGGTCCGGCTGGCGCCACGCTTTTTGGTCGCTGAGAAGGCAAGCCACACCATCCAGGCGAGCCCGAGCACCCAGGAGGCGATGATCGCCTTCGACTGCGAGTCGGTGAAGCCCTCGGTCCCGGCGATCCAACCTTGGACCAGGTAGGCGATCCCGGTCAGGCCAATGATGAGCGCCATGATCCGCGAGAACCGAGAGGTCAGGCCAACGGCGAGGGCCGACAGGAGGAGCGAGATGCCCATCGCAAAGTCCTGATAGCTCCGCATGCCCCATTCGAGCCACCGGATGGACTCGGCCGTCGCAAACCGCGCTGCCTTTTCGACCTCTGGCGCGCTTGCCCAGGCCATGACAGCCTGCTTGAGGGCCACTCCGTCAACCGCCTGGAGAGCGCCGTACAGTGCGAGAGCTGCAACTGCGGCGCCCGTCCCAAGACGAGCTGCCCACTTGGCCGCCCCATCTAATGCGCTCAGGGTGACCGTCAGCGCGAAGAGGCCTCCGATTATCAGCGCCACGCCCAAGAACTGGGCGAGATGGACGCCCGTCCATATGGCATTCTCTGCATACGTGCTGAAGATCGCCTGGTGGTCATTGGCGTCACCGCCAGCATGCAGCAGGGTGGCCGCGACGTACGAGAGCTGCCCGATGATCAACAGCGAGGCAGAGAGGCGCACCGAACCGCGCGAGATGAGGATTCCGTCGTTCATTTCATGTCTCCGAAGGTTTGAGGTTGAGTGGGTCGTCCGCCAGGATCAGCGAACGACGTCGAAGTGCATCATCATTCCCGCCGCGTGATGCTCGAGGATATGACAGTGACCCATCCAGGGGCCTGGACGGTCGTCTGGCAGCCAGGCGATCTTCACCTTGCCCATAGGCGGAATATGAACAGTGTCTTCCCAGGAACGGTACGCCGGCGGTTTGCCGTTGATGGTCAGGACCTGGAAGAAGAAGCCGTGAAGGTGAAATGGGTGGTCCATCGGGGTGCGGTTGACGATTTCCCAGACCTGCAGCTCGTCGACGCGGACAGGATCGCCGTGGTGGTGACGCTCACCATTGACAGCGAAGTCCCAACCACGACTAAGGCTCGGGCCGCCCGAAAGGAAAACCTGCCGAGTTGCCTTGGCGTCGACCGGCGCGAGCGGCTCGATAGAGCGAAGCTTTTCCGGGATGCGCGCGACTGACGGGCGACTGGGTCCCACCTCGACGAGGCCGTAGGCATACGGCTGCCGAGACATGAACCCCGTTGTCCGCAAGGACTGGATCTCAATCCGCTGCCCTTCCTCGAACGGGCCGATGAGGATTTCAACGCGATCGGCCGGAGCCACCGCGATCTCGGTCGCGGTGACGGGTGACTCGATGAGGCCGCCGTCACTGCCGATGATCCGGAACGGCATTCCGGACAGGGCGAAGTTGACATAGCGGGCGCTCGAGACGTTGACGAGCCGCCAGCGCTCGACCTGACCGGCCGCGACATCGAAAATCGGCTGAACGTGGCCATTTAGCAGACGGACATTGCCCTGGCGTCCGTTGTGACGTTCCATCAGGCCGCCGGTCGGAGCAATGGACCCGTGCCGATCGAGTAGCACGTCATCGAACACGAGCACCCGGTCTTGGTCGACCACGGGCTCATTGTCGCCGCGGACGACCATCACCCCATAAAGACCGCGTTCGAGCTGCACGGTTTCGTTCGTGTGCGGATGATACCAGAATGTACCTGCGTCTGGCAGCGCGAAGCGATATTCGAACTGCTCCCCAGACCCAACGACCTGCTGCACGTCCTGCGTGCCATCCATCGGGGCCGGCAGCCTAAGGCCATGCCAATGGATGGTGGTGGGCTCGGCGAGGTTGTTGGTCAGGCGCACCACTAGGGTGTCGCCCTGCCTGGCTTCGATCACAGGCCCCGGAACCGTGCCGTTGTAGGACCAACCGTCGAGCACTGTATAGCCCATCCCGATGTCCCAAGGATGCGGAGCGGCTTCGAGGTGTATCATCACCTCGCGTCCCCGCTGGTTCACCAAAGGAGTGTAGGAGTAGTGTTCCGCTGCTAGACGCGGTCGCCCATCGCAGTGAATGTTCATTTTTGCCCTCTCAACGAATGACGCTGCGGGATTGCCCGCCGACATTCCGGAGATTAGGGACGCAGACCGGAAAAGGATTGAACCTTGCCGCCGATCTTCTTGAACAAGCCTGCTGTGATGTTGAACGAACCTGCTACCGTGGCACCTGGACAGCACTGGGAATGTCGAACGGCGAGGGAATCTCGAAGAACTCGCCGCGCATCATGACGGAGGGCGGAAGTCCGAACATTTGGTAGAAAGTGCGGGTCAGGTGGGCAGCGTCTGCGAAGTCGGCCTCGTGGGCCGCAGCCGCGATCGTCCCTTGCCGGCCAATCACCAGCATCGCCCGCGCAAGCTTTCTCCAGAGCAGATAATGGCGAAATGCCAGGCCCACCTGCTGCTTGAATAGATGCGCAAACCTGCTTGGTGACAGGAAGGCCATGGCAGCGGCCTCCTCGATCGAGATTCTCAATTCGTCGGACTCTCGGATCGCCGCAATGACTTTGGTAATCCGCTTGTCGAGACGTCGGGTGGGTGGTGCTCCCGCGCACATCGCCTGCACACAATGGCGAACGAGTGGAGCGATTTCCAACGCCTCAAGCGGTCGCTCCAGGAACGTCCGCAATTCCTTCGCACAGGCGGCGATCCGAGCCTCCGGTACGAACGTGATGTCCTCACGAAGCGAAGTCCTGAGCCAGGCGCCCTCCAGAGATTCTGGATCGATCAACATCAGCGCGCCTAGCGCCTCGTTGCCATCGTAGGAGTGAACTACGTCTGGGCGAACAATCACCCCAGCACCGGTCCGCCAGTCGCCCTCTTCCGCTCGCATACCGATAGTACCGTCGACGGCAAGCACGATCTGAATCGCGTGGTGCTGGTGCGGCGGCACCACGCCCCTAGTGCGACCGGCGGCCATGAAACCACCGTCCCAAAGGTACCAGTTCGGTTCACCGGACCAGCGCGCACGATCCGCACTCCCGGTCAGTGTGACCTCCCCTGACAAGTCAGCAGCCTTGTTCAAGTGGAACGGCCCCTCCGTTCAATCCATCCAAACCCGGCAATAGTAGGTCTCGAGGTCCAGCGCGCCAAATCAATCTCGTCGATCGCCAGGAGGCAAGTGCGATCATGTCGAATAGACCGATTCCACTGTCGCAGATCTCGAGGCATCGTTGAGCCGGACCTTCGATGTGATTGTCGTTGGCGAGCCAGACGATGCGCTGCTCCGGCTTGCAACCGCCAATCTACGCGAGGGTCGGCGCGTCCTCGTGGTGCTCGGCATCTGCGACCGTGGCGCTGTCCACAGACTACGTCGACGATTGCTTACCGACACGAACGGCGGGGTACGCTTGACCGTGACCGGAAACGCCGAGGTGGTCTGCGTGGCCGGAACTGAGCACCCAGAAGCGGTTGTCATCAGGCGTAAGGGGACCAACGGACTGATTGCGGTGAATACAGCTGCCGTCCTGACGGGTGTACCGACTGATCTCGGGTCGGAGTTGGCGCTTAGGGGAGGCGCCGATCCCTAATTCCGATGTCTGTTGCCAGTCCAGGCCTCCGCGGCCGTGGCTTGCAGTCTGAGTTCTTCGTCGCTCTGCCCACGACCGGCGGCGACCAACCGCTCGCTGAGCGAAGAAGGAGCTGCTCGAGCACCTCAGAGCCAGACGAACGATCCGTGGGTCTCGACACGCCAGCATGAAGCAAAGTGGGCTCGGCCAGATCAAAGATGCGGTCTCCATCCGCGAGCGGCCAGCCTCCGTCGAAGATCGAGCTGTTCCGGGTCATTGAGGAGGGCGACCTCATCGGTGGGCCCAAGAACAGCTATGTGGCGACGCTGGTCGAGCGCCACTCGCGATACGTCATGCTGATCAAGGTTGCCAACAAGGACACCGAAGGCATCGTCACCGCCCTCATCAAGCACTCACAAAAGCTCCGGGCGAGCTCTACCAGTCACTAACCTAGGACCGGGAGCTTGCCGATCACCAGCGGCTTAAACTGGCCACTGACATCGAGGTCTACTTTTGCGATCCACGATCACCCTGGCAGCGGGGATCGAACGAAAACACCAATCGCCCCGCGGCACCGACCTCACTCTACACAGCCAAGCCAAGCTCAACGCCATCGCCAGCCAGCTCAACGAACGTCCGAAAAATACCTTGCTCTATCAAGCGCCAGCGGAGAAGTTCGCCGAGTGTCTTGCGGCGATCGGTTGAGCCCACCGCCGAAATCGGACCTAAACCAACAGGTGGCGTCTCACGTCGGATCGGTCGAGATCGGATGCTGGGCCTGTGTGCATGATCTGGCCGCGATCCATGACGTAGATGTCGTCGGCTATCTCGCGGCAGAAGTCGAGATATTGCTCGACCAGAAGGATGGTCATGCCCATCTCGTCGCGCAGGAACTGCAGCGCGCGCTCGATATCCCTGATGATCGAGGGCTGGATTCCCTCAGTCGGCTCGTCGAGCACGAGCACCTTGGGTCGGGTGACCAGCGCACGCCCGATGGCGAGCTGCTGCTGCTGGCCTCCCGAGAGGTCTCCGCCGCGCCGGCCCAGCATGGACTTCAGCACGGGGAAGAGGGTGAAAATGTAGTCGGGGATGGATTTCTCGCTGCCCTTGAGCCCGGCATAGCCGGTCTCGAGGTTCTCCTTCACGGTGAGCAGCGGAAAGATCTCCCGCCCCTGCGGGACGTAGCCGATGCCGAGCCGCGCCCGCTTGTAGGGCGGCGCCTTCTTCAGCACGTCGTTGTCGAAGACGACCTCGCCGGCGGAGACCGAGTTGATGCCGGTGACGGCCCGCAGCGTCGAGCTCTTGCCGACCCCGTTGCGGCCAAGGACGGCCGTGATGCGGCGCGGCTTGCATTCGATCGAGACGCCGTAAAGCGCCTGCGCCGCGCCATAGTAGAGGTCGACAGATTTGATGGTGAGGGCCGAGCTCATCGTCCCAAGTACCTCTCGATCACCACCGGATTGCTGCTGACCTGTTCGAGCGTGCCCTCGGCCAGCACCGAGCCCTCCGCGAGGCAGGTGACGCGCGTGCCGAGCTCGCGCACGAAGCTCATATCGTGCTCAACCACGACGACGGAGCGGGTCCTCGCGATGTCCTTGAGCAGCTTGGCGGTTTCGACCGTCTCGGCATCGGTCATGCCGGCCACCGGCTCGTCGACCAGCAGCAGCTTGGGAGCCTGCGCCAGCAGCATGCCGATCTCGAGCCACTGCTTCTGGCCGTGGCTGAGGCCGGCGGCAAGCTCGCCTTTGCGCGCGCTCAGCCGGATGGTTTCGAGGATGTCGTTGATGCGCTTGATGTCGTCATTGGCCACGACATAGCCGAGCGTCGCGAACACGCCGCGCGGCTTTTTCAGCGCCAGTTCGAGATTGTCCCAGACCGTATGGCTCTCGAACACCGTCGGTTTCTGGAATTTCCGGCCGATGCCGAGATTGGCGATCTTGGCTTCGTCGAGCTTGGTGAGGTCCGTCCTGCCGTCGAAGAACACCTCGCCGTCGTCCGGCCGGGTCTTGCCGGTGATGATGTCCATCATCGTCGTCTTGCCCGCCCCGTTCGGCCCGATGATCGCGAGCATCTCGTTGGGGTGGACCATGATCGACAGGTTGTTCAACGCCTTGAAGCCATCGAAGCTCACGCTGACGCCGTTGAGATAGAGCATCGTTTTGAAGCGGTCTGCGGCATCGGCCATCGTCTACTCCGCGGGTCCGGGTGTGAGGTCGGTGACGAGCGGCGTACCCTTGGTGCCCGTCTCCTCCGCCTGCGTGTTGTCCTCGCGCGGCGCCGCCTTGCGGGCGAACGCGTCGCGCAGCGTGCCGACGATTCCCTTGGGCAGGAACAGCGTCACGAGGATGAACAGGGCGCCCAGCGCATAGAGCCAGTAGTCGGGCAGGAGGCTGGTGAAGATCGTCTTGCCCAGATTGACTAGCAAGCCGCCGAGGATCGGCCCGACGATGGTGCCGCGGCCGCCCACGGCGGTCCAGATCACCACCTCGATGGAGTTCTCGGGCGCAAACTCGCTGGGATTGATGATGCCGACCTGCGGTACGAACAGCGCCCCGGCCACTCCGGCGATCACCGCCGAGACGACGAAGGCGAAGAGCTTCACGTTGTCGACGCGATAGCCGAGAAAGCGCGTCCGGCTCTCGGCGTCGCGCGTCGCGATCATCACCTTGCCGAGCTTGGAGTTGACGATCGCCGAGCAGATCAGCACCGCGACCGCCAGCGCGATCGCCGTCGCCGCGAACAGCGCGGCGCGTGTCGTCAGCGCGGAGATCGGAAAGCCCAGGATGTCCTTGTAGTCGGTGAGGCCGTTGTTGCCGCCGAAGCCGAGGTCGTTGCGAAAGAACGCCAGCAGCAGCGCATAGGTCATCGCCTGCGTGATGATCGAGAGATAGACGCCCGTGACGCGGCTGCGGAAGGCGAGAAAGCCGAATACGAAGGCCAGCACGCCCGGCACCAGCACCACCATCAGCATGGCGAACCAGAAATTGTCGAAGCCGTACCAGAACCACGGCAGCGCCTTGTAGTTCAGGAACACCATGAAGTCGGGCAGGATCGGGTTGCCGTAGACGCCGCGGCTGCCGATCTGCCGCATCAGGTACATGCCCATCGCAGAGCCGCCGAGCGCGAAGAACGCCGAATGCCCGAGCGACAGGATGCCGCAAAAGCCCCAGACCAGATCGAGGGCGAGCGCCAGCATCGCGTAGGTCAGGTATTTGCCGAACAGCGGCACGATGTAGTCGGGAATGTGCAGCGGGCTCGTCTCCGGCAGCACCAGGCTCGACACCGGCACGAGCAGCGCCACCAGCAGGATGATCGACACCAGCCAGGCGGCGCGGCGGTCGGCGGAGCGGAGGATGAGCTGGGTGATCATTGCTCGACCGCACGGCCCTTGAGCGCAAACATGCCGCGCGGGCGCCGCTGGATGAACAAGATGATCAGCACCAGGATGATGATCTTGGCGAGCACCGCCCCGGCGAACGGCTCGAGGAACTTGTTGCCCATGCCCAGCGACAGCGCTGCGATCAGCGTGCCCCAGAGGTTGCCGACGCCGCCGAACACCACCACCATGAAGCTGTCGACGATGTAGTTCTGGCCCATGCTGGGCGACACGTTGTCGATCTGGCTGAGCGCCACGCCGGCCAGCCCCGCGATCCCCGAACCGAGGCCGAACGTCATCGCGTCGACGAACGGCGTCCTGATCCCCATCGACGACGCCATGCGCCGGTTCTGCGTCACGGCGCGCATCTGCAGCCCGAGCGGCGTACGGTTCAGTACCAGCTGCAGCGCGACAAACACCAGCACCGCGAACACCATGATCCACAGCCGGTTCCAGGTGATGCTGAGATTGCCCAGTTGCAGCGCCCCGGACATCCAGTTCGGATTGACGATGGGCCGGTTATTGGCGGTGAAGATGGCGCGGATGGCCTGCTGCAGGATGAGGGACAGGCCCCATGTGGCCAGCAGCGTTTCCAGCGGTCGCCCGTAGAGCCAGCGGATGATGCCGCGCTCGATGGCGACGCCGACCAGGGCGGTGAACAGAAACGCCGCGGGAATGGCGATCATCAGCGACCAGTCGATGAGGTCGGGCGCATAGCTGAGGATGAGCTGCTGCACCACATATGTCACATAGGCGCCCAGCATCACGATCTCGCCGTGCGCCATGTTGATCACGCCCATCACGCCGAAGGTGATGGCGAGGCCGATCGCGGCGAGCAGCAGCACCGAGCCGAGCGACGCCCCGTAGACGAGGTTCTGCGCGATGTCCCACAGCTGCAGGACACGATCGATGGAATCGATGCCGGCCTGGACGTCCGGCTTCAGCGTGTCGGGAGTGTCCGGTAGGGCATTGGTCAGCACCGTGAGGGCGTCGCGGTCGCAGTGGGCGGCGACGGTCTGGATTGCGGCGCGCTTCTCGTCGATGGGCGCATCGGTCTTGAGCACGATGCCCGCCTCGGCGAGTTCCATCGTGTTCTTGATCTGCGGGTCGGTCTCGGCGGCCAGTGCTTTCTTCAGCAGGTCGAGCGTCCCGGGGTCGGCGGTCTTGAGCACCGATTGCGCCGCCGACAGACGCGCATCGCGATCCGCGCTCATCAGCGTCAGCTGGCCGATGGCGGTCCTGATCTTGCCGCGCAGCGCGTTGTTGACCTTGATCTTTTCGATGTCGTCGTCGGTGGCGCTGCCGAGCGCCGAATTGTCCGCCGGGCTGGTAAGGGCGAAACCGTCGCCTGCCTTGGCGGCGATCACCACCCTGCCGTCGGTCTTGCGGGTATAGAGATTGCCGTCGGTGAGCGCCTGCAGGATGGGGGCCACGCGCGAGTCGCCGGTCGCCGCGAGCGCGTTCACCGCCGCCTCGCGCTGCGAGAAGCTGCCCGGGCCGAGGGCATCGACCAGTACGCCGAAATCGGCGGCGGTTGCCGCCAACGGCAGGCTCAATACTAGAACAGCGATCAGCGTCGCGATCTGCCGGAAGAGACGAGGTGCCATCATGCTCGCTCGATGGTCGGAAAAGAACGAGGGCGGTATGCCGCCCTCGCGATGATCGGCACTCTGCTTACGGCGACGGCGCCGTCGTGCAGGTCTTGGTCGAGGTGTCGAAATGGCCGCAGCCCTTGATCGGATCGGTCCAGTCGGCAGTGATGTTCTTGTCCTCGGGCAGCACGTCGGACCAGGCGTCGCCGGGGACGTCCTTGTCGGTCTTCCACACCACGTCGAACTGGCCGTTGGCCTGCACTTCGCCGATCAGCACGGGCTTGGTCAGCTCGTGGTCGGGCAGCACCGTCGCGGTACCGCCGCTCAGGTTCGGCACTGAGAGGCCGACGATGTCCTTGAGCACGGCGTCGGTGTCGGTGGTGCCGGCCTTTTCGACCGCCTTCACCCACAGGTTGAAGCCGAGATAGGCCGCTTCCATCGGATCGTTGGTCACCACCTTGTCGTTCTTCATGTACGCCTTCCAGTCCGCGATGAACTGCTTGTTTTCGGGCGTATCGACGGACTCGAAGTAGTTCCAGGCCGCGAGGTGGCCGACCAGCGGACCGGTGTCGAGGCCGCTGAGCTCTTCTTCGCCCACCGAGAAGGCGACGACCGGGATATCCTCGGCCTTTATCCCCTGGTTGGCGAGCTCCTTGTAGAACGGCGTATTGGCGTCGCCGTTTATGGTCGAGACCACCGCGGTTTTCTTGCCCGCCGAGCCGAAGGCCTTGATCTTGCTCACTTCGGTTTGCCAGTCCGAGAAGCCGAACGGCGTGTAGTTCACCATGATGTCGTCCTTGGACACGCCATGGTCGAGCAGGTATTGTTCGAGAATCTTGTTGGTCGTGCGCGGATAGACGTAGTCGGTGCCCTCGAGCACCCAGCGCTTCACCGCGCCGCCGTCATCGCTCATCAGGTAGTCTACCGCCGGGATCGCCTGCTGGTTCGGCGAGGCGCCGGTATAGATCACGTTCTTCTCGGATTCTTCGCCTTCCCACTGGACCGGGTAGAACAGGATCGAGTTGAGCTCCTTGAACACCGGCAGCACCGACTTGCGCGACGACGAGGTCCAGCAGCCGAACACGGCGGCGACATGGTCCTGGCTGATCAGTTCGCGGGCCTTTTCGGCGAAGGTCGGCCAGTCCGAAGCCGGATCGACGACCACGGGCTCGAGTTCTTGCCCAGGAGTCCGCCCTTCTTGTTCTGCTGGTCGATGAGGAACAGCATGGTGTCCTTGAGGATCGTCTCCGATCCGGCCATCGTCCCCGACAGCGAGTGAAGGATACCGACCTTGATGGTGTCGTCTGCAGCGGCGACCGGCGCCATTGCGCCCATCGTCATGGCCGCGGCGAGCCCCAGCCCGGCCGCGAAACGGTGTACTCCTGTCAATTGTGCCTCCGACAGTCTGTTGTTTGCACCGCCGGAGAAATTGCAAAGCCCGTGCCATCCAATCCATCCCAGTTAACTAATTGCTCGGATTACGGAATTGAGGTCGGGTCTCGCCGGGCGCTGTCCGAGCCGTCTACAAAGTGCCGATTGGAGCGGCATTGCTTCCAAAATGCTCACCAAATGAGCAGAATACTGGCTGTGGAAAAATGTAGTACGAGTGTCCTTTGGCCACGAACGTCCGGCGGTGGTGCCAAGCGGTCGTTCCTCAACGCAGCTTGCGGAGCTCAGTAATGCGACCAAAACTGAGACGGCTGCGCTCTGTCCCAACAGTAAGCGCAAACCAGCCTCAGCATGCCCGAACTGCGGAAGTCCGGGGCTTTGCCGCACTTTGAGCATGCTGACGCATCAGCATGCCCGATGTGCGGAGTTCCGGGCCTTTTGGGGGCTTCGATTTCGGGTCGCAGCATGCAGGTGTCCCGACCGGCGGTGTGCCGAAGCGAGCGAGTCCTCCAGGTTTTCCGGCAGTGGCGGGAAGGCATGCTGCATGCTGGGCCGTCTTACCTCAAACAGACTGCCTATCTGCGCTGCGGAGCGGCCCGCATTTCAGATCGCCGCCGGAGGACCCAAGGCATTGAGAACACGGTTCTATTTTCATCCGCCAGTCGGACTATCGGCGTAATCCAAGCGACTATTTCAAACGAACCAGCTTGGTCATCGCGGCCGGTGAACATCCTCCTGGCAAGGGCACGGTCTCTCAGTCGCGCCATCCCGCTTGCGAGTTTATTTGATCCGCGGCCTCTCCACGACCCTGCATTGAGGTGACGTCGGATTCCGGTCTGCACCTGTCGATCTGGCCGGCTGAGGTCGGCGCGGTTCCACTCATGATCGATGTAAAAGATCTCGGTCTCGGTGTCGTAACAGAGCATCCACCAGTCGCCGTCTTGGGGAACGGCTTCATTCACCGAGCTATCCAACTCGTATTTGAGGATCACCTTGGGCTGCCTCCAAAGAGTAGGATAAGCTTGCCTCTCAAAAGACAGCCATCGCTTTACACGCCGACCGGCCCTGCGATTGGCGCATACTGTCATCCGCTGTGACAACTGCGTCCCTGCAGCGAGGACTTATCAGCCGAGCCGTCGCGACGCATGCTGGCCGGTGGAGCGCGACCCCCGTTGCGCACCGGCTCGCCGCTGACCTGGACCTCGGGTGGCGGCGGGCTTTGCTCGATGCCTACGGGGGTTCGACGGTTCACTGCGGTTATCTGGCACGGTAGTCCATGCACGTCGTTGGGAGCGGTCTGCCCACTTTCAATCTGGCCAATCAGTCTCAGCATGCCTGATGTACGGAGGTCCGAGCATTCGGCGTCCCCAAGCCTGCACAGACCGGATCGGCGGTGACGCAAGCAACGACCGATAAGAGCCTGCCGCCCCCATATTGTTGCGTTCCGGCTCGATATTGCCCGCTTTATGGGCAGAGTACTCAGCGACCTCGAATTTCCCTTAGGGATGCTAGGCAGTCTCGCCCGTCGTCGAGTCGTTGCGAGTACTTTGGGCATACTACTCAGCACGTCCCAGTTTCCGTGGCTTTGCCGGGGGTCCAAAAAGGCCAGGACTACTCATAGGCCTGGACTGGCGGGGCCAAGCCTGTCACCAATCAGAGGCCCAAAAGTCGGGCGGTTGCGCCGAAATGGTCGGGGTGGCGGGCGGGTTGACGGCGTCTGATGTGCTTTTTCTCCATAGCTGGAGACTAACTGCCCTGCGGAGCGGTCCTCAATGCGCTTCGAGCCGGGAGGACCCTCCATACTCTCATAGCCCTGGGAGCGATGTGGCGGCGATGGCCTGTCTCTTTGTGCGTCGAGCCTGATGCAGCTCAGAGTGCAAGTTGGAGACGGTGAGCTGCTTGTACACTTGATAGGGATATGACCCTAGAGAACATCGTTCGTGTGTGAGTGATCATGATCACTCGGTGTGTTCGATTGCGTCGAGGACCTCGGCCTGCTTCCCGCTCTCGAAGCTGCGCACAGCCGATGGAGTGTCTTGTCCGCGTCGAGCATGATGATGCGATGCCTTTCGCCGGTGCCCGGTCCACATCACCGAGACAGCAGCGCTTGAGGCGAGATCGGTGGACAACAAGAGGGCAACTCGTCCTCTGTGCCCGATCCGTCCCGAAGCCCCAAGACACCTGCCACCGCCGCCACATCGCTCCCAGGGCTATGAGAGTATGGAGGGTCCTCCCGGCTCGAAGCGCATTGAGGACCGCTCCGGAGGGCATAGTGTCCGTCTGTATGGAGATTTATGGCGCTATACAGCCTATCCAGCGGTCCCGCCATAGAGGGGGCGATCGCGGCCCTGCCGCGGCCCCCTTCTTTGGCGGGACAAAGCGGACGCCCGCAAATTGCACGTCCATGAGACTAGCGACCGCTGTTGGAGCCAAGCGGACTTTACGCCGGCATTACGCGTCGGAATGATTTTCGGCATGGCGCCTTTACGGCGCCAGACCCCATCTCCTGGGCCTCACCACTGATGGAGCCGGCCGTGCCAGCAGATTGTTTCTATTTCCTCGGGGGCCTTTCCGCTTTTGCGCTGATCGCATTGTCGGTGCCGCTTGCAGGGAGGCTCTAATGAGCTTCGATGTCTGGCTGGGCCTGCTGTTTGCGGCGGCGGTGCTCGTCTACGCCCTCCTCGCGCTGATCCGCCCCGAGAGCTTCTGAGACGATCATGACCCAGGACCTCTTGCAGTTTGTGCTCTACGGCGTCGTGCTGGTCGCGCTCTCGATCCCGCTCGGGACCTCTATGGCCCGTGTGTTCGCGGGGGACTCCAGGTTCCTGCGCTGGGCCGAGCGGCCGATCTACGCACTGGCCGGGATCAAACCGGAGCAGGGTCAGAGCTGGAGCGGCTATGCGCTGGCCCTGATCGCCTTCAACACCGCCGGCTTCGTGCTGCTGTTCCTAATCCTGCTGCTCCAGGACCATCTGCCGTGGAACCCGCTGGGCCTGCCCGGCCTGCCGGCGCACCTCGCGTTCAACACCGCGGTTAGCTTTGTTACGAATACCAACTGGCAGAGCTACGGCGGCGAGACGACGATGAGCTACTTCAGCCAGATGGCAGGGCTGACGACTCAGAATTTCGTGTCGTCGGCAACTGGCATGGCCGTTGCCGCGGCCGTCACCCGCGGCCTCGCCACGCGGGCGCAGAAGACAATCGGCAATTTCTGGGCGGACATGGTCAGAGCGACACTCTACATCCTACTGCCCATCTCGATCGTCCTGGCGCTCGTGTTCGTCTGGCAGGGCATGCCGCAGACGCTGCAGTCGTCGCTTACTGCGACCACGCCCGACGGCGGCACCCAGACCATCGCCATCGGCCCGGTCGCCAGCCAGCTCGCCATCAAGCAGCTCGGCACCAATGGCGGCGGATTCTTCAACGTCAACTCGGCGCATCCATTCGAAAACCCAACGGCGATCAGCAACTTCCTGTCGATGCTGGGGATCCTCGTCGTCTCCACGGCCTTTTGCTTCACCTTCGGCAAGATGGTGAAGGATCGGCGGCAGGGCATCGCGCTGTTCGCCGCGATGGGCATCCTGTTCGTCATCGGACTGGGCAGCATCTATGCCGGCGAGTTGCAGCCGAACCCGCTCTACCCGGCTGCGGTCTCGCAGGATGCGGGCAATCTGGAGGGCAAGGAGGTGCGGTTCGGCGTCGCCGACAGCGCGCTCTGGGCCGAGGCCACCACGGCCGCCTCGAACGGCAGCGTCAATGCCATGCACGACAGCTTCTCGCCGCTCGGCGGCATGGTCGCGATGCTGAACATCGAGCTCGGGGAGGTGGTGTTCGGCGGCGTCGGCGTCGGGCTGACCGGCATGCTGCTGCTGGTGATCATCACGGTGTTTCTCGCCGGACTGATGGTCGGACGCACGCCCGAATATCTGGGCAAGAAGATCGAGGCGCGCGAGGTCAAGCTCGCGGCGCTGACGCTGCTGGTCATGCCGCTCGGGGTGCTGGCACTCGCGGCGCTGTCGATCGTCGCGGGCACGGGCCAGTCGGCGATCCTCAATCCGGGCCCGCACGGCCTGACCGAGCTGCTCTATGCCTACAGCTCAGCGACCGGCAACAACGGCTCGGCCTTCGCCGGCTTCACCGCGGCCACCGACTGGCACGACAGCTGGCTCGGCATCGCCATGCTGCTCGGCCGCTATGGCTGCATCATCCCGATCCTCGCCATCGCCGGTTCGCTAGCGATGAAGAAGACGGCGCCGCCCTCGGCTGGCACGTTCCCGACACACGGTCCGGTCTTCGTGACGCTGCTCGTCGCCACCATCGTCATCATCGGCGCGCTCACCTTCCTGCCGGTCCTCGCCCTCGGCCCCATCGCCGAGCAGGTGTCGATCGCCGGCGGTCAGAGCTTCTGAGGTTGCTCATGTCCAAATCCACATCCACCAGCGCCGAGATCAGCCTGTTCGATGGCACGATCTTGCGCCACGCCGCCGGCCAGGCCGTGCTGAAACTCAACCCACGCGGCCTCGCCCGCAATCCCGTCATCTTCGTCACCGGGCTGACCTCGGCGCTGGTCACCATCCTCGTCATCCGCGACGGCCTCTCGCACGCCCCGACCTTCGGCATCGGACTCCAGGTCGCGATCTGGCTCTGGTTCACGGTGCTGTTCGCCAACTTCGCCGAAGCTATTGCCGAAGGCCGCGGCAAGGCGCGGGCCGACGCTTTCCGCGCCACCCGGATCACGGCGCGCGCCAAGGTGCTGGCCGATCCGCGGCGGCGCGACATCTTTCATCCCAAGGACGCGGTGGCGCTCGACGAAGGCGACGTCATCCTCGTCGAGGCCGGCGATATCGTGCCGACCGATGGCGAGGTGATCGAGGGCGTTGCGTCCGTCGACGAGAGCGCCATCACCGGGGAAAGCGCGCCGGTGATCCGCGAGTCGGGCGGCGACCGCTCGTCGGTCACCGGCGGCACGCGGCTCGTCTCCGACTGGCTGGTGGTCAAGGTGACCGCAAAGCCGGGCGAGACCTTCCTCGACCGTATGATCGCGCTGGTCGAAGGCGCGAAACGGCAGAAGACACCCAACGAAATCGCGCTCGATATCCTGCTCGCAGCGCTGACACTGGTGTTTCTCTTCGTGGTCGTGACGCTGCCGGTGTTCGCGAGCTGGAGCGGCGCGCAGATTCCGGTGATCTATCTCGCGGCGCTGTTCATCACACTGATCCCGACGACCATCGGCGGCCTGCTTTCCGCAATCGGCATCGCCGGCATGGACCGGCTGGTCAAGGCCAACGTCATCGCCAAATCGGGCCGCGCGGTCGAGGCCGCCGGCGACATCGATGTGTTGCTCCTCGACAAGACCGGCACCATCACCTTCGGCAACCGCATGGCCGACGGCTTCGAGGCCTTGCCGGGTGTCGAGCCGCAGCGCCTCGCGGAGGCGGCTCACCTCGCTTCGCTCGCCGACGAGACGCCGGAGGGCCGGTCCATCGTCGAGCTCGCGCGCCAGCGCTTCCAGCCCAGCGACGCTGCCGCAAACGGCGCGTCCTTCGTGCCGTTCTCCGCGCAGAGCCGCATGTCGGGCGCCAATCTGGCGGATGGAACGGTGATCCGGAAGGGCGCATCGGACGCGATCCTCGGGCATGTCAGGCAGCCGGCGACGCCCGAGCTCGACCGCATCGTGCGCCTCATTGCCTCCTCCGGCGGGACACCGCTGGTGGTGAGCTGGAACGACCGCATCCTCGGCGTCATCCATCTCAAGGATGTGGTCAAGCCGAACATTCGCGACCGGTTCGCAGAGCTGAGGCAGATGGGGATTCGCACGGTGATGGTGACGGGCGACAATCCGCTCACCGCGGCGTCGATCGCCGCCGAAGCCGGGGTCGACGATTTCCTCGCCGAGGCGACACCTGAGAAAAAGCTCGAGCTGATCCGCGCCCAGCAGGCCGAGGGGCGGCTGGTCGCCATGTGCGGCGACGGCAGCAACGATGCGCCGGCGCTGGCGCAGGCCGATGTCGGCGTCGCCATGAATTCGGGCACGCCGGCCGCAAAGGAAGCGGGCAACCTCGTCGATCTCGACAGCGATCCCACCAAACTCATCGAGATCGTGCTGGTGGGCACACAGCTCCTCATCTCGCGCGGTGCGCTCACCACGTTTTCGATCGCCAACGATGTCGCCAAGTATTTCGCCATCCTGCCGGCGCTGTTCGTCACGGCCTATCCCGGCCTCAGGATGCTCGACATCATGCAGCTGGGCAGCCCGACCGCGGCGATCCTCAGCGCGCTCATCTTCAACGCGCTGGTGATCGTGGCGCTCATCCCGGTGGCGCTGCGCGGCGTGCGCTACCGGCCGTCCTCGGCGTCGGCGCTGCTCAGCCGCAACCTGATGATTTATGGCGTGGGCGGCCTGGTCGCGCCGTTCATCGGCATCAAGCTCATCGACATCGCCGTCGGCTTGCTGCATCTCGCCTGAGGAATCACGTCATGCTCACTCATCTTCGTCCCGCGATTGTCCTGACGCTGGTCCTGGCCGTCCTCACCGGGCTGCTCTATCCGCTGGCCATCACCGGGGCTGCACAAATCCTGTTCCCGGCCCAGGCCAACGGCTCGCAGGTCGTGCGCAACGGCACGCTGCTGGGGTCGGCGCTGATCGGCGAGGCGTGGACGCAGGACAAGTACTTCCATGGGCGGCCGTCCGCGGCCAAGTACGACGCCTCGGCTTCGTCCGGGTCCAATCTGGGTCCCAGCTCGAAACGGCTGGCCGCCAACATCGCCGCCAAGGCCGCAGCCCTCGGGGGCACCGGCATTCCCGCCGATCTCGTCACCGCCTCGGGGTCTGGCCTCGACCCCGACATCTCTCCCGCCGGCGCGCTGTTCCAGGTCCCGCGCGTCGCCAGGGCCCGCGGCCTGAGCGAAGACGCCGTCCGGCGCCTCGTCATCGCTCACACCGACGGCCCGGAACTGGGTATATTGGGAGAAGCACACGTCAACGTTCTCGCCCTCAACCTCGCGCTGGATGAGCTGAAGCCATAGCCGACGCCGATACCGACCGCCCGTCGCCGGACTCGCTCCTCGCCGATGCCAGACGCGGGGAGCGGGGCCGGCTGAAGATCTTCCTCGGCGCCTCGCCGGGCGTCGGCAAAACCTACGCCATGCTGCAGGAGGCGGCGCTGCGCATGCGGCAAGGCGTCGATGTTGTCGTGGCACTGGTCGAAACGCACGGGCGGGCCGAGACCGAGGCGTTGCTCGCCGGGCTCGAGGTCCTGCCGCGGCACCGCCTCGATTACCGTGGCCAGGCCCTCGAAGAGCTCGACCTCGATGCGCTGCTCGCCCGCAGGCCGACGCTCGCGGTGATCGACGAGCTAGCCCACAGCAATGTCCCGGGGTCGCGGCACCTCAAGCGCTGGCAGGACGTGGTCGAGGTGCTCGATGCGGGCATCGATGTCGTGACGGCGCTCAACATCCAGCACATCGAAACGCTCAACGATCCGGTCGCGCGCATCACCGGCGTGCGCGTGCAGGAGACGGTGCCTGACGAGATCATCAACCGTGCCGATGACATCGAGCTCATCGATCTTCCGCCCGAGGAGCTGATCGCCCGCCTGCACGACGGCAAGGTCTATCGCGCCGGCACCGTCGGTCGCGCCCTCGACAATTTCTTCACGCGCCCCAATCTCACTGCGCTGCGCGAGCTGGCGTTGCGGACAGCGGCGAGCCGCGTCGACAGCGAAGTGCTGCGTCTGATGCAGGCGGGCGCGGTGAAGGGACCGTGGCCGACGCAGGAACGCATCCTCGTCTGCATCAACGAGAGCCCGCTGGCCAAGTCGCTCGTGCGCGCCGCCAGGCGCATGGCGGAGCGCGCTGACCTGCCGTGGATCGCCGTGAGCGTCGTGACCGCCCGGCACGAGGCGCTGCCGGAGCAGGCGCGGCGCATGACCACCGATGCGCTGCAACTGGCGGAGTCGCTCGGCGCGGAGACGGCGACGCTGCATGTCGAGCGCGGCGTGGCCGATGCGCTGATCGGATTCGCGCGCAACCGCAACGTCACGCGGCTGGTGATCGGCCGCCCGCGGCCGCGCGGCATCCAGGGGCTAGGACGCGAGGCGGTCGCCGACCGGCTGCTCGACGCCGCGACCGATTTCGAGGTCACCGTGGTCGCCGGGGAAACCCGCGACGCGCGGGCGTGCTGGCATTGGCCGCAGGTCGATCTCACGCGCGAGGCGCTGCTTGCAGGCGTCGCCGGCGCGCTGCTGGCAACGCTTGTCGCCTGGCCGATCGACGCGCTGAACCTGGTTTCACCGACGTCGCTGGTCATCATCTACATGGTGGCCGTGCTGCTGGTCGGCGCGCGCTATGGGCTGTGGCCCGCCGTGGTCACCAGCATGCTCTGCTTCCTTGCGCACAACTGGTTCTACACCTCGCCGCGCTACAGCTTCACCATCCAGCGGCCCGAGGATGTGGTCGGCCTCGTGCTGTTCCTGATGGGCGCGCTGGTCACCGGCACGCTGGCCGGCCGGTTGCGGGCTCAGGTCACGGCCATGCGCAACAACCAGAAGCGTACGGAGATGCTGTACGACTTCGCCAAGCGCATCGCCGCTAAGTCCGATCTCGACGATGTGCTCTACGCCGGTGCCTATCACATCGCGGCGACACTCGATTGCCGCTCGCTGATCCTCATGCCGGACCGGCTGGGATCGCTCGAGCAGGTGCAGGGCTATCCTTCGATCGAGGAGGAACTCGATCAGCGGGCCGCCGCCGCGGCCCGCTGGGCCTTTGACAAGAACGAGCCGGCAGGGGCAGGCACGCCGACGCTGCCGACCTCGGAGTGGATGTTCGTGCCGCTGGCAGCGAACACGCCGCTTGGGGTCGTCGGCCTGCAGTTCAAGGACAAGCGGCGCGGCGCCGATCCCGAGGTGCGGCGGCTGCTCAAGGCGGTCGAGGACCAGGTGGCCGTCGCCATCGAGCGCACGCGTCTTGCGGCCGATGTCCAGAGTCTCAAGGTCGAGGCCGAGGGTGAAAAGCTGCGCACGGCGCTGCTCAATTCCCTCAGCCATGACCTGCGCACGCCGCTGGTGTCGGTGATCGGCGCGTTCTCGGGGCTGACCCCCGATCTGCCGCCGGAGCAGCAGCGGGCGCTCGTCGACGCTGGGCTCGACGAAGCGCGCCGGCTCGACCGCTACGTGCAGAACCTGCTCGACATGACGCGCATCGAATATGGCGCCCTGAAGCCGAAGCTTGCGCCGCTCGATCTGCGCGAGATCGTCGGCGTGGCGCGGACCGACCTTTCGCAGCAGCTCCAGCAGCATCGCCTGCGGGTCGACATTCCGGCCGACCTGCCGCGCATCGAGGCCGATCCCGTGCTCGTGGGGCAGGCGGTTGCCAATGTGCTGGAGAATGCCGTGAAATACGCGCCGGCGCGGACGGTGATCACCATCGCTGCGCGCCGGGCCGGAGAGATGGTGACGCTCGCCGTCACCGACGAGGGGCCGGGGATTCCTGCGGCAGAGCGCGACAAGGTCTTCGACCTGTTCTACCGGGTGAGCGAAGGCGATCGCCGGCCGACCGGAACCGGGCTGGGGCTTGCCATCGTGCGCGGCTTCATCGAGGCGCATGGCGGGCGGGTTCGCGCCCTTGCCGGTCCGGGCGGTACGGGAGCGACGATCGAAATGGACCTGCCGGTGGCCCCTGCGAGATGAACGAACCCCGCATCCTGGTGATCGAGGACGAGGCGCCGATCCGGCGCTTCCTGCGCATTGCCATCGAGAGCGCCGGTTTCGTCATGCTGGAGGCCGATCGCGGCCGCCTCGGCATCGAGCGCGCCGCGACCGAGGCCCCGGATGCGGTGGTCCTCGACCTGGGCCTGCCGGACCTCGACGGCAAGGCAGTGATCGCCGCGATCCGCGAGTGGAGTCAGAGTCCAATCCTCGTGCTCTCAGTACGTGACGCCGAGATCGAAAAGATCGCCGCTCTCGACGCCGGCGCCGACGACTATGTCACGAAGCCTTTCGCGACCGGCGAGCTTCTTGCCCGCCTTCGCGCTCTGCTGCGGTCTCGCAAGCCGGCCGCCGAGGAGCGCTCCACGCTGGAGTTCGGCGACCTGAGCATCGACCTTGCCGCGCACACCGTGACGCGCGCTGGTGTCGAGGCCAAGTTGACCCGCAAGGAGTTCGACGTGTTGGCACTGCTTGCCCGCTACGCCGGCCGGCTCGTTACCCACAAGCAGCTTCTCACCACGGTCTGGGGTCCTGCCCATGTTGACGACGCTCATTACCTCCGCGTCGCCATCGGCCACATCCGCGAAAAGCTCGACGACGACGCCGCCAACCCCCAAGTCATCCTCACCGAACCGGGCGTCGGTTACCGGCTGGCGACTTGAGTGACCGCTTTTGGCGCGAAGCGGACGTTTGGTCGACCAATACGCTTGTCGCAATAATCCAAGCTAGTCGACCGCGCCCAGTGCCCGCACGATCCGCGCTGGGTCTGCGCCGAGTACCGCCGCGACCTGCAGGAACTCGACCACATCGAGCCGACGCTCGCCACCCTCGTACTTGGCAACGAAGGACTGCGGTCGACCGAGCTGATTGGCAACGTCCTGCTGGGTGAGACCGGCCTTCTT